>NZ_JAQHYR010000001.1:0-488112 GCF_027858075.1 Clavibacter sp. CT19 | reverse complement strand
ACCGGCGTCGGTGGCGCGGTCGGCATCGGCGTGCGTCGCGGAGGGGCTGCCGGCGGCCCCGTCGGGCAGCGCGGCGGACCGGTCGGACGTCGCGTCGGATGAGGTCGTGTCGTCGGGGGCGTCGGTCACGCGCCCACGTTAGCAAGGCCCTCCTCCGCGCCCGCCCGGGCGTCCTCGTGCTACGGCGGGCACCGCTCCCCCGAGCGCCCGTCGAGGCGCCGATCCGCGGCACCGCGACCGTCCGGACGTCACGAAAGGGACACGACCGCTTCCCGCCTCCCCCGCATTTCCCCACCCGCGGCGTAGGGTGAAGGAGGCATGACGGCGTGTCGAACAGGAAACCCGCGGGTGAAGTCCCGGCGAACCCTCGACGTCGGAGGGCTCCCGAGCGGACTCCGCACCCCGCATCGAACGGAGAACACATGACCACCCAGGTAGTCATCCTGGCGGCAGGCATGGGCAGCCGTCTCGGACGCAGCCTCCCCAAGCCCCTCACCGAGCTCAGCGACGGCCGCACGATCATGGGCCAGCAGTTCGACAACATCCGCTTCGGCCTCGGCGACGACGCCAAGGTCAGCATCGTCGTGGGCTACAAGCTCGACCACATCATCGACGCCTTCCCCGACGCCGAGTACATCTACAACGAGCAGTACGACCAGACCAACACGTCCAAGAGCCTGCTCCGCGCCCTCCGCGCCTCGGGCCCCGGGGGCGTCCTCTGGATGAACGGCGACGTCGTGTTCGACCCGATGATCCTGCGCCGCGCGGCCGCGATGATCGCGCGGGACCAGTCGTTCGTCACGGTCAACACCTCGCGCGTCTCCGACGAGGAGGTCAAGTACACGACGAGCCCCGAGGGGTACATCCGCGAGCTGTCCAAGACCGTCGTCGGCGGGCTGGGCGAGGCCGTGGGCATCAACTACATCTCCAAGGCCGACAAGCCCGTCCTCATCCGCCAGCTGGCCCGCGTCGGCGACCAGGACTACTTCGAGCGTGGAATAGAGTTGGGCGTCGAGCAGGACTCCCTGCTCGTCGAACCGGTAGACATCTCCGACCTGTACGCGGTCGAGGTCGACTTCGCGGAGGACCTCGAGAGGGCCAACCTCTTCGTCTAGGCCGCCTCGGGGATGCTGACGCAGAGGACCCCGCCGTGCACGATGCCGCCATGCCCGGCCGCGCGTCCCGCACCCCCGCCGCCCGCTACCGCCGCTCGCTCTGGCTCCTGACGACGCGCGACCTGAAGGTCCGCTACTCCACCAGCGCGCTCGGCTGGTTCTGGTCGATCCTCGACCCGCTCGTGATGTCGGGCATCTACTGGTTCGTCTTCACCGTCGTCTTCACCCGGGACGTGGGCGAGGAGCCGTACATCGTCTTCCTCCTCGCGGCCCTCCTGCCGTGGATGTGGTTCACCGGGGCCACGAGCGACTTCACCCGGGCGTTCAGCTCGCAGGCCAAGCTCGTGCGATCGACCCGGATCCCGCGCACCATCTGGGTCCTGCGGCTCGTGCTCGCGAAGGGCTTCGAGCTCATCGCGAGCCTGCCCGTGCTGGCCGTCTTCGCGATCGTGGCCGGTGCGGGGCTGTCGGTCGAGGTCCTCCTGTTCCCGCTCGCCGTGGTGATCCAGGCGGCGCTGCTCCTCGGCATCGGCCTCGTCATCTCGCCGCTCGTCGTCTTCTTCCGCGACCTCGAGCGCGCCGTCAAGCTCGTCCTGCGCTTCCTCTTCTACGCCTCCCCCGTGGTCTACTCGTCGCGCGACCTGCCCGCCGAGCTGCACCCGTGGGCCGCGCTCAACCCGCTCACCGGCATCTTCGGCCTCTACCGCTCGGCGTTCTTCCCCGCGGAGCTCGACTGGTACGCCGTGGGCGTGAGCGCGCTCATCGCGGGCGTCCTGCTCGCCGTGGGCGCGCTCGTCTTCCGCCGCTCCCTGCCTGCCGTGCTGAAGGAGATCTGATGGACGCCGCACCCGCCGCCGCCTCCGCGGACGCCTCCGCCCCGGTCATCGCCGTCCGAGACGCGGGCATCCGCTTCCGCCGGAACCGCAAGGCCCGCCGCAGCTTCAAGGACCTGTTCGCCGGGTCCGCCCGTCGCGCCCGCCCCGGCGAGTTCTGGGCGCTGCGCCACGTGAGCTTCGAGGTGCGCGCGGGCGAGGCGATCGGCGTCGTCGGCCGCAACGGGCAGGGCAAGTCCACGCTCCTCAAGCTGGTGGCCGAGGTGCTGATCCCGGACGAGGGCGCCGTCGGCGTGCACGCAGGCGTCGCCCCGCTCATCGAGATCACGGGCGGCTTCGTCAACGACCTGACGGTGCGAGACAACATCTACCTCACGGCCGGCCTGCACGGGATGTCGAAGGCGGAGATCGACGCGCAGTTCGACGAGATCATCGCGTTCGCCGAGATCCCCGACTTCGTGGACACCCCGTACAAGCACCTGTCGAGCGGGATGAAGGTGCGCATCGCGTTCGCGGTCATCTCCCGCCTCGACGAGCCGGTCCTGCTCGTCGACGAGGTGCTGGCGGTGGGCGACAAGGCGTTCCGCGAGAAGTGCTACCACCGCATCGAGCAGATGCTGGCGGAGGGGCGCACCCTCTTCTTCGTCTCGCACAACGAGCGCGACCTGCGCCGCTTCTGCACGCGGGGCCTCTACCTGGACAGGGGCGCGCTGGTCCTCGACGGCCCCATCGACCGGGTGGTGGACGCCTACAACGCCGACCTCGAGCCGCCCGCGGCACCGGCCGCGGCGGCCAGCTAGGCACCCCTCCTCCCCAGCCCCGCCCCTCCACAGGCCCGCGACCTCGCACGTCGCACGTCGCCCCTACCGTGCACGCATGCTGCGACCCGTCCCGCCCCTGCCCGTCCGCCCGGATCCCGAGCCCGCGTACCGCGTGCCCTGGCACTTCGACCGCACGCTCGAACGCCCCCGCTTCGCGCTCGTCAACGTCGGCGAGGAGGTGCTGCACGCCATCTCGCTGCACCTGCTCGGCTCCGGCACGATGCTCTCGCGAGCGCCCGTCACGGTGCGGCCGGGCGAGCGGCTGTCCACGACCATCCGAGGGGACGACCTCGCGCTCGACACCGTCCTCGTGGTGCGGTGGTTCCGTCCGGACGGGGGCGAGTACCTGTGGCGCGTCAGCTTCTGACGGGCGTGGTGCCGCGCCGGTCGCGCTCGCGCTCGAGCCGGATGAGCTCGGCCGGCGAGTCGCCGTCGTCCTGCGGGAGCATGTCGGCGGTGAGGCCCGTCACGAGGAGGCCCGCGTCCACGTCGAGGCCGCTCGCGATCTTGATGATGTTCCGGAGGGAGGGGTTCCGCTGCCCGCGCTCGATCTTGCCGAGGGCGGTCCAGTGGATGCCGGAGAGCTCGGCGAGCGTCTCCTGGCTGATGCCGATGCGCTGGCGCTGCTCGCGCACGCGGGCGCCGAACGCGGCGGCGGCCTCGGAGACGGTGGTGACCATGGCACATGCTTATCCGCCACATGAAGGAATAGCCAGAGCGCCGGCGCCCCATGCTTCTACGGCCTACCCTCTCGAGCACCCCCGGACATCGCGCGGGCGTCACGGACCCGGAGGGCACGAAGGATCAGCTGCCGCCGCGTAGGCTCTCCCCATGAACGACGCACCCGACCTCGATCCCGCCGTGGCCACGGGCATCGATCGTCTCCTGTCCGTGCAGCGCCCCGTCGTGCTCGCCCACATCCGGTCCATACGCGCGCGTCACCCGGAGGCCTCCCCCGACCGCATCATCGCGATCCTGGAGAAGCGCTTCCTCACCGCGGTCACCGCGGGCGGGGCCGCCGTGGGCGCCAGCGCCGTCATCCCCGGGATCGGCACCGGCGTCTCCCTCGCCCTGACCGGCGTCGAGACCGCGGGCTTCCTCGAGGCGAGCGCGCTCTTCGCGCAGTCCATCACCGAGGTCCACGGCATCACCGTCGAGGATCCGGTGCGGGCCCGGGCCCTCGTCATGACCATGATGCTCGGCGCGCCGGGCGCCCAGGTCATCCAGCAGTTCACGGGCCAGTTCTCGGGGCAGCCGACGGACCGGAACGCGAACTGGGGTCGGGCCATCACCTCCGGCCTGCCGTCGTTCGCCATGGGGCCCATCGCCGACCGCATCAAGCGCGCCTTCATCCGCCGGTTCGTCGTGAACCAGGGCGCCAGCGCGATCGGCCGCGCGGTGCCCTTCGGCATCGGCGCCGTCATCGGCGGCACCGGCAACCGGATGCTCGGCGGTAAGATCGTCGCGAGCTCCCGCCAAGCGTTCGGCCCGGCGCCCGCGACGTTCCCGGCCGACCTCGCCGTGCCGGAGAAGAAGCCCCGCGTGATCCGCATCGCGGAGAAGAAGGCCGCCAAGCGCTAGCGGCTGGACGGCTCTCGAGCACGCGGCCCTCCCCGCGATCAGGACTCCTCGTCCTCGTCGTCCACCTCTGCGTCCCCGCCGTCGGTCGCCTCGTCGCGCGCATGCAGGGCGGCGTGCCGGTCCCACTCCGACAGGAGGAGCTCGATCGCCGCGTGGAAGCGTGCCGTGGCGGCACCCGGGGACGCATCGCCGAAGTAGTGGCGCACCCACGCCGCGAGCCGGCGGTCGGCCGCGGCGTCGTGCTGCAGCTCGTCGAGGCGCGCGACGATGCTGCGGGCGTCGTCGGCGGTCAGCCACTCGCAGTCGGAGAGGTAGCCGTCGGTGTCGATCTGCGCCTCCGGCTGCACGGGTCGCGTCACCATGAGCGGCTTCCCCGCCGCCAGCCGGTCGTAGACCATGGCCGAGATGTCGACGATGGCCATGTCGGCCGCGGACAGCTGCCAGCCGAGCTCCCGGGATCGGTCGACGACGTGCTGCGCCGACGGGTCCTGCGCGTTCGCCCGCTCGAGCACGGCCGCGATCTCGCGGTCCGCACGGGCGTACTCGGGGTCGACGACGCCCGAGCGCGGATGCGGCCGGTACACGACCCGGTGCCGGCCCGTGGCGACCAGGTCGCGCACGAGCGGGACGCCGTGCGTGGCGATGGACCCGTACGCGGCCGCGGCGCGGTCCCCCTCCCAGGTGGGGGCGTAGAGGACCACGGTCCGGTCGTCCGGCGTGAACGGCAGCTCGCCCGCGTAGTGGTCGGCCTGCGGGCGGCCGATGGGGATCGCGCGCCGGTCGAGGTCGTAGTCCCAGAGGACCTTGCCGAGCCGCGCGCGGGCGGCGTCCCCCGCGATGAGGCTGTAGTCGTAGGCCTTGAACTGGTTCGTGGTCATGTACATCTTGTCGGACTCGCCGTGGTTGACGAAGACGTGCCAGCGGCGCCCGTACCGCATCATCTGGAAGTTGCGGGTGTTCTGGTTGACGTAGAGGACGATGCGGATGTCCTGCTCCGCGATCACCCGCTCGAGGTCGGCCACCCGGCGCACGTACTCGACCGGCAGCGGGCTTTCGTCGAGGAGCGCGTCCGCCCCGCTCGGGTGGCGGCTGAGGATCACGACGGGGTGCGTCCGGGCGAGCTCCGCGAGCGGCCGGTACCACTGCCGGATCTGGTACATGTTCACGGCCGAGTCGGCGAAGTACACGGCGATGCGGTACTCGCCCTGCGGCGACGGCGGCCGGAGCGCCAGCTTGCGCTGCAGGGATCCGCGAGCCCGACGCTGCTGGACGAGCGAGAGGATGGCGCGCACGCCGAGGCGCGCGTCGTTCAGGAGACCCATGCATCCACCGTAGCCAGCGCTCCGGACGGCCCCGGCCCCGCCCCGGTCGGGGGCGCGGAACGGTAGGAGATCGTGACCGCGGGATGCCGGGTCACGATCAGATGACGGGCGGCCTGCCCGCGCGCGTCATGCGGACGACGGTCCGCCAGGACAGGGGCCGGCGTCGGCCCGGGGAGGTGGTCCAGCCTTCGCGCCAGCCGCGCAGCCACGTGCTCAGACCGTCGCCGCCGCGGGCGCTGCGGATCAGCTGCACGGCCGTCCACGTCCCGACGTAGACGGGGACGAGGGGCAGCGGCAGGTTGCGGCGGGCGAGCCAGACGCGGTTGCGGGCGTTCAGGCGGTGGTACTCCGCGTGCCGGGTGGGCGCGACGGCCGGATGGTGGGCGACGAGGTCGCCGGCGTACCAGGCGCGCAGCCCCTGGTCCCAGATCCGCCAGGCCAGCTCGATCCCCTCGTGGGCGTAGAAGAACTCCCCCGCCCAGCCGTCGGCCGCCTCGAACGCGTCGCGGCGCACGACGACCGCGCCCTCGAGCACGGAGAAGACGGCGCTCGAGTCGGCCGGGTCGCCCTTGCGGATCCGTGGGATCCACCGGCGGGGCGTGGCGGTTCCCGTCGGGTCGACGATGCGCGGCTGGACGAGCGCGACGTCGCCCCGCTCCCCCATCAGCGCGAGTGCGTCCCGGACGAACGACGCGCTCGGGACGGTCTCGTCGTCGTCGAGGAAGAACAGCGCGTCGCCGACCACGAGCGGCACCCCGGCGTTGCGGCCGGCCGGGATCCCGAGGTTCTCGGGGAGGTGCAGACCGCGGACCCCGGCCGGCAGGCCCGTCGGGTCCCAGCCGTTGCCGACCACGACGACGTCGAGCGCGACGCCCTCCTGCCGCAGGACGGACGCGAGGGCCGCGGCGAGGCCGTCCGGACGCCGCCCCTGGCTGAGCACGACGACGCCGACGCGCGGCAGGGAGCCGGTCACGCGGAGGTCAGACGGCGCGAGGTGACGATCATGACGAAGTGGCCCACGAGCGCGAGCACGGCGAGCGGCACCAGCGCGACGAGGAAGACGCGGTCGGTCTCCGGCTGGCCGAGCAGGAGGCCCGCGAGCGCGACGACGAAGGTCACGATCGTGAGCTCCACCGAGTGGAACATCCGGTGGAAGGGCAGGAAGCGCACGATGCGGCGCGCGGTGGCGATGAGCGACCGCTGCGAGGCCACGGTCCCCGCGCCCGCGGGCGCCTTGGGCAGGTCGGCCGACGCGCGGGCCACGCGCACCATGTCGTTCAGGGCCTTGTTCAGCACGATGACCAGCGCCAGGGCGAAGGCCAGCGTCGTCCACGGGAGGTCGTCCGGCGCCTCGAACGGGTAGGCGGCCGCGCGGATCCCCAGCGCGAGCGCGATGAGGGTCTCCGTCGAGTAGTGCCCCACTGCGTCGAGGAAGTGGCCGACCGGCGACGAGGTCCGACGCCAGCGCGCGACCTCGCCGTCGCAGCAGTCCACGAGCATCTGCAGCTGGCCGAGCACCAGGGCGAGCGCCGCGCCGGCGATGCCCGGGATGAGGAGCGCGGCCGCGGCGGCCCAGCCGGTGAGGATCATCACGACCGTGACGCCGTTGGCGCTGATGCGCGTGCGGAGCAGCAGCCACGTGAGGTACGGCGAGAGGTCGCGGAGGTAGAGGTGCGCCGTCCAGTGCTCGGCGTTGGCGCGCAGCCGGACCTCGGGCGGCTGCGTGACGCGGCGCAGCTCGGCGATGGATCCGGGCAGGCCGCGAGCGGCGGGGTCGGTCGCGGAGGTCATCGTCCCGTGTGCCCGTCGAGGTCGTCGGTGAGGTGCAGGAATCCCAGCACGAAGCCGGTGCCCCAGCTGAAGTGGATGCACGGCAGCACCGCCGCGAACCGCAGCATCGTGGCCGCCCCGTCGCGCGCCGCGACGCCGACCGTGCTCACGAGGACGAACCCCGCGTAGAGGCCGGGGACGGCGAACGCGCCGACCAGGCGGCGGAGGCCCGGTAGCCCGACGGCGGGTCCGATCGCGCCGGCGGCGCCGAGGAGCAGCCCCGTCGCCACGCCCGCCACCGCCACGGGGGGCACGAAGTAGCGGACGCCGTTCTGTCGCGGGTACCGGCGCGCCAGCTCGCCGCGCCAGAGCCCCGTCGCGAAGAACTGCCGGACCAGCGACGGGAACGTGGAGCGGGGGCGGTAGGTGACCTTCATCCGCGGGGTGAACCACACGAGCCCGCCGCTCCGGCGGAGCCGTCGGTTGAGCTCCCAGTCCTGGCCGCGACGGACCCCCTCGTCAAAGAGCCCCACCTCGAGGAGCCGGTCACGCCGGAACGACCCGAGGTACGCGGTCTCCGCCGGCCCCTCCTCGCCGCCCACGTGATGCGCGGTGCCGCCGAGGCCGACGCGGGCGCCGTACGCGCGGGCGACGGCCTTCTCGAACGGCGTCCGACCCTCGGCCGACATGAGGCCGCCGACGTTGTCGGCGCCCGTCGCCTGCAGCGTCTCGACGGCGATGCGCGTGTAGTCGCGCGGGAGGAGGGAGTGCGCGTCGACGCGGATCACCACGGGGTTCCGGGTGGCGCGGATCGCGGCGTTGAGGCCGCCGGGGGTGGAGCCGCTGGGGTTGTCCACGCTCGTGATGCGCGGATCCGCCCGGGCCATCTCGCGCACGACCTCCGTCGTGCCGTCGGTGCTCGGGCCCAGCGCGAGGACGACCTCGAAGTCGCCGCCGTAGTCCTGGCGCATCATGCTCTCGACCGCCGCGCGCACGTGCGCCGCCTCGTTCAGGATCGGCATGACGTACGAGACGGCGGGCAGTCCGCCGGGGATGCCGGCGACGGGGTCGCGTCGCGGGTGGTTCGCCATCTGAGCCGATCTCGTGGAGGAGGTGCGGCCGGGGCCTGCCTGGCCGAGCCTCGCAGGAGTTTACCAGCCTGCCGGATAACCCGACCCCGGCGTGCGAGAGGGGCGGGCCGGCTCTCGCCGACCCGCCCCTCCGTCGTGACCGCTACTGCTGCAGCGTGCCGAGCTTCACGTCGACCTGCTGCTTCTGCCCGCCGCGGATGACCGTCAGCTTCACGTCGCTGCCGCCGGGCATCGCGCGGACCTGCGCCGTGAGGTCGCTGGCCTTGCTGATGGGCCGGCCCTCGAAGGCCGTGACGATGTCGCCCGAGCGCAGGCCGGCGTCCGCCGCCGCCCCGCCGCTCTGCGGCTCCGCGATGAACGCGCCGCCCACCGGCGTGGACGAGTCGCCCTTGGCGACGTCGCGGACGCTGGCGCCGAGCAGTCCGTGCGAGGCGGAGCCGCCCTGCATGATCTCCTGGCCCACGCGCTTGGCGAGGTTGGACGGGATCGCGAAGCCGACGCCGATGTTCCCGGAGGTGCCGCTCGTCCCGCTCGCGTTCGCGATGGCCACGTTGACGCCGATGAGCTTGCCGTCGCCGTCCAGCAGAGCCCCGCCGGAGTTGCCGGGGTTGATGGCCGCGTCGGTCTGGATCACCGCGAGGCTGATGTTCGCCGCGGGCTGCCCCTGGCCCCCGGAGCCGCCCTGGCCGGAGCCGCCCTGTCCGCCGGAGCCGCCCTTGCCCTCGTTGCCGAACGGCCAGAAGTTGAACGGGGTCTCGTCGCTCTGGCTGCCGTCGCCCGGCGTCTGCGGGGCCGCCGAGGAGGCGACCTGGATGCTGCGGTCCAGGGCGCTCACGATGCCGTCGGTGACCGTGCCGGAGAGGCCGAGGGGCGAGCCGATCGCGATCGCCGTGTCGCCGACGTTGAGCTTCGACGAGTCGGCGAACTCGATGGGCGTCAGCCCGCTCGCGCTGTCGAGCTTGATGACGGCGAGGTCGACCACCGGGTCGGTGCCGATGAGCTTGGCCGTGTAGAGCGCGCCGTCCGCGGTCTTGACCTGGATGGATCCGTCGCCGATCTCACCGTCGAGGGTGACCACGTGCGTGTTGGTGAGGACGTAGCCGTCGGCGGAGAGGATCACGCCCGATCCGGTGCCGGCGCCCGTGGCGCCCGCGACGGAGATGGTGACGACCGATCCCGAGGCCTTGGCCGCCACGGCGGTGATCGGCGTGGCGTCCTCGGGGTCGTTGACCGTGATGTTGGCCGGTGACTGGCTCACCGCGTCGGAGGCGTCGTCGTCGTGCGCCACGGCCCAGGTCGTGAGGCCGCCCGCGGCTCCGCCGATGAGGGCGCCCACGGCGAGCATCGCGACCAGCGGGAGGGCCTTGCTCGCCTTGCGCCGCGGCGGTGCGGCGGCCGCGCCCGAAGCGGATGCGGAGGGGTCCTGCGGGGACCCGGCCGGCGGGACGGCGGCAGCCGTGCCGTAGGCGAGCGTGTCGCGCTGGTCCGCCGACGGGGTGACGGGTGCGGTCGCGGGGCTCGTGGGAGCGGGATGGGCGGCCGCCGCGGGACCGTCGGGGGCGGGCCAGGAGGGATCGCCCTCGCGCGCCGGACCGGAGGATGCCGTGCCCGCCGCGTCGCCGTCGCCTCCCTGACCGGAGGATGCCGGGCCCGCCGGGGAGCCGTCGGGACCCGTGGCGCGTGCGCGCGCGGCCTCGTCGTCGCCGGCTCCGTGGGGACTGTCAGTCATCAGTGGTGCTCCTCTCAGGTGGTGCCAGCATCACGGTGGAGCCTGGGCGTTGTCTATGGCCGTGCTGACAGGCGTCGCCGCATGCGGCGCCCGCACCGGGCGGGCGTCGGATGGCGACGTGCTCCCGGCTCCCCCGCCGTGATGTCCCGAGCGTACGCGGCGGTCGGCCGCGCGTGCGGCGCCCCCGCCATGATGGGGGCCATGACGATCTCCGGCGCGTGGACGCGCGCAGCCCGCGGGGCCATGCTCCTGGCCGACGACGGGACGCCCGGCACGACCGTGTTCGCCGAGATGAGCGCGCTCGCGGCGGCGACCGGGGCGATCAACCTCGGGCAGGGCTTCCCCGACGAGGACGGCCCCGCCGAGGTGCTCGAGGCGGCCCGCGAGGCCATCGCCGCCGGGGCGAACCAGTACCCGCCGGGACGCGGGACACCCGAGCTCCGGGCCGCGATCGCCGCCCACCGGGCGCGGTTCCACGGCATCGACGTCGACCCGGCCACGGAGGTGCTCGTCACGGCCGGCGCGACGGAGGCGATCGCGGCGACGCTCCTCGCGCTCGTGGAGGAGGGCGACGAGGTCGTGACGCTCGAGCCGTTCTACGACGCGTACGGGGCGCTCATCTCCCTCGCGCGGGGCGTGCACCGCACCGTGCCCCTCCGCGGGCCCCGCTTCCAGCCCGACCTCGACGACCTGCGTCGCGCGGTCACGGACCGCACGCGCGTGATCCTCCTCAACGACCCGCACAACCCCACCGGGACGGTGCTCCGGCGGGAGGTGCGGGAGCTCGTGGTCGAGCTCGCCATCGCCCACGACGCGGTGATCGTGACCGACGAGGTGTACGAGCACCTGGTGTTCGACGGATCGCACGAGCCCGTGTCCGTCCTGCCGGGCGCCCGGGAGCGGACCGTCAGCATCTCCTCCGGCGGCAAGACGTTCCGCACGACGGGCTGGAAGGTCGGCTGGCTGACCGCGCCCGCGCCGCTCGTGTCGGCGATCCTCGCGGTGAAGCAGTTCCTCACCTTCGTCAACGGCGCGCCGTTCCAGCCGGCCATCGCCGTCGGCCTGGCCCTGCCGGACGAGGTCTTCGCGGGAATCGCCGACGACCTGCGGGCCAAGCGCGACATCCTCGCCGCCGGCCTCACGGCCGCGGGCTTCCGGATCACGCTGCCCGCCGCGGGCTACTTCATCGTCGCGGACGCGGCGCCGCTCGGTTTCCCGGACGCCCGCGAGCTGTGCCTGCGGCTGCCGGAGCTCGCGGGCGTGGTCGCGGTGCCGCTCTCCGCCTTCTGCCGGGAGCCGCTCGCGACCGAGCACGCGTCGCTCGTCCGGTTCGCCTTCTGCAAGCGCACCGAGGTGCTCGAGGAGGCGGTGCGGCGGCTCGCCGGGCTGGCGGACCGCGCCCGCTGACGCGGCACCCGGGTACCACGGGGGCCGGAGCGCGGGGGCCGGAGGGGGGACGCGCCGCCGGAGGGGCCGGCCCTAACGTGGGATCCGCGGGCGCTGGGCCCGCGACCCCATCCTGAGGAGGCAGCGCGCATGATCGTCGCTGAGAACCTGACCAAGCGCTACGGCGCGAAGACCGCCGTGGACGGCGTGAGCTTCACCGTCCAGCCGGGCATGGTGACCGGATTCCTCGGTCCGAACGGCGCCGGCAAGTCCACCACGATGCGCATGATCGTCGGGCTCGACAGCCCCACGTCCGGCTCGGTGACGGTCAACGGCCGACGCTACCGGGACCTCCAGGCCCCGCTCCACGAGGTCGGCGCGCTCCTCGACGCGAAGGCCGTGCACACCGGCCGCAGCGCCTACAACCACCTGCTCGCCATGGCCGCCACCCACGGCATCCCGCGCGCCCGCGTCGACGAGGTCATCGAGATGACGGGCCTGCAGCCCGTCGCCAAGAAGCGCGTCGGCGGCTTCTCCCTCGGCATGGGCCAGCGGCTCGGCATCGCCGTGGCGCTCCTCGGCGACCCGCGCACGCTGATCCTCGACGAGCCCGTCAACGGCCTCGACCCCGAGGGCGTGCTGTGGGTGCGCAACATCACGCGCTACCTCGCCGGCCAGGGCCGCACCGTGCTCCTCTCCTCCCACCTCATGAGCGAGATGGCGCAGACCGCTGACCACCTGATCGTGCTCGGCCGCGGGCGCGTGCTCGCGGACGCGCCCGTCGCCGCGGTCGTCGCGGGGGCCACGAGTGGACTCGTCCGCGTCCGTTCCCCGCACGCCGACCGGCTCGGCCAGGCCGTGGCCCGCCCGGACGTCGTGGTGACGAGCGTCGAGCGCGACGTCATCGAGATCACCGGCCTCGACGCCGCGCAGGTCGGAGACGCGGCGATGTCCGCGGGCGTCGTGCTGCACGAGCTCACGCCCATCACCGCGTCCCTCGAGGACGCCTACCTGTCGCTCACGCAGGGCGACGTCGAGTACCACAGCGCCGCAGTCGGCACGACCGAGCAGGAGATCGCACGATGACCGCCACCCGCACCGCCTCCGCGCCCGCACCGGTGACGTCGGGCCGTCCCACCCTCCCCCGCCTCATGCGCTCCGAGTGGATCAAGCTGCGCACGCTGCGCTCCACCGTCTGGTGCTTCGCGCTGATCCTGCTGGTCTTCGTCGGCTTCTCCGCGATGTTCGCGCCCCCCATCGCCGGGCAGATGGGCGAACAGCTCGCGCTGGGCCGAGAACCCGCCACCCCGCTGCTGCTCCGCTTCACCCTCACCTTCTCGATCTTCGGCATGCTCGTCGCGGGCGTGCTCGGTGTCCTCACGATCAGCGGCGAATACTCCACCGGCATGATCCGCTCGACGTTCAGCGCCGCACCCCGGCGCCTCGGCGCGCTCGTGGCGAAGGGGATCGTGTTCACGGTCGTCACGTTCATCGTGTCGGCCGTGGCCGTCGTCGCCGCCGTGCTCGTGGGCCAGGCGTTCTTCATCGACGTGGGCGCGAAGATCGACATCGCCACCGGGGAGGCGTTCACCGCGATGCTCGGCGCGACCCTCTTCATCGTGCTCATCGGCCTGATGGGGTTCGCCTTCGGGATGCTGCTCCGCAACGGCGCCGCGGGGATCGGCGCCCTGATGGGCCTCGTCCTCGTCCTGCCGCTGATCGCGAGCATCCTGGGCGCGGTGCTGCCGTGGGTCTCGGACCTCCTCGAGTACCTGCCCTTCAACGCCGGGATGCGGCTGTACTCCTTGCCGTCCGGTTCGCCCGACGAGCTCGAGTTCTGGCAGGCGCTGCTCGTGATGGTCGGCTGGGTCGCCGTGATCCTCGTGCCCGCGCTGATCCTCGCCCGCAAGCGGGACGCCTGATCGACGCGGACCGGAGGGCGCCGTCGGGCGCGGCGACCGTCGCCGCGCCCGACGGCGTCCGCCTGCCCACCCCGCCCGGAGCCGTCCGCGGCTGGATGGCACGTCATCCGCGGATCGTGGACGGGGCGCTCGCCCTCGTCGTGACCTGGGCGTCGATCGCCTCGGGCGTCGTCGCCGGCAGCCGCTCGGCCGTGCCGGCCGGCGGCGTGGTGGTCGTGGTGCTGGCGCTCGTCACCGGGGTCGCGCTGATGGCGCGGCGCGTCCGACCCGTGACCGTGCTCGCGATCGCCGGAGCGGCGGCGGCCGCCACGGCCTTCGTCACCGACTCATTCGACGGGTTCCCCATCGCGGTGGCGCTGTACGCGGTGGCCGTCCACGGATCGACCCGGCGGGCGTGGCTCGGACTCGGCGGCGCGGGGCTCCTCGCGGCGATCGTGGTGCCGGCCACCGCGGGAACCGGGCCGCTCGACCCCTCGGCGGCGACGCTGCTCGTCGTGAACCTCATCCCGATGCTCATCGCGACCCTCATCGGCACCAACGTGGGCGGCCGCAAGCGCTACGTCGACGCCCTGCGCGACCTCGCGGTGCAGCTCGCCCGCGAGCGCGACCAGCAGGCGCTCCTCGCGACCGCCGCGGAGCGGACCCGGATCGCGCGGGAGATCCACGACATCGTCGCGCACGGCATCACCGTCATGGTGACCCTCGCCGACGGCGCTGGCGCGAGCGCGGTCGCCCGGCCCGAGCTCGCCCGCGAGGCCATGCGCGAGGTCGCCGAGACCGGGCGCACCTCGCTGTCCGAGATGCGGCGGATGCTCGGCGTCCTCGCCGAGGACGCCGACGCGGACGCGCCGCCCCTCCGCGCACCCCAGCCGGGGCACGGCGAGCTGGCCGCGCTCGTCGACTCGTTCCGCTCCACCGGCCTGCCCGTGCGCTTCACCACGACGGGTGCTCCGCCCGACGACCCGGGCCGCCAGCTGGCGGTCTTCCGCGTCGTGCAGGAGTCGCTGACCAACGTGCTGCGGTACGCGCCGAACGCCGGCCGCGTCGACGTGCGCGTGGACCACCGACCCGACGCGATCACCGTCGAGGTCACGGACGACGACGCCACCGGACCCGTCGTGCCGCCCGTCCCCGGCAGCGGACGCGGGCTCCTCGGCGTGTCCGAGCGGATGGCCGTGTACGGCGGGACCGCGTCGGCCGGTCGCCGCGAGGGCGGCGGGTGGCGCGTCCACGCCACCCTGCCGAGCGGCCGCCACGACGTACGACCCGGGGACGGCGACAGCCGTGCCCCGCTCCCCCCGCGGATCCAGGAGGACCGATGACCGACCCCGCCCGCCCCGTCCGCGTGCTCATAGTCGACGACCAGGCGCTCGTGCGCATGGGCTTCCGGATGGTGCTCGACGCCGAGCCCGGCATCGACGTGGTGGGCGAGGCCGCCGACGGACGCGCGGCCGTCGCGCGGACCGGCGAGCTCGCGCCCGACATCGTGCTCATGGACGTGCGGATGCCCGGCATGGACGGCATCGAGGCCACCACCGAGATCGTCGCGCGCCACCCGGCGACGCGCGTCATCGTCCTCACCACGTTCGACCTCGACGAGTACGCGTTCGCGGGCCTCCGCGCCGGCGCGAGCGGGTTCCTGGTGAAGGACACGCGGCCCGAGCACTTCATGGAGGCGATCCGCGCGGTCGCCGACGGCGACGCCGCCATCTCCCCGCGCGTGACGCGCCGCATGATCGAGCTGCTCGGCCCCGCGATGCCCGCGACCGGCGGCGCGGCCGGGACGGGCGAGGGCGCGGCCGACCCGCGACTGCGCCCCCTGACCGCCCGCGAGCTGGAGGTGCTCACGGCGCTGGCCGAGGGGCTCACCAACCAGGAGATCGCAGGACGCCTGTTCCTGTCGGAGTCGACGGTGAAGACGCACGTGGGCCGGGTGCTCGCGAAGCTCGAGGTGCGGGACCGCGTGCAGGCCGTGATCCTCGCGTACGACTGCGGGCTCGTGCGGCCCGGTGCGTGACCGCAGGACGGGGGCGTCGCGACGGCCCGTCCCGGCGCGAGAGGATGGAGTCCCCGGAGATCGGCCGGGTGGGCACCCGAGGAGCGGCATGACCACGATCCACGCGGACGCGCGCGCCGCCGTCCGCCCCCTCCCCCTGGCCCGGCGCGCGGCGGATCCGCCCGCGGGCGACCCCGGCACGAGCCCCGGCGCGAGCCCCGGCTCCGACACGTCCCTGCTGGAGCGCCCCGACACCCCGCCGGTCTGGAGCTGCGTGGTCTGGAACGACCCCGTGAACCTCATGACGTACGTCTCCTACGTGTTCCGCAGCTACTTCGGCTTCACGCGCGAGCGCGCCGACGAGCTCATGCTCCGGGTGCACGAGGACGGCCGGGCGGTCGTCGCCACGGGGATCCGCGAGGAGATCGAGCGCCACGTCCTCGCCATGCACGGCTACGGCCTCTGGGCGACGCTCGAGCGGGTGGACGCGTGAGGGCCTTCCGGGCTCGGCCGGACGGCACCGTCGCCGCGCGCCTCGAGCCGCACGAGGTCCAGATGCTGCGGGGGCTCCTCGGCGAGCTCCGCGGGATCCTCGACGAGGTTGCCGCGACCGGCGGCGCCACGGACGGTGCCGCCCCCTCCCCCGTGGCCGAGCGGCTGCTGCCCGACGCCTACCCGGACGACGCGGAGGCGTCCGCGGAGTTCCGGCGCTTCACGGCGTCCGACCTCTCGGAGGCGAAGGCCGCGAACGCGACCACGGTCGAGGCCACCCTCGCGGAGGCCGACGCGCGCGGGGCGGGACGGCGCGGGCTGCTCGTGGTGCTGGATCCGACGGGCGCGCAGGCCTGGCTCCGCACCCTCAACGACCTCCGGCTCGCGATCTCGGTGCCGCTGCGGATCGACGAGGCCGACGGCTGGCGCGACCGCGCGCCCCGCGAGAGCGCGAGCCTCTACGACTGGCTGACCTTCGCCCAGGGCTCGCTCATCGAGGCCGTCGACCGCTGAGCGTCGGCGGGGCACCCGCCGCGCACCGGCTCCACGCGGCGCTCCGGCGAGCATGATGGAGGGGACCCGCGGACCAGCCGGCCCGCCGGGTCCCGTCCGCAGGAGAGGAGCAGCATGCGCGTCGTCGTCATCGGAGCGACCGGGAACCTGGGGACCGGGGTGCTCCGGCGCCTGCACGCGGCGGGGGCCGAGATCGTGGGCGTCGCGCGGCGCATGCCCGACGCCTCCCTCGAGCCGTACTCCGGCGTCACCTGGCGGCTCGCCGACATCGGCGCGGCGGGTGCCGTGTCCGGGCTCGCGGCCACCATGCGCGGCGCCGACGCCGTGATCCACCTGGGCTGGGCCCTGCAGCCGAACCACCGCGAGCGCGTGATGCACCGCACCAACGTCATCGGCACCGCCCACGTGCTGGAGGCGGTCGCGCAGGCGCGCGTGCCGCAGGTGGTCGTCGCCTCCTCGGTCGGCGCGTACAGCGCGGCGCCCAAGGACCGGCCGCGCGACGAGTCGTGGCCCACCGGCGGGATCCACACCTCGCACTACTCCCGGCACAAGGCCGAGAACGAGCGCGCGATGGACGCGTTCGAGCTGGCGCACCCCGACGTCGTCGTGACGCGCATGCGCCCCGGGCTCGTGATGCACGACGAGGCGGCGGCCGAGATCGCGCGCCTCTTCCTGGGCCGCCGCATCCCCACCCGCTGGATGGGGCTCGCGACCCGCACCCCGGTGCTGCCGCTCCCCCGCGAGCTGGTGTCGCAGGTCGTGCACTACGAGGACGTCGCGGACGCGTTCTGGCGCGCCGTCGAGCGGCGCGCGCCCGGCGCGTTCAACATCGCCGCCGAGCCGGTCGTCGACCCCGCGCTCGTCGGCCGCCTGCTCGACGCCCGGGTCGTGGTCGTGCCGCTGCCGGCGCTCCGCGCGCTCGTGTCGGCGAGCTGGCGTGCGCGCGTGCAGCGCACGGATCCGGGCTGGATCGACATCGCCGCCAACGTGCCCGTCATGTCGACCGCGCGCGCCCGCGAGGTCCTGGGCTGGACGCCGACGCACACGTCGGAGGAGGTGCTGACCGAGTTCGGCCGCGCCTTCGTGCACCGCACCGGCCGCGAGGGCTCGGCGCCGCTCGCCGGATGACGGAGGACGCGGACTTCGTCGCGGCGGCTCTCGAACGCGAGGGCGCCTGGTATCGCGCCGAGGCGGAGCGCGAGCGGCTGCGGTCGGACCTCGAGTTCGTGGGCGCGTCCGTCGGTGCCGTGCGCGGCACGGTGCGCGACCTCGGCCGCCGGCGTCCCGGGATGACCCGCGACCAGGCGGTCGCGCTCGCGTCGGAGCTGTGGCGGTCGCGCGTGTACGAGCGACGGCTGGCGGCGGTCGTGCTGCTGCAGGAGCACGTCGACCGGCTCGACAACGGCGACCTCACGCGCATCGAGGGCTTCGTGCGGGACGCGCGGCTGCGGGCCCTCGTGGACCCGCTCGCCCTCGACGTCATCGGCCCGCTCGTCGAGCGCCTGGCCGGACCGCCGCGCGCCAGGGCCGATGCCGCGCTCGACCGCTGGGCGGGCGAGGCCGACGTGTGGCTGCGTCGCGCCGCCCTGCTCGCGCCCACGCGCCCGCTGCGCGCGGGCGGCGGCGACTGGGACGGCTTCGTCCGGCGCGCGCGGCTCGCGCAGGCCGCGCCGCGCGGCGGGCACGACGTGGTGCGCGAGGCGGTCGAGCGGGTGCGGGACGTCGTGCAGGGCACCCGCCCGGACCTCGCCGCGGATCCGGTCCCCGACGGCTGAGCGCGCGGTCCCGCATCACGCGCATGGGAGCTCGACCGCCTCAGCTCACGCGCGCAGCCACACCGCCGTCTCGCCCGGCAGCTGGGCCGCTCCCGCGGAGTCGACGTCGTCGCCCAGCGGCCCGCTCGCGACGAGCACCTCGCCGACCGGCATGGGCACGGGCGTGGCGCGGAAGTTGACCACGACCTGCCAGCCGCCCGGCCGCACCGCGTGCAGGACCCCCTCCTCCGCTGGGAGCCACTCGAGCGTCTCCCCCGTCTGCAGCTCGGCGCGCAGGGCGAGCGCGCGACGGTACAGGTGCAGCGTGGAGGTCGGGTCGGCCTCCTGCACCTCGACCGACGATGCGCCGAACCACGCGGGCTGCGGCAGGTGCGCGCCTGCGTCGCTGAAGCCGAACGCCGGTCCCGAGCGCTCCCACGGGAGGGGCACGCGGCAGCCGTCGCGGCCGATGTCCACGCCGGGGTTCCGGAAGTACGACGGGTCCTGGCGGGCGTCGTGCGGGATGTCCGCGACCTCCTGCAGGCCGAGCTCCTCGCCCTGGTAGAGGTACGCGGATCCCGGTAGCGCCAGCATGAGGAGCGACGCCGCGCGCGCGCGCCGGAGGCCTGCCGCCACGTCGACCTCGGGCGCGCGCCCGCCCGACAGCAGCCACGCCGCGCCCTGCTTCACGGGATCCCCGTCGCGCGGGGGCAGCCCGTAGCGGGTCGCGTGCCGCACGACGTCGTGGTTGGAGAACACCCACGTGCTCGACGAGCCGGACTCCTCGGACTGGCGGAGGTTCGCCGTGATGATGCGCTGGAACTGCTCCGCGTCGAAGTCCGCCTCGAGGAGGTCGAAGTTGAACGCCTGGCCGAGACCCTCCGCGCTCGCGTAGCGGTGCCGGCGGGACGCGTCGACCCACGCCTCGGCGACACCCGTGCGCGGCGGGTCGTAGAGGTCGAACACGCGGCGCCACTCGGCGTAGATGCCGTGCACCTCGTCGCGGTCCCACAGCGGGTGGTCGCCGGCGGTCTGGTCCCACGCGTCGAGCTCCGCCTGCGAGGGCAGCTCGTCGGGCAGGTGCTTGGCCAACCCGTGCGCCACGTCGACGCGGAAGCCGTCGACCCCGCGGTCGGACCAGAAGCGCAGGGTGGCGAGGAAGTCCTCGCGCACCTCGGGGTTCGACCAGTCGAGGTCGGGCTGCTCGGTCGCGAAGTAGTGCAGGTACCACTGGCCGTCGCCGACCGGCTCCCACGCGGGTCCGCCGAACGCGCTCGTCCAGTCGGCGGGCGGCAGCTCGCCGCGCTCCCCGAGGCCGTCGCGGAAGACGTAGCGGGCTCGGGCGGCGGATCCGGGCTCGGAGGCGAGCGCCTCCGGGAACCAGGCGTGCCGGTCCGAGGTGTGGTTCGGCACGATGTCGACGATGAGCCGGATGCCCGCGTCGTGCAGCGCGCGCACCATGTCGTCGAAGTCATCGAGGGTGCCGAGGCGCGGATCCACGTCGCGGTAGTCGTCGACGTCGTAGCCGCCGTCCGCGAGCGCGGACGGGTAGAAGGGGCTGAGCCACACCGCGTCGATCCCGAGCTCGCGGAGGTAGGGCACGCGGCGGGTGATGCCCGGCAGGTCGCCGATGCCGTCGCCGTCGGTGTCCTGGAAGCTGCGCGGGTAGATCTGGTAGACGGCGGCCTGGCGCCACCACTCGGCGTCGGGGGTCCGGGTCGTCCGGTCGGGGGCGTGCTCGAGCTGGTCGGTCATCGGGTGGGTGCCTCTCGGTCGAAGGTGGTCGTGCGGGTGGATGAGGAGGCCGCGGCCGGGATCACTTGATGGCGCCCTGCGTCACGCCCGCCATCACCCAGCGCTGGGTGAAGAGGTAGACGACGATCGCCGGCGCCATGGCCATGAGGTACGACGCGAACGCCACGTTGTAGTCGTTGCTGAACTGCGTCTGGAAGATGCTCTGCACCACGGGCAGCGTCTGGAGCGCCGGATCCGCCGTGATGAGCGACGGCATCGCGAAGTCGTTCCACGAGGCGAGGAAGGCGAAGATCCCGACGGTGGCGCTCATGGGCGCGAGCAGCGGGAAGACCAGCTGCCAGAACACCTGCCAGGTGGTCGCGCCGTCGAGCCGGGCGCTCTCCTCGAGCTCGGCGGGCAGCGATCGGAGGAACGCCGAGAACAGCAGGATGCTGAAGGACAGCTGGAACATGATGTGCAGGATGGCGACGCCCGCCGGGTTGTCGAGCCCCAGCAACCCGGTCAGCTTGATCTGCGGCAGGGCGACGACCGGGAACGGCAGGAACATCGCCGCGAGCAGGTAGTAGAAGGAGTACCGGAAGAGCTTCCTGTCCCAGTTCCGCGCGATGGCGTAGGAGGCGAGCGACGCGAGGATCACGGTGCCGGCCACGGTCGCCGCCGTCACCAGCACGGAGATCCCGAAGGCGCGCGGGAAGTCGGTGAGCTCCCACGCGGCCCGGAACGCGCCCACGTCGACGGGCGCGGGCAGGCTGAACGCGTTGCCGTCGACCGCCTGCGCGCTCGTCTTGAACGCCATGGAGACGGTGACGTAGAGCGGGACGAGCACCGTGAGGGTGCAGAGGACCAGCAGGATCGTGAGCGGCATGCTGCGCCGCTCCTGCCCGACGCGGCCGCCGGAGCGGCGCCTCGGCGCGTCAGGGTCGCCCGTGCGGCGCGCGGGCGGGGACACGATCGCGGGATTCGCCATCAGACGGCCGCCTTTCCGCGGGTGAGCTTGAGCTGCAGGAGGGAGATGGCGATCGCGATCACGAAGAAGAGCGTCGCGTTCGCCATCTGGTAGGCGTAGTCGCCGCCGGTGAAGCCCGTGAAGATGGTCATCGCGACGCTGCGGGTCGACGTGCCCGGCCCGCCGTTGGTGAGGCCGACGATGATATCGTAGGCGTTGAGGAAGTTCTTGAAGCCGATGATCGTGTTGATCACGATGTAGCCGGAGACGAGCGGCAGCGTGATCGAGCGCATCTGCTGCCACCCCGTCGCGCCGTCGATCGAGCTCGCCTCGTAGACCTCGCCGGGGATCGCGAGCAGGCCCGCGATGTAGATGAGGAGCGAGCTCGGCACGGCCTGCCACGCGGTCACGACGACGATGGCGAGCCAGGCCGTGTCGGCGTCGGCGAGCACGCTCGAGGAGAGCGGGCCGATCCCGAGGGCCGTGCCCAGCGCGGGCAGCGAGTTCGAGAACAGGAAGTTGAAGACGAACGCGATGATGATGCCCGAGACGACCATGGGGATCACGAAGACGGCCCGCAGCGCGTTGCTGAAGCGGATGCGCGCGGTGAGGCCGACGGCCAGGAGGAACGCGACGACGTTCACGAGGATCACCGTGACGAGCGCGAAGCCCAGCGTGAAGCCGTAGGAGCTGAGGATCGCGGGATCCGTGGCCATCGCCGTGTAGTTGGTGATGCCGACGAAGGAGAAGTCGCCGAACCCGATCGAGTCGGTGAAGCTGTAGAAGACGCCGAGCGCCGCCGGCAGCGTGATCGCGAGCGTGAAGAGCACGAGCGTCGGGATGAGGAACAGGTAGAAGACCGGGTCGGTCCTCCTGCCGGTGCGCGCGGCACGGGGCCGTGCGCCGGATGGCGCGGCCGCGACGGGCCGGGCGCTGATGGGGGTGGTGGTCGCCACGAGGTGATCTCCTTCGATCCGTCGGCGGTTCAGGTGCGGGAGGCGAGCCGACGCCAGTCGGCGTCCATGGTCCGCAGGGTGGCGGCGGCGTCCTGGCCGGTGACGATGCCCTGCACGTAGTTCTCGGTGGGGATGGTGAGGGGCACCGACTTCGACGCCCCCTGGTAGAACGCCCCGTCGTCGTAGAAGGCCTGCATGTCGACGATGCGGGGGTCGGTGACGGGCGGTGCGCTCGTGGTCGTCCCGAAGGCCAGGAACTCCTCGTTGTAGGCGTCCTGGATCTCGGGGGTCATCAGGAACGACAGGAACTCCCGCGCGGCCTCCTTCTTGGCGGAGGACTCGGGGATCCAGAGGGCGAGGTCGAGGTTGACGCGCACGCGGCGGTCGGCGGCATCCTCCGTCATCGGCAGCGGGAACGTGCCGAGGTCGGCGTCGGGCGCGGTCTTCGCGATCTCCGCGAGCGCCCAGGGGCCCTGCATGAGCATGCCCGCCCGGCCCTCGGCCATCGCGAGGTTCCCGTCGCCGTAGCCACGGCTCGACGCGTCGCGGTTGGAGTACGCGGCGAGCTGGAGCATGCGATCGACGGGCTCCGCGAAGTCCCGCTCGAAGGAGACGCCGGCCCCCTCGCCGACCTCCGTGCCCGCCTCCCCCATCCGGGCGAAGAAGTCGGCGACGTCCAGGGATCCGCCCGTCGTGTAGTCGAAGAGCCCCTGCGCGACCGTCCACGGCTCGCGGAAGGTGCTGTACAGCGGATCCACGCCGCCCGCGCGCAGGGCGTCGGCCACGGCGAGCAGCTCCGTCCAGGTGGTCGGGACCTCGAGGCCCTGCCCGCGGAACGCCTCCCGGTCGTAGATGACGGACGCGGCGGTGATCGAGTACGGCAGCACGCTCGTCCGCCCGGGGTAGGTCGCGTACTGGTCGACCAGTTCCCGCACCGCGGGGCGGATCGTCGACGCCTCCGGCATGTCGCCGAGGTCGCTCAGGGCGCCGCGCTCCATGAACCGCGCCATCTCGAGGTTGTAGGTGAACGCGGCGACGTCCGGCGGGTTGCCGCGCACGAAGCCCGCGGCGATGCCCGACGTCGTGTCGTGGCTCACGCGGATCGACGACTGCGACTCGTTGAACCGCTCGACGAGGTCGGAGAAGTACCCGATCGCCTCGGGCTTGGTCTGATAGAAGGTGATGTCGGTGCGCCGGGGCCCTCCCGGCGAGGCGCATCCGGCGAGGACCAGGCTCGCCCCGACCGCTCCTATCCCGGCGAGGACGGAGCGTCGGGTGAGGAGCCCTGGCGTGGGCAGCGGGGGTGTGGGCACGTCGTCGTCTCCCGGTGGTCGGCCCGGCGGCGATGCCGGGACGGGTTGATTGGAGGTCTAGATTTAGACCGTAGATGAATCCGGCCGGTGGCACAATGGCCAACAGCGGACGACGGTCGACCACACGAGGCGGGCAGCACATGACGATCGCAGCGGCGACCGGCGCCTCCTCCCCCGGGGTCCTCCGGCGGATCAACGCGGGCGAGGTGCTGCGGCACGCCTGGGATGCCGACGTCGTGACCGCGAGCGACCTCATCCGCCGCACAGGACTCACGCGGTCCACCGTCATCGGGGTCTGCGACGACCTGATCGCCCGCGGCTGGTTGACCACGACCGACGACGCCCGGTCCACGGGCGCCTACCGCACGGGTCGGCCGGCGAGGCGGTACACGCTCGTCGCCGACGCGGCCCATGTCGTCGGCGTCGACGCCGGGCAGCACCACGCGACGGCCGTCGTCGCCGACCTCCGCGGCCGCGTCGTCGGTCGCGCGACGGGCGAGCTGGATCCGGACCCCGGCGGCCCCCACGCCGGGGCGACGCGACGCGCGGCCGTCGCGCGGCTCGTCGCGGCGGCCCGCGAGGAGGCCGGCGTGGCGGCTTCCGAGGTGCTCGTGATCACCGTCGGCGTCCCCGCCCCCACCGACCTCGAGGGCGCGTCGCCCGAGGGCGTCGGCGGCTTCTGGCCGGCCATGAACCCCGGCTACGCCACCCATCTGGCGCGCCCCGGCACGCACGTCATCGTCGAGAACGACGCCAACCTCGCGGCCGTCGCGGAGCGGGCGTTCGGCCAGGGGCAGGACGTCGCATCCACCGTGACCCTGCTGGCGGGCGAGCGGTTCGGCGCGGGCTTCGTGCTCGACGGGCGTCTCGTGCGGGGGCGGCGCGGGGCCGCCGGCGAGATGGGGCTGCTCGACCTCGTCGAGGGCGTGGGGTCGGCCCACGGTATCGGGCTGCTGCTCCGCGAGTGGGCGCGCGCCGGACGCGACGACGGGACGATCGACGCCCGGTCGACCCTGGCCGCTGTGCCGCTGGATCAGCTGGGCGCTCCGGAGGTGCTCGCGGCCGCGGACGACGGCGATCCGTGCGCCCTCGCGCTGGTCGACCGCCTCGCGGCCCGGCTCGCCCGCATCTGCGTGGTGCTGGAGGGCATGCTCGACGTCGACCGGATCATCATCGCGGGCGCCGTGGCCCCGGCCGCGGGTCTCCTCATCCACCGCACGATCCCGCTCCTCGCGGAGATCGCGCATGGCCCCGCACCCGAGGTCGTCGCCTCGGAGCTCGGGGACGGCGCCGTGACGCTGGGCGCGGTGACGCGGGCGCTCGACCACGTACGGGCCTGCGCGTTCGAGCTCGACCTCCCCGGGCACCGGCGCGGGGAGGCCGGGCGCGCTGGCTCCTGGCGCCCCCGTCGCCCGCGGGTACGTTCGGGACATGACCTTCGACGACGACGCCCGCATCGACACGAGCAAGGTCACCCGGCGCCGCGGCGGCCGAGGCCGCACGACCGGGATCGCGGCGGGCGGCGGCGGGCTCGTGGTGGTGATCGCGGTGATCCTCGTGCAGCAGTTCACGGGCGTCGACCTGTCGCAGCTGGTCGACGGACGGGGCGGGGCCGGCGCGAGCGGCGCGTCCCAGGGGCGCGACGAGGCGATCGAGGGCTGCACGACCGGTGCGGAGGCGAACGCGAGCGTCGACTGCCGCATGGCCGGCGCGGCCGACTCGCTCGACACGTACTGGACCACCGCGGCGCCCGAGGCGGGCGTCGCCGACTACGCCTCCCCGGGCTTCTCCCTCTTCGACGCCGCGACCACGACCGGCTGTGGCGAGGCGTCGAGCGCCACCGGACCCTTCTACTGCCCGCCGGACCGGCGGCTCTTCATCGACACGACCTTCTTCGAGGAGCTCCGCACGCGCTTCGGCGCCTCGGGCGGACCGCTCGCGCAGATGTACGTGGTGGGGCACGAGTGGGGCCACCACATCCAGCAGCTCTCGGGCGCGTTCGACCGGGCCGACCGCCGCGGCACCGGCCCGACGTCGGACTCCGTGCGGCTCGAGGTGCAGGCCGACTGCTACGCGGGCGCGTGGGTCGGCGCCGCGTCGGAGATCCGCGACGACACGGGCACGGCGTTCCTCGAGCCCGTGAGCGACGCCGAGGTGCGGGACGCGCTCGACGCGGCGGCGGCCGTGGGCGACGACCGCATCCAGGCGGCGAGCGGCGGCGAGGTCGACCCGCACACCTGAACCCATGGATCCGCCGAGCAGCGCCAGCGCTGGTTCGAGGCGGGTCGCGCGGGCGGCCCGGCGGCCTGCGACACGTTCGCCGTGCCCGGCGCCCGGCTCTAGTCCGCTGCCGCTACCCGTCCGCGGGGGCGGGCGGATCCGTGCGGAAGCCGACCAGCCGGTGCGTGCCGTCGCAGTAGGGCTTGATCGAGGAGACGCCGCAGCGGCAGAGCGCGACCGTCGTGCGCGTGCGCGGCACGGGCCGGCCCTCGGGGTCGACGATCTCGAAGTCGCCGCGCACGAGGAGCGGTCCGTCCGGGTACGCGATGATCCGGGGCGGCTCGGCGGCGGCCGGTCGCGCGGGCGCCGCGAGGTCCTCGTCGTCCGCGGGGAGCGCGGTCACGGGGCCGCCACGACGGAAGCCGTCGAGCACTCCCGGAGCGACGACCGGCCGGCCTTCCAGCTGGCGAGCACGTGCGCGCCGACCCAGCCCTCGACCTCGAGGCAGGCCGCGGCGCCGAACAGCACGTCGTCGAGCAGCTCGGGCTCCGACTCGACCAGCCCGCCCGCGAGGTCGTGGGCCGCGATCTGCTCGTGCACCGCGTCCGCCTCGACGTGCTCGTCGTAGTACCAGGCCACGTCGTCGCCGAAGCCGAGGCGGCGGATCCCGCTGGCGTACAGGCGGCTCGGCACGCTCGAGGTCATCTCGAACGCGGCGAGGTGGCCGACGATGGCGCCGCGGAGGCGACGGTGCAGGCCGAAGAGCGACATGGCGTTCGAGGACGCGAGCGTGATCGCGGGCACGTCGTCGAGGTAGGCGCCGTACCGGTCGTCGAGGCCGACGCCGCGGAGGGTGGCGCCGAAGATCGTCGCGTGCACGCGCTCGGGGCGGCCGCCACCGTACTCGTCGGCCTGGATCTCGACCAGCGCGGCCTTGGACCGGCCGCGGAGGCGCGGGATCGCCCAGGAGTGCGGGTCGGCCTCGCCCAGCGTGTAGATCGAGCGGTGCGTGAGGAACTCGCGGAGCTGGTCCGCGGTCGCCGTGCGGGCGACGAAGCGCGACAGCGACGGCCCGGAGTCGGCCGAGGTGAGCGCGAAGAGCGCGGCGGCGACGCCCCCGGACGTGGGCTCGGGACGCTCGGGGACGGCGACGCGCTCGCGCAGGGCGGCCTCGAAGGCGGCCTCGAGGATCCCGCGCACGGCGATGAGGCGCGGGTCCCACTCGCGGTCGTCGTCGACCCCGGCGATCCCGGCGTGGTGCAGCTCGTAGAGGCAGAAGAGGGCGAGCTGGACGTCGTCGTCGCGGACGACGTCGTCCGTCGCGGCGAGCGCCTGCGCGGCGAGCGCGGCCAGGTCGGGGGCGGCAGCCATGGCGAGGGCGTCGACGGCGGTGCCGCTGCCGGTGCGCGCGGATCCGTCGGCGCCCGCGTCCCGCGACGCCGCGGTCCCGGCCGGCGCGCCGAGGAGGTCGGCGATCAGCGCGGCGCTCAGCGGGCCGCGCGGCGCGGGGACGGGCAGGGGCAGGGTGCGGACCGCTTCGTGGGCGGTGAGGACGTCGGTCATGCACCCACCCTCCTCCGACCCGAGGACGCCCGGCCGGGCGTGTCGCCGCCGCCCCGGGCAGCGGTAAGGGAACGGGGTCGGGGGCGGCCGGCGGCCGAGCGGGTGCCGTGCATCCGGGATACTGCGGAGGGGCCCGCGTACGGCGGGCGCGGCCGGGCGCGAGGAGGATGCCGATGCGACGCGGCACGAACCTCCCCGCCATCGGCGGCTACAACCGCACGGTCGTGCTCGACGCGATCCGACGCGCGGCCGAGGGCGCGAGCCGGTCCGAGGTCGCCGAGCGCACCGGCCTCAGCGCGCAGACCGTCACGAACGTCGCCCGCCGCCTCATCGACGAGGGTCTCGTGCGGGAGGGCGGCACCGTGATCCGCGGGCCCGGCAAGCCCCGCACCCTGCTGCACCTCGTCGCCGCCGGCCGCCTCGCGGTGGGCGTGCACGTCGACCCCGCCGTGATCACCGCGGTGCTGCTCGACCTCGAGGGCGCCGTGCTCCGGCACGCGAGCTCCCCGACGCCGTCCGCGTCGCGCCCGGACGACGTCGTCGCGCTCGTGGCCCGGCTCGTGGACGGGCTGATCCGCGACGCGGGCGTCGACCGGGCGGCGGTGCTCGGCGTGGGCATCGCGGCGCCCGGGCCCATCGACGTCGCCGAGGGCCTGGTGCTGGATCCGCCGATGCTGCCGCTCTGGCGCCACGTGCCGCTCCGCTCCGCGCTCGCCACCGCGACGGGCCTGCCCGTGCTGCTCGAGAAGGACGTGACCGCCGCGGCCGTGGCCGAGCTATGGTTCGGCGACGGCGGCCGCCGGAACCTCGCCTTCGTCTACTACGGCACCGGGTTCGGCACGGGCCTCGTGCTGGGCGGCGAGCCCGTGCGCGGCGCGAGCTCCAACGCGGGCGACGCCGGGCACATCATGGTGGCGTCGCGGGGGCGGCGGTGCACCTGCGGGCGGATCGGCTGCGTCGGCGAGCTGATCACGCCGCACGCGCTCGTCCGCCAGGCCGTGGAGGGCGGGATCCTCGCGACGGGCGACGTCTCGGGTGCCGCGCTCGCGGAGGCCGCGGCGAGCGGCGACGCGGTCGACATGCGCCTCATCGGCGAGGCGTTCCAGGCCCTGGCCGTCCGCGCCGAGGCGGAGGACGGTCCCGCCCGCCGCATCGTCGAGGCGGCGGCGCGGCACCTGGCGCGCGCCGTCGTGATCCAGGTGAACCTCCTCGACCTCGACGAGGTGGTCTGCGGCGGGCCCTTCTGGCAGCCGATCTCGCGGGTCGTGCTGGAGCTCCTGCCCGAGGAGGTGCGCCGCTCCCCCGCGCTCATCGCCAAGCACCCCGTGCGGATCGTCGAGTCGGCGATCGGCGACGACGTGGCCGCGGTGGGCGCCGCCTGCCTGGTGCTCGACAACGCCTTCTCTCCGCGGCCGTCGGCGATGCTCATCCGCCCGTAGCGCCGCCGGGTCCGGCATGGACCACCGCGCGACCGCCCGAGGATGACGCCTGATGTCTTGACATGGATTAGTCCATACGTTTGGCTAACCCTCGACGACCGGCGACGACGCCGACCGTCCGGGCCAGTGGAGCAAGGGAGCACCATGACGAATCGAACGCCGCGCCGCCGGACGCGAGCCCGCATCCTCCAGATCACGGCGGCCTCCGTCGCCGCCCTCCTCCTCGCCAGCGGCTGCTCGGGCGGCGCCGGCGGGGGCGGCGACGGGAAGACCATCAAGGTCGCGTACCAGAAGTTCGGCACGTTCACCCAGATGGACGAGCACATGAAGGAGACCGCGAAGACCTTCGAGGCCCAGAACCCCGGGATGAAGGTCGAGCTCGTCCCCATCGCCGCGCAGAACGACGACTACTTCACCAAGCTCGCGCTGATGAACCGCTCCCCCTCCACCGCCCCCGACGTGATGTACGAGGACACCTTCAAGGTGAAGTCCGACGCCGCCGCCGGCTACCTCCTCCCCCTCGACGACCAGGTCGCGACGTGGGACGACTGGCCGCAGTTCCTGGACTCCGCCAAGCAGGCGGGCGTCGGGGAGGACGGCAAGGTCTACGGGATCCCGATGGGCACCGACACCCGCGCGCTCTGGTACAACAAGGAGCTCTTCCGGAAGGCCGGCCTGCCCGTGCCGTGGGCCCCGAAGACCTGGGACGACGTGCTCGACGCCGCGAAGACCATCAAGCGGCAGCTGCCGGACGTCGTGCCGCTCAACGTCTACTCGGGCAAGCCGCAGGGCGAGGGCGCCACGATGCAGGGCTTCGAGATGCTGCACTACGGCACGCCCACGGGCACGCTCTACGACGACGGCTCGGGCAAGTGGCTCACGGGCTCGCAGGGCTTCGAGGACTCGCTCGGCTTCATCCGCGACGTCTACCAGGGCGGCGTCGGCCCGAAGCCGGAGGAGGCGCTCGACACCAACATCGCCACCATCGTCGCCGGCCAGTGGCTGCCCCAGGGCAAGCTCGCCATCGACCTCGACGGATCCTGGTTGAGCGGCACCTGGCTCGACAGCGGCACGAACCCGTGGCCCGAGTGGGACACCGTGATGGGCCAGGCGCCCATGCCCACGCAGGACGGCCAGGCACCCGGATCGGTGAGCATGTCCGGCGGCTGGACCCTCGCCGCCGGCGCGAAGACGAAGGCCCCCGACAAGGCGTTCGAGTTCATCGCCGATGCGCTCGACAAGGAGGGCTCGAAGTCGTACGACATCGCCGCCAGCCAGATCGCGGTGCGCAGCGACGTGGCCGAGGATCCCGAGTACGTCTCCTCGAACCCGACCTCCGCGTTCTTCTCCTCGCTCGTCGACACCACGCACTTCCGCCCGGCGACCACCGACTACAGCCGCATCTCCAACGCGATCACGGTCGCCATGGAGTCGGTGATGACGGGCCAGCAGTCGCCCGAGGAGGCGGCGGCCGCCTACGACCAGGCCCTCGTCGGCATCGTGGGCGCCGACGGGACGCAGAAGGCCGAGGACTGACCCGTGGCCACCATCGCCCCCGTCCCGGTCGGCCCCGACGCCGACGTGCGGGGCGTCGACCAGCGGGGCGCGGCCGGACCGGGCGACGGCCGGGCGTCGGGCTCGAGCGGGCCGCCTCCGGTCCGCCCGGGACGCGCCCGTGCCCGCGCGCTCCGCACCGGCGCACGCACGGTCCCGATGCTCCCCGCCATCGTGCTGCTCGCCCTGTTCCTCCTCGGCCCCGTGATCTCGAGCCTCTACGGCTCCTTCACCGACGCGTCCCTCACCGGGTACGCTGCTCGCCCTGTTCCTCCTCGGCCCCGTGATCTCGAGCCTCTACGGCTCCTTCACCGACGCGTCCCTCACCGGGTACGCGGCCGGTGGCGCGCGGTTCATCGGCTTCGACAACTACACCGCGCTGTTCGCGGACCCCGACTTCCCGAAGTCGGTGCTCCTCACGCTCGCGTTCGTGTTCTTCTCGGCGGTGGTCGGACAGAACGTCGTCGGCCTCGGGCTGGCGCTCCTCATGCGCCAGGGGAACCGGGTCGTGCGCGCGGTCGTCGGCACCTTCGTCATCGCCGCCTGGGTGCTGCCGGAGATCGTCGCGGCGTTCGCCGCGTACGCGTTCTTCAACGACACGGGGACGCTCAACACGATCCTCGGCTGGTTCGGGATCCAGGGCGCGAACTGGCTCTACGGGCTGCCGCTGCTGTCGGTGATCCTCGCGAACGTGTGGCGCGGATCCGCCTTCTCGATGCTCGTGTACGCCGCCGCCGTGCAGGAGGTGCCGCCGGAGATCGCCGAGTCCGCCGAGGTGGACGGCGCCACCGGGTGGCAGCGGCTCGTCTTCATCACGCTGCCGGTGATCCGCCGCAGCATCTCGACGAACCTCATGCTCACCACGCTGCAGACGCTCTCGGTCTTCACCCTCATCTACGTGATGACGGGCGGCGGCCCCGGCACGAGCAGCTCGACCCTGCCGATCCTCGCCTACCAGGAGGCGTTCCAGTTCTCGCAGCTGGGCTTCGGCACCGCGATCGCGACGATCATGCTCCTCGTCGGAGCCGTGTTCAGCGTGATCTACATCAGGGCGCTCCGCCCGGAGGTGGACTGACCATGGCCGTGACCACGATGACCTCGACCTCCACCCGGCCGGCGCGCGCGAGGCGGTCGGCCCGTCCGCCGGGATCGCGCATGACCTCGCCGAGCGGCCGCGTGATGCGCGTCGTCTCGAACGCCGTGCTGGTGGTCGTCGCCCTGTGCTTCGCCGTGCCGCTCGTCTGGCTCCTGCTCGCGGCCTTCGACCCGTCGGCGACCCTGTCGGCGAAGGTCCCGAGCGAGTTCACGCTCGAGAACTTCCGCGCCGTCCTGACGCCCGAGATCTCCTTCATCCCGCTGATGAACAGCATGATCCTCTCGGGCGGCTGCGCGATCGTGACGGTGGTGGTCGCGATCCTCGCGGCGTACCCGCTGTCGCGGTACCGGATGCGCATCAACAAGCCCTTCCTCTACGGGATCCTCTTCGGGACCTGCCTCCCCATCACCGCGATGATGGTGCCCGTCTACAGCCTCTTCGTCACGCTCGACCTCATCGACTCGATCGGCGGCACGGTCTTCTTCCTCGCCGCCACGAGCCTGCCGATGGCGATCTGGATGGCGAAGAACTTCATGGACTCGGTGCCGATCTCGCTCGAGGAGGCGGCGTGGACCGACGGCGCGTCCATGTTCCGGACGCTGACCCACATCGTCGTGCCGCTCATGCGGCCGGGCATCGCGGTCGTGTCCATCTTCGTGTTCATCCAGGCGTGGGGGAACTTCTTCGTGCCCTTCATCCTGCTGCTGAGCCCGGACAAGCAGCCGGCCGCCGTGAGCATCTTCGACTTCTTCGGGCAGTACGGATCGGTCGCCTACGGCCAGCTCGCGGCGTTCTCGCTCGTGTACTCGGTGCCCGTCATCGCGCTGTACGTGCTCGTGTCGCGCACGCTCGGCGGCTCGAACGCGCTGGCGGGCGCCGTGAAGGGCTGATCGGCGGGCGGCATCCGCGTCGCCCCGCCGCCCGTGTCACCCTGCCCCACCCCGCCCCACCGGCGCGCCGTCCGCGTGCCGCCCGACCCATCCCGTCCGCGGTCCGCCGCGCCACACGATCGGAGACGACCATGCCCCCCATCACCGCGCTCGCCGAGGCCCGCATCGAGCGGTTCGTCCGCGACCGGCTCGTGCCGAACATCCACCGCCGCCGGATGCCGCTCGACGTCCACGCGTGGGACGCGCCGGGCGAGCCCGTGCCGTTCGCGGAGGCGGTGCGGCAGGAGCTCCGGCCGTTCGCGGTCGGGACGCCGTGGAGCCGCGCCTGGGGCACCACGTGGTTCCACGTCACGGGCGTCGTGCCCGGGGACGCCGATGCGGAGGGCACCGCGCTCGAGGTGGTCGTCGACCTCGGCTTCAGCGACCGGCAGCCCGGCTTCCAGGCCGAGGGGCTCGTGCACCGGCCCGACGGCCGGGTCGTGAAGGCCATCGAGCCGTACAACGGGTACGTGCCGCTGGAGGCGATCGGGGCGGGCACGGCTCCCGGCACGCGCATCGACCTCTGGATCGAGGCGGCCTCGAACCCGGACATCGGCGGCGACTCCTTCCACGGCGAGACGCCGCTCGGCGATCCCGCCACCGCGGGCGACGAGCCGATCTACCGGTTGCGCACCATGGACCTCGTCTGGCGCGACGAGGCCGTGTGGGAGCTCGACCGCGACGTGTGGACGCTGCGCGGGCTGATGGCGGAGCTGGACCCGGCGTCGTCCCGCCGGGCGGAGATCCTCGCGGCCCTCGAGCGCATGTGCGACGCGGTGGATCCGGACGACGTGGCCGGCACCGCCTCCGCCGGCCGCGAGGAGCTCCGGGCCGTGCTCGCCTCGCCCGCCCACGCGAGCGCGCACCGCGTCACCGCCGTCGGCCACGCGCACATCGACTCCGCCTGGCTCTGGCCCGTGCGCGAGACCCGCCGCAAGGTCGCGCGCACCTTCTCCAACGTGCTCGCGCTCATGGACGAGGATCCCGACTTCGTGTTCGCCGCCTCCAGCGCGCAGCAGTACGCGTGGCTGAAGGAGGACCACCCGGAGCTGTTCGAGCGCCTGCGGCAGCGCGTCGCCGAGGGCCGGTTCGTGCCGGTGGGCGGCATGTGGGTCGAGTCCGACACCAACATGCCGGGCGGCGAGGCGCTCGTGCGCCAGCTGGTGCACGGCAAGCGCTTCTTCCTCGAGGAGTTCGGGATCGACTCCCGCGAGGTGTGGCTGCCGGACTCCTTCGGCTACACGGGCGCGCTGCCGCAGATCGTGCGGGGCGCCGGCGCCGAGTACTTCTTCACGCAGAAGCAGTCGTGGAACGAGACGAACACGATGCCGCACCACACCTTCCTCTGGGAGGGGATCGACGGGAGCCGCGTCTTCACGCACTTCCCGCCGGTGGACTCCTACAACTCCGACCTGTCCGGCGAGGACCTCGCGCGCGCCGAGCGCCAGCACGCGGAGAAGGCCGTGAGCAACGCGTCGATCGTGCCGTTCGGCTGGGGCGACGGCGGCGGCGGTCCGACGCGCGAGATGGTCGCGGCCGCCCGCCGCACGCACGACCTCGAGGGATCGCCGCGCGTGACGCTCGGCACGCCGCTGTCGTTCTTCGACGCAGCCCGGGCCTCGATCCGGGACCCGCACGTGTGGTCGGGCGAGATGTACCTCGAGTTCCACCGCGGCACCTACACCTCGCAGGCGCGCACGAAGCAGGGGAACCGGCGGAGCGAGCACCTCCTGAGGGAGGCGGAGCTCTGGCTCGCGACCGCGGCCGTCCGCGACCTCGTCGCGTACCCGCACGACGAGCTCGACGCGCTGTGGCGCACGGTGCTGCTGCTGCAGTTCCACGACATCCTGCCCGGGACCTCCATCGCGTGGGTGCACCAGGAGGCCGAGCGCGAGCACGTGCGCGTGCAGGGGCGGCTGCGGGACCTGGTCGCGGAGGCCCAGGGTGCGCTCGCGGGATCGGGCGACCGGCGGATCGCCTTCAACGCGGCGCCGGTGGACGCGGACGGCGTCGGCGCGCTGGCGGCCGCCGTCGTGGTCGATGCCCCGCCTGCCGGGGCGCCCGTCCCGGAGGCCGACGGCTGGGTCATCGACAACGGACTCGTCCGGGCCCGGTTCGCCGCCGACGGCACGGTCTCCTCGCTCGTCGACGCCGCGTCCGGCCGCGAGATCGTCGCCCCCGGCCAACGCCTCGGGCTCCTGCAGCTGTTCCGCGACACCCCCAACCAGTGGGACGCGTGGGACATCGACGACGCCTACCGCCGCAACCGCACCGACCTCACCGAGGTCGAGGCCGTGCGGATCGACGGCGCGGCCCTCGTGGTCGAGCGCGCGTTCGGCTCCTCTCGCGTCACGCAGACGTGGACGCTGCCGGTCGGCGAGCCCGAGCTCCAGGTCGTCACCGACGTGGACTGGCACGAGCGGCAGAAGCTCCTCAAGCTCGCGTTCCCGCTCGACGTGCACGCCGACCGCGCCGCCTCGGAGGTGCAGTTCGGGCACGTCCAGCGCGTGACGCACGCCAACACGTCCTGGGAGACCGCGCGCTTCGAGACGGTCGCGCACCGCTGGGTGCACGTGGGCGAGCCGGGCTTCGGGGTGGCGGTGGCCAACGACGCGACCTACGGGCACGATGTGACGCGCATACCCCGGCCCGACGGCGGCAGCGCGACCCTCGTGCGCCAGTCGCTGCTGCGGGCACCCGTGTTCCCCGACCCGCACGCCGACCAGGGCCGGCACGTGCTGCGCTCCGCGGTGCGGGTCGCGCCCGACGTGCTCGACGCGGCGGACGCGGGCTACCGGCTCAACCTCCCGGTGCGCGAGGTCGCGGGCGACCACGGCGTGGCGCCGCTCGTCACCTCGTCGAACGCGGCCGTCGTGATCGAGGCCGTGAAGCTCGCCGAGGACCGCTCGGGCGACCTCGTCGTGCGGCTCTACGAGGCGCGCGGCGGGCGGGAGTCGACCGTGGTGCGGGTGGATCCGTCGCTCGGCCTGGGCGCCGCCCGCCGCACCGACCTGCTCGAGCGCCCGCTCGACGGCGCCGGCGAGGACGCGGCGGGCGCGGCGATCGAGCTGACGCTCCTGCCGTTCCAGATCGCGACGCTCCGGATCGCGCGCCGCTAGCCCGGGGCCGACGCCCGGCGGGGCTGCCCGGTCAGCCGACCGGTGGCAGCCCCGCCGCCTCGCGGGCGACGCGCTCCGTCTCGGCGTGCTCGGCCCGCCAGAACGCGGCGCCCCCGTCGGGGAGGTTGCCGCTGTCGACCCGGAGGCCCGCGGATCCGTCGACGAGCTCGCGGAGGACGTCCGCGTGCCCCGCGTGCCGGTTGAGCTCCGCGATGAGGTGCACGGCGATCCGGTGCACGGTCACCCGACCGGCCTCCCCCGGCCACCACGGCACCTGCCCGAAGGAGTCGAGGGGCAGCACGTGCAGCGTCGCCTCGGCGTGCGCGCCGACGCGCTCGGAGAGGCCCACGATGTCGGCACGCGACTCGTCGGCGGTCGCCCGCATGTCGGCGTTCGGCGGCGCGTTCTCCTCCATCCACGGCAGCTGCTCGGGGAACGGCCGGCCGAAGACGAACCCGAGGTAGCCGGCCTCGACGCCCGCGGCGTGCTTCACGAGCCCGAGCAGGTTGGATCCCGTCGGCACGAGCGGACGCCGCACGTCGTGCTCCCCGAGCCCCTCGAGCTTCCAGACGAGGGCCTCGCGCGCGAGGCGGAGGTGGCGGACGAGGTCATCCCGGACGGCGTCGTCGCCGTGCTCGGACGGGCTCGCGGATGAAGGCTGCGCTGCGGTCATGCGGCGAGCATCCCAGGCACCTCCGACACGCGTCCAGGCCCCCGTCCGGCCGCAGCCCCGACCGGGATGCGCCCCGGACGGGGCACGCCCCGCGGCACGACCCGGGTCCGTCTGCCCGGGAGGATGGGAGGGGCCGACGACAGGCCCGGATCGGGAGGCCCGCATGACCGCCGACGACACGACCGCCGACGACGCCGATGCCGGCGCCGATGCGACCGCCACCCGCGACGACGCGACGCCCGCCGACCCGGGCCACGGCAAGCGCGCGCTCGCCCGCATCGGCGCCCGCGCCATCGCCGCCTGGATCGCCGAGGTCGTCACCCCGCGCCGTCGCCTGGTCACGCTCGGCGTCGGGCTGCTCGCGGGGGCCGCGATGGGCCTCCTGATCCACCCCGTGCTCGCCCGCGCCGACGGTCCGGGGACCGCTCTCCCCGGGGCGATCGTCCTCGGTGCGGTGCTCGGCGCCGCGGCGGTCGCGATCCCGCTCTCCATCTGGCTCGCGCGCGCCATCCGTCGCCACCCGTCGATCGTCGGGACGCATCCGGCCTGGCGCGACGCGGCGCTCCTCGACGGAGCCGTGGACGTGCGCGGCCGCGTGTCCCTCGCCCCGGGCACCGCCGAGCGGGTGTCCACGGAGTCCCGTCGGGCCATCGCGTCCGGATCCGCCCCGGTGCCCGGCGCGGTCATGCTCAGCCTCGCCGCGCTCGTCGGGCTCCCCGTGTACGCGGTCTCGGGAGACCCCGGACCCCTGCTCTGCTTCATCCCCGTCTACCTGCTGATGTCCGCCTCGACGCTGTGGACGCAGTCCCTCGCCGCCGGACGCATGGCCCTCCTCCGCGACGCCGCCGACGCCGAGCTCGCCCTCCCCGAGGACGAGCGCACGCGGGCCCCGCACGTCGATCCCCCGCACGGCAGCCGGCTCCCCTGACGGACCGCGCACCCAGACGGTTCCCTCACTCGGGGAATACGGTGGTGGCCATGAAGGCGCTCCAGTACACCCGCATCGGATCCCACCCCGAGGTCGTCGAGATCGAGAAGCCGTCGCCCGCGCCGGGGCAGGTCCTGCTCCGTGTCACGGCCGCCGGCGTCTGCCACTCCGACGAGTACGTGATGGGCCTCTCGGAGGAGGAGTACCGCGCCGCCGGCTACCCGCTCCCCCTCACGCTCGGCCACGAGGGCGCCGGCGTCGTCGAGGAGCTGGGCGCGGGCGTCGAGCACCTCGCCGTGGGCGACGCGGTCGCCGTCTACGGCCCGTGGGGCTGCGGCCGCTGCCACGCGTGCGCCGAAGGCCGCGAGAACCACTGCCCGAACGCCGCGTCCGAGGGGATCCGGCCCCCCGGGCTCGGTGCTCCGGGTGCGATGGCCGAGTACATGATCGTCGACGACGCGCGCCACCTCGTGCCGCTCGGCGACCTCGACCCCGTCGAGAACGTGTCCCTCACCGACGCCGGCCTCACGCCGTACCACGCGATCAAGACGTCGCTCCCGAAGCTCGGCGCCGGCACGTTCGCGGTGGTCATCGGCACGGGCGGCCTCGGCCACGTCGGCATCCAGATCCACCGAGCGCTCAGCGGCGCGACCGTCATCGCGCTCGACGTGAACGACGAGAAGCTGGAGCTCGCCCGCCACGTGGGCGCCCATCACACCGTCATCAGCGACGCCGATGCCGCCCACGGGATCCGCGCGATCACCGGCGGCCGTGGGGTCCAGGCCGTCTTCGACTTCGTCGGCGCGACCCCCACGATGGCCACCGCGCTCGACGTCGTCGAGGTCGGCGGCGACGTGACCATCGTCGGCATCGGCGGCGGCGCCGTCGAGGTCGGCTTCGGCCGCGTGGCCTTCGACGCCGCCATCCGCGTCCCCTACTGGGGCAGCCGCTCCGAGCTGATCGAGGTGCTCGACCTCGCGCGCTCCGGCCGGGTGTCGGTCGAGACGCAGCGGTACGCGCTCGACGACGGACCTGAGGCCTACGCGGCCCTCGCGGCGGGCACCGTGCGCGGCCGCGCGGTCATCATCCCGTAGCCGCCCAGCAGACCGTAATCCCCGGCAGGACGGGGCCCTGTCCCCCCTCGACAGCGACACGCCGTGCGCGCTGTGAGTATCCATGGTGCGACGGGCGAGTCCCTATGGGAGTGTGAGTCCTGGTTGCCCCAGATCCCGGCGCCTGCGTCGTGTCCCGCACGACGACGACCGACAGCGGCTCGCCGAGGCGGCCCGCTCCACCTGGCCGAGAGGCCACGGACGAACGAGCTGACCATGACTGACACCACCGCAGCACCCCGCATCGTGCTGACCCGCCCGAAGCGCGGCGGCGGAGCCAACCCGACCACCGAGTACTCGGGCCTCCTCAACACCGTCCGCGACGCTGGCCTCCTCAATCGCCGCGTGGGCTTCTACGTCCTGATGTTCGCCGGCATCACCGTCGCGCTCGCCGGCCTCGGCGTCGGCTTCGTCCTCCTCGGCGACAGCTGGTTCCAGCTCCTCATCGCCGCGGGCCTCGGCATCGTCTTCACCCAGTTCGCCTTCCTCGCCCACGAGGCCTCGCACCGCCAGGTGTTCGCCTCCGGCAAGGCCAACGACATCGCGGGCCGCACGCTCGCCAACCTCTTCGTCGGCATCAGCTACTCCTGGTGGATGACGAAGCACTCGCGTCACCACGCGAACCCGAACGTCATGGGCAAGGACCCGGACATCGAGCGCGACGTCATCTCCTTCACGCAGGAGGACGCGGCCCGCGCCAAGGGCCTCTACGGTTGGTTCACGCGCCACCAGGGCTACGCGTTCTTCCCGATCCTCATGTTCGAGGGCCTCAACCTCCACGTCCACGGCTTCCGCACGGTGTTCGGTCGCGGCAAGGTCGACAAGCGCTGGCTCGAGATCTCGATGCTCTCCACGCGCATCATCGCGTACCTCGCCGTCGTCTTCTTCTTCCTGCCCGTCGGCATGGCGTTCGCCTTCGTGGGCGTGCAGCTCGCGGTCTTCGGCGTGTACATGGGCGCCTCGTTCGCCCCGAACCACAAGGGCATGCCCGTCCTGCCCAAGGACTCCAAGGTCGACTTCCTCCGCCGCCAGGTGCTCACGAGCCGCAACATCAAGAGCACGTGGCTCACCGACATCTACATGGGCGGCCTCAACTACCAGATCGAGCACCACCTCTTCCCGAACATGCCGCGGCCCGCGCTCAAGCGCGCCCAGGTCATCGCGAAGGAGTACTGCGCGACGCACAACATCCCGTACACGGAGACCACGCTGCTGGCCTCGTACGGCATCGTCATCGCCTACCTCAACCGCGTCGGCCTCTCGGCCGGCGGCGACCCGTTCGACTGCCCCGCATCGGCGGCCTTCGGACGCTGATCCCGCACCGCCGCACCATCCGACGCCTCCCGCTCGCGCCGCCCTCCGGGCCGCGACCGGGAGGCGTCGTCGTATCCGAGCGGGTCGCCCGGAGCGGCGTCGGCGGGAGGCGCGGCTAGCGCTTGCCCCAGTCCCACGACGGCGAGCTGAGGAGCCCCTGGCCCCGCAGCACCGTCTCGCCGAGCGGCTTCTCCAGCACGAGCTCCCCCGCCTCCGCGTGCTCCGACACGGCCGCGGCCAGCCCCGGCGCATGCGTCACCACGAGGATCTGCACGTGGCGCGACGCCTCCGCGATGAGCTCGCCGAGGGCAGGGAGCAGATCGTGGTGGAGGCTCGTCTCCGGCTCGTTGAGCACCATGAGCTCGGGCGGCTCGGTCGTGAGCAGGGCGGCCGTGAGCATGAGCATCCGGAGCGTGCCGTCCGAGAGCTCCGCGGCGTCGAGCACGCGCAGGATGCCGGGCTGCCGGAGGCCGAGCGTGAGCACGCCATCCTGCGAGCGCACCACGACGGTCGACCCGGGGAACGCCCGGTCGACCATGGCGTCGAGCGCATCCCCGCGGCCCCATTCGCGGATGGTCTGCACCGCGGCCGCGAGGTCGGATCCGTCGCTCGCGAGCACGGGCGTGCGCGTGCCGACGCGCGGCCGGCGGGCGGGCGCGTCGGCGTCGGTGCGGAGGTGGTCGTAGAAGCGCCAGCCGGTCATCCGCCGCCGCAGGATCATCGCCTCGGGGCTCGTGACCGCGTCGGCCACCTCGCTGAGCACGCTGAGGTGCGGCGGCACCAGGGCGGGCACGTGCGTCCACCCGTCGGCCTCGTCGCGGACGCGCACGTCCTGCCAGCGGCGCTCCAGCACCAGCGAGCGGTGCCGCGCGAGCGGTCCGTTGAAGATCAGCTCGCGCTTGATCTCGGGGTCGCGGCCGAACATGGTCGCCGGAAGCGCCCGCGGATCCCGCTGCGGGATGCCGAGGTCGACGAGGTAGCCCAGCTCGTCCCCGGCGAAGCCCAGCCGCAGCGCGATGGGCCCCTTGCGCGTCGTGCCCTGCACCGGGTGCTCGCCGTCGCGCACGGCGCGCGAGAAGCCCTCGGGGCCCGCCCACAGGACCGCCTCGAGGCCGCCCTCGCGGGCGAGCGCGCCGACCGCCCCGCCCTGCGCCATGTCGGCGATGAGGCGGAGCGCGCGGTAGACGTTGGACTTGCCGCTGCCGTTGGCACCCGTGACGACGTCGAGCCCGGTGAGCGGCAGCACCAGGTCCCGGACGGAGCGGTAGCCGGAGACGGCGAGGGTGCGGATCATGGCCCGACCCTCCCACGAGCCGCCGACAGGCGCATCGGGGATCGAGTCAGGAGTCCCGCGGCACGCGCACGGTGAGGCCGCCGGGCAGCACCTGGATCTTGAAGCCGATGGCGCGACCGAACGGGTCGCCGTCGAGCTCGATGTCCTCCTCCTTCTCAAGGCGGACCACCACCTCCTCGGCGGTGCGGTACTCGAGCGCGCGCACCTCCTTCTCGGGGCCCATCAGGCGGCGGCCCGCGGCGGTGCGGCGGACGACGCCGTTCTCCCACGCGACCTTGACCCAGATCTGGATCCAGCCGAACAGCCCCTCGGGGCGCATGAGCACCACGTCGAGGATGCCGTCGTCGACCGCGGCGTCCGGCAGCAGCAGGATGTTGGCCGGCAGCGACCCGCAGTTGCCGACGATGAGCGTGTGCGCGCGGCGGCGGTGCGTGCTGCGGCCGTCGAGGCGGTAGCGCAGGCGGAGCTGGTCGCGGTCGCGCAAGGCCTTGAAGATCGCGTCGACGTAGGCGAGCCAGCCGACCCTCTTCTTCAGCTCGGAGTCGGTGTTGGCGAGCATCTTCGCGTCGATGCCGACGCCCGCCATCACGACGAACACGTGCTTGTCCCGGCTCTCGTCCTCGCGCAGGATCTCGATGGCCGCGAGGTCGACCCTCCGGTCGTGGCCGGAGAACGCGGCCTCGAGCGAGTGGTCGACGTCGTTGAGCGTGAGCTTGAGGTTGCGCGCGAGCAGGTTGCCCGTGCCCGACGGCAGGAGGCCGAGCGAGACGCCGGATCCGGACATCCCCTCGGCGACCGCGCGGACCGTGCCGTCACCGCCGGCGGCGATGACCATGTCGACGTCGTGCGAGAGGGCGTCCTGCGCGGCGCCCTTGCCCGGGTCGTCCTCGCTGGTCTCGAACCAGAGGGTCTCCTCCCAGCCCGCGACGCCGGCCGCGTGGGCGACCTTGGCCTTCAGGGACGCCAGGTCGACCTTGATGGGGTTGTAGACGACGGCGGCGCGTCGGCCCGGCCCGTCGGTGGCGGCGGGCGCGGGAGCGGAGGCGGGGGTGGAGGTCGTCATCATGGTCACCCTACCGACGCGCGGACCGCACGAGGGGTCCGCGGACGCCGGCTGTCCCGCAGACGACGATGCCGACCCGCGCGCGGGGCGCGGGTCGGCATCGTCGTCACGGACAGGGCATCAGGAGCGACGCGCCTCGTCCTCGTCGCCGAGGGGCTCGCGCGTCGCGGCCTCCTCGGGATCGACCGGGTCGAGCGACAGCTGGAAGTGGTCGCCGTGCTGCTCCACGCCGTTCACGACCGCGTCGCGCATCATCTCGACCGCGACCTGGCGGCGCACGATGAGCGGATCCGTGCGCAGCTCCTTCCAGAGCGCGTAGCAGGCGACGAGCATCACGAGCACGAACGGCAGCGAGGCCACGACCGTGAGGTTCTGCAGACCCGTGAGGGCCTCCGTGCCTCCCCCACCGATGGCGAGCATGATCGCGGCGACCGCGCCCATGACGACGCCCCAGAAGACGACGACCTTGCGGCTCGGGTGCAGCGCGCCCCGCTGGGACAGCGTCCCCATCACGATGGACGCGCTGTCGGCGCCGGACACGAAGAAGATGCCGACGAGCACCATCACGAGGACGGTGCTGACGCTCGCGAGCGGGTAGTGGTTGAGCAGCTGGAACAGCGTGTTGTCGCTGACGACGGCGCCGTCGACGGTCATGTCGCCGTCGGTCTGCTGCGCGTGGATCGCCGAGCCGCCGAAGATCGAGAACCAGATGAGGGCCACGATGCTCGGCGCGAGGAGCACGCCGACCACGAACTCGCGGATGGTGCGACCGCGGCTGATGCGCGCGATGAACATGCCGACGAACGGCGTCCACGAGATCCACCACGCCCAGTAGAAGACGCTCCAGCTGGCGAGCCAGGAGCTCATCTCGTCGCCGCCGGTGGCCGCCGTGCGCGACGCCATCTCGGTCATGTCGCCGAGGTACGCGCCGAGGGTGGCGGGGATGAGGTTGAGGATGAGGAGCGTCGGGCCGACGACGAACACGAACACGGCGAGCACGACGGCCAGCACCATGTTGATGTTGGACAGCCACTGGATGCCGCGGGCGATGCCCGAGACGGCCGAGAAGATGAACGCGATCGTGAGCACCACGATGATGCCGATCAGCAGCGGGGCCGTGGCCTCCGGCACCCAGCCGTTGAACTCGAGGCCCGCGCCGATCTGCGTGGCGCCGATGCCGAGCGACGCCGCCGAGCCGAAGAGCGTGGCGAAGATCGCGAGCATGTCGATGACGCGTCCGGCCCAGCCCTCGGTGCGCTTGGTGCCGAGGAGTGGCTGGAAGATGGAGGAGAAGAGCTGCTTGCGGCCCTTGCGGAACGTGCCGTAGCCGATCGCGATGCCGGCGACCGCGTAGATGGCCCAGGGGTGGAGGCCCCAGTGGAACATCGCGGTGGCCATGGCGGTGCGGATGGCCGCCTCCGACTCCGGCTGCGTGGTGCCGGGCGGCGGGGTGACGAAGTGGCTGAGCGGCTCGGCGGCGCCGAAGAACATCAGGCCGATGCCCATGCCCGCGCTGAACATCATGGCGATCCAGGAGACCGTCTTGAACTGCGGCTTCTCGTCGTCGGCGCCCAGCTTGATGCGGCCGTAGCGGCTGGCGGCGAGCCACAGGACGAAGATCACGAAGAAGCTCGCGGCGAGCACGAAGAGCCAGCCGGTCTTCTCGATGACCCAGCTCTGCGCCGCGCCCGAGATGGAGGCGAGGCCGTCGGTGCTCACGATGCCCCAGACGACGAAGCCGACCGCGAGGACCGCCGTGACGCCGAAGACGAGCCTGTCGATCTTCGGGTGCTCGGGCTCGTAGAGGTCGACGGATCCGGTGAACCTGGCCTCGAGGAGGCGGTGGTCGGAGTGGTCGCGACGAGGTGGCCGGGTGCCGTCGGGGTTCTTCCGTCGCTTGGGCACGAGACGGTCGAGGAGGCGTTCTGCGGACGTGCGCGTGGAGGTCATGGAGGGGATGGGCTCCTGTGGGCTCGGGTGCGTGGGGCGTCGGCCGAGGGGGTCCCCCGATCGACCGGCCGAGTCTAGGCGGAGGGCACGCGATCGGTCGATTCGCGATCCGACCTTGCCATCGGCTATGGAGAGGGCTAGTGGGCGGTCGGCGCGGCGTCCGGCCCCGGGGACGCGGGCAGGATCGCGACGGCGCGCGTGCCGTGGCCGAGCCGGCTCGCGATCCGGAGCGTCCCGCCGTGCGCGGTGACGGTCCGCTCGGCGATCGAGAGGCCGAGCCCGAGGCCGGGGACGGCGCCGTCGCGCGCGGACTGCGCGCGGAAGAACCGGTCGACGACGTGGCGCTGGTCCTCCTCGCTGATGCCGATGCCCGTGTCGGCCACGGCGACCGCGGCGTCGGCGCCCGTGCGCTCGAGCGTGACGTCCACCCGCCCCGACGGCGTGTAGGTGAGGGCGTTGGAGACGAGCGCCTCCACGACCTGCGCGAGGCGGCCGGCGTCGCCGTCGACCACGATGCCCGGCTCGATGCGGGACGCGAGCGCGAGCCCCCGCTCCTCGGCGCGGCCGACCGCCGCGTCGACGGCGGCCTGGACGAGGGCGGACAGGTCGACGGGCCCGCGCACGAGGGCGGGAGCGTGGTCGGCGCCCGCGAGGAGCGATCCGATGATGGTCGAGAGCTGGTCGACGTTCCGCTGGATCACCGCGAGCTCGGCCTCGATGCCGAGCTCCGCGGGATCGTGCAGCTCGCCGAGCAGGTCGAGGTAGCCGACGATCGAGGTCAGCGGCGTCCGCAGCTCGTGCGAGACGGTGGCGAGGAACTCGTCGCGCACCTGCACGGCCTGCGCCAGGTCGGTCACGTCGTAGGCGCCGAGCACGGTGCCCGACAGGCGCCCGTCGCGGCGGCCGATGGCGCGCACCGAGAGGACGAGGGCGCGCTGGTTGCCCGGCTCCCCCACCCAGTAGACGGGACCGTGCACCTTGTCGGCGTAGAGGGCCTCCATGAGCACGCGGCCGTCGCGCGCGACGGGCGTGACGCGGTCGGATCCGTAGACGTGGCCGGCCATGCCCGTCACGTGGTCGTAGCCCGCGAGGTCGAGCAGCGAGCGGACGGCGGCGTTGCGGACGACGGGGCGGTCGTCGGCGTCGAAGAAGACGATGCCGACGTCGACCGCGTCCGCCACGTCGCGGATCATCGCCGTCTGCTCGCGGGACTCGTCGAGGAGGCGCGCCTGGGTCTCCGTCGCCTCCGCGAGGTCGCGGCGCGACCGGCGCTGGATGGCCGCCGCCTGCGCCGCAGCCCCGACCAGGAGCGCGGTGAGGAGGGGAGTGCCCACGAAGTCGGCCCACCCGGCCGGGGTGCCCGGCAGCCCGCCGTCGCGCACGAGCGGCAGCGCCGAGATGGCCACGGCCCCGCCGACCGCGACCCACACGCCGCCCGACGGGAACGCGAACACGAGCCAGAGGAGGGGGAAGATCACCAGCAGGGCGGCGGACGGGATCGACGCGGCCGTCGCGTCGCGGATGACGGCGACCGCGAGCAGGTCGATGGCCGGCACGACGATGAGGAGCCGCGCGGGCAGCGCCCCCACGAGGTGCAGCGCCGCGAGGACGGTCGCGATGCCCACGGCGGCGAGGGCGCCGAGGTAGCCGGGATCGCGTTCGATGCGCGGCTCGACCACGGCGACGATGACCGCGACGATGGCGCAGCTCACGAGGAACGGCAGCTGCGCGCGGGAGAACCCGGGAGCGCGCACGTCGGCGCCGCCGGTCCGGGTCGCGTCGGGAGAGACCATGCGCTGTCCTCCCGTACCCGCCGTCGGAGGACGCCGTCGCCCGAGCCTAGACCGGAGGGGCCCGCGGCGGATCCGCACGAGCACGGGGATCCGGCCGCTTGAGCGAAAGCCGGGCCGGGCTTGCGGCAAAGCTCGGGGTCTCTTGCGCATTGCCAGCGGGTGGCTTGAGGCCGGCCCGTCAGAGTGGAGCACGTCGAAGGAACACCGGTCGGCACCACGAGGACGCAGTCACAGCGGCCCGATCGGACCGGAGACGACCGGCGGGACACCCACCCGCCGCCTCCCCCACAGCTTGCGCGGCACGCCGCGCACGAGAACAGGAACATCCCATGAACAAGATCGTCTCGAGCGCCGTCGCCGGTGCCGCCGGAATCGTCCTCCTCCTCGGCGGCGCGGGCAGCTTCGCGCTGTGGAACGCCAACGCCACGGTCGCCGCCTCCAGCGTCTCGTCGGGCAACCTGGCCCTCTCGGCCGACACCGCGGGCGTCTGGACCGACATCACCAACGGCGGCAGCAAGGTCATCGACCCGGCCACGTACCGCATCGTCCCCGGCAACGTCCTCCAGTACACGAGCGCCCTCACGGTCACCGCGACCGGCGACTCGCTCTCCGCCGACCTCACCTACGACCCCATGTCCATCTCGGGCGACGCCGCGCTCAAGCAGGCCGTCACCACGAAGCTGGCCGTCACGTCGACCGACGCGAGCATCACCCCCGGCACCGCCGCGAACACCTTCACGGTCAAGCCCTCCACGACCGCCTCCAAGGTGAACGTGGTCCTCACGGTCTCGTTCCCCTCCTCCGCGACCACGGGCCAGAACGGCACGCTCTCCTTCGACAAGCTGGCGTTCACGCTCACGCAGCGCACCGTCTAGCCCCCGACTCCCCTCTCCGCGGTGACGTCACCCGCGGGGAGGGGGCTCCACCCGGGCGCGGCCGTACCCGACGGCCGCGCCCCGCAGCACCGCATCCCCCGCATCACCGCAGCACCGCACCGCCGGACGACGACCAGGAACGAGGACGACATGAGCAGGAAGCGCGCATCCGCCCCGCGTCCCGCCCACGGCCGTCGCTCCGCCCGCCCCTCGCGCGTCAGCCCCCTCCGCGCCGCCTGGCTCACCACCGGCCTCCTCACCGCCGTCGTCGTCGCCTCCCTCGCCGCCACCGGCGGCAGCTACGCCCTCTGGAACGGCGCGGCGAGCGCCCACCCGTCGAGCGTCACGAGCGGATCGAGCGGCCTCGTCATCACCCAGCAGACGGCCCTCGACGCGACGCAGCTCCTCCCCGGCCAGGGCACCGTCGGCGCCTTCACCGCGAAGAACACCGGCACGGTAGCCTTGGACGTGGCCATCTCCACGCGAGGCACCTCGTCGAACAGCGCCTTCCCCGGCGAGCTGTCGCTGCGCCTCGGACCGGTCGCGTCCGTCGCCGACTGCGTGCACGGCGCCACGACCTTCTCCGGCCGTCCCGGCGCGCTGCACACGCCCAGCGGGTTCGTCCGCATCCAGCCCGGCGCCTCCTCCGTCGTCTGCACCGAGGTCGTCCTCGACAAGGACGCGCCGCAGTCCGTGCAGGGATCCACCGCCCAGCTCGCGTTCGACGTCACGGGCACGCAGGTCGCCCCGTGAGCCGCGCTCGCACGCGTCGGCCCGTCAGCCGCCTGCACGCCGCCCTCCTGGTCGGCGTCACCGTCGTCCTCCTGGGCAGCGGCGGCACCGCCGTCCACGCGCTCTGGGCCTCCAGCGTCACGGCGTCGTCCGCCGTCCACGCCGCCACCGTGTCCGTCACGAGCACGGGCTTCGACCAGCTCTCCGGAGCGGTGAGCTCGAACAGCCCGAGCCGCACCGCCACGGTCGTCGTGAAGAACACGGGCAGCGTCCAGAGCCCGTGGACCGGCACCGTCTCGGCCTCCGCCTCCTCGGGCGCCGACCGCACGCTCGCCGGCGGCACGAAGGTCGTCGCATGGAGCACCACCGCATCGAGCTGCTCCGCCACCAGCTCCGTCGGCTCCGGCTCCGTGTCCGGCACCTGGGCCGCCCCGCCCACGATCTCCGGGACGCTCGCCGGCGGAGCGCACTCCACGTGGTGCGTGCGCACGACCGCGTCGGGCTTCCCCACGAGCGGATCCGCCGCCGTCACGGGCACGCTCGGCGTGGTCCTCGGCTCCGGCACCTGGACGGGACGCGCGTCCACCTCGGCCACGCAGACCGCCGCCGGCCCGGCCGTCACGGGCGGGTTCGCCTGCACCCCGCAGGACGGCAACTGGTTCGTCGTCGTCGGCTGGGACACGTCGGTCGCCTCCCTCGACTCGAACTACAACGTGATGGTCAACGGCACCCGCATCGCCACCTCGAACGGCTACTACGGCAAGGCGTCCATCAGCGGCTCCGAGGTGCCCCCCACCCTCGCGGCCGACGGGACCGTCCACGTCTCCGTCGACCTCCTCGACGCGAACAACCAGGTCGTGCGCCAGGTCGCCGACGGCACCGTCGTCGCCTTCACGCAGAGCAACGCGCGCAGCTTCCGCTGCTCCTGATCCCCGCCCCGACACGGACCACACGCACATGCCCCGCATCCTCCCCCGCCGTCGCGTCGACGGACGGCACGCGGTCGCCGGCGCCCGACCCGCCGACGACCTGGCCCCGGTCGAGCTGGAGGAGGGCACGACGCCGCGTCGCGCTCTCCCCCGGCTGCTGCGATCGGCAGCCGTGGGGGTCAGCGTCGGGATCCTGCTGCTCGTCATCGCGCTCGCGGGCGTGCTGCTCGTGGTGCCGAAGGTCTCGGGAGCCGTGCCGCTCACGATCCTCACGCAGTCGATGGAGCCGCGCCTCCCCCCGGGCACCCTCATCGTGGTGCGGCCGGTCGACACGGACGCGCTGGAGGTGGGCGATGTGGCGACCTACCAGATCCGGTCCGGCGATCCCGCGGTCATCACGCACCGCATCGCCGCCATCTCCTCCGCCTCCGACGGCACGCGCTCCTTCACCTTCAAGGGCGACAACAACGCATCGCCCGACTCGCTGCCGGTCACGCCGGCGCAGATCCAGGGCGAGCTCTGGTACTCGGTGCCGCTCGTGGGCTGGGCGAACCAGGCGGTCAACGGGCAGGCCCGCAGCTGGATCATCCCGGCCGCCGCGGTCGCGCTCCTCGCCTACTCCGGCGTCACCATCACGGTCGCGGCCGTGCAGACGCGACGGAGGCGCCGGGCGTCGGCCGCGGCCGACGTGAGGGCCGAGGGCGACCACGTGCACTCCGACGCGATGGCGGCGAGCGTCGCCGAGGCCGCCCGCGTCGACCCGTCGCACCCGGGCGTCGACGCGCCCGCCCCGGCCGGCGCGGCGCAGCGCCCGCGCGGTCGCCACCGCGGCTGATCAGACGAAGCGGTTCTCGGGCCCCTCGTCGAAGAGGAGGACCGGCCGGCCGGCCTCCTCACGCTCGACCACCAGCATCCAGTTCCGTCCGGAGGGCAGGCGTCCGCGCCGCAGCTTCGCCGGCGACGGGACCCGCTCGAGGACGCCGTCGGGGAGCGGGCGACCGACGCCCCGGGTCTCCGGGAGATGCGCGCCGGAGCACCACGCGATGCGCCACGCGCACCCCAGGGCCAGCCGGGCCGCCACCTCGTCGCGCGACAGCGCGTCGTGCGGTCCGTGTCCCATGCGCCGAGCCTGGTGGTGCGAGCGGTCCCGGCGGGCGATCGCTCCCCATGCCGGACGGACGACGGCCCGGCCGCTCCCTGCGAGGGGATCGGCCGGGCCGAGAGTCGCGACGCCGCGGGTCAGCGCCCGGAGCGCCGCTTGCTGTAGACGTCGAAGGCGACCGCGAGGAGCAGCACCAGGCCCTTGATGACCTGCTGCCACGCCGCGTCGACCGACAGGATCGACAGGCCCTGGTTGAGCACGCCCATCACGAGGCCGCCGATGACCGCGCCGACCACCGTGCCGACGCCGCCCTGCACGGCCGCGCCGCCGATGAACACCGCGGCGATGGCGTCGAGCTCGAAGCTCTGGCCGGCCGAGGCCACCGCGGATCCGGCGCGCGCCGTGCTCACGACGCCCGCGAGCCCGGCGAGCAGGCCCATGTTCACGAAGATGAAGAAGTTGACCCACTGCGTCTTGACGCCGGACATCATCGCCGCGAACAGGTTGCCGCCCATCGCGTACACGTGCCGCCCGAACACCGTCCGGGTCAGGAGGAACGAGTACAGCAGCACGAGCGTCGCCAGGATGATGAGGATGATCGGCGTCCCGCGGTTGTAGGCCAGCAGATAGCAGAGGTACATGATCGCGAACACGGCGATGGCGGTGCGGATCCAGAAGGAGATCGCCCGCTCGCGCGGCAGCTCGAGCTTGCGGAGCGTCGCGCGGGTGCGCAGCTGCTGCACCACGAGCGCGATCGAGACGAGCGCGCCGATGCCGAGCGTGATGAGGTCGGGCGCGCCCGTGGTCGGCAGGTTGCCGGAGCCGATGGAGTTGAACTCGGCAGGCAGGCCCGAGATCGTGCCGCCCGTGAGGAGCACGAGCGCGACACCGCGGAACACGAGCATGCCCGCGAGCGTGACGATGAACGCCGGGATCCCCACGAACGCCACCCAGAAGCCCTGCCACGCGCCGATCAGCGCGCCGACCACGAGCGACAGCACCACCGCGGTCCCCCACGGCAGCCCCCACTCGTTCATGCTGAGCGCGGCCACGGCGCCGACCGTCGCGACCACCGAGCCCACCGACAGGTCGATGTGGCCCGCGATGATCACGATCACCATGCCCATCGCGAGGATCAGCACGTACGCGTTCTGCTGGATGAGGTTCGCGACGTTGCCCGGGTACAGCAGCCGCCCCTCGGTGAGGATCTGGAACAGCAGGATGATGACGGCCAGCGCCGCGAGGATCCCGTACTGGCGGAGGTCGATGCGCCGGCGCGGGCGCTTCTTCACCCCGTCCGGGGTGGGGACGTTCGGCGAGGTGGCCTGCTCGGGCATGACGGTCACTGGTCGACTCCTGACTTCCGGCTGGCGGTCATGTGCCGCATCAGCTCCTCCTGGGTCGCGTCGGCCCGGGTGACCTCCGCGGTGAGCCGCCCCTCCGCGATCGTGTAGATCCGGTCGGAGAGGCCGATGAGCTCCGGCAGCTCGGAGGAGATGACGATGACCGCCTTCCCCTCGGCCGCGAGCTGGTTGATGATGCCGTAGATCTCGTACTTCGCCCCCACGTCGATGCCGCGCGTGGGCTCGTCGAGGATGAGGACGTCGGGACCCGAGTAGATCCACTTGCTGAGGACGACCTTCTGCTGGTTGCCGCCGGACAGCTTGCCGACCACCCCCGAGACGTCGGGCGTCTTGATGTTCATGCGCTTGCGGTAGTCGTCCGCGACCGCGTACTCGCGGTGCCGGTCGATGACGCCGAGCCGCACCAGCTTGGAGAGCGCCGCGGCCGAGACGTTCACCGTGATGCTGCCGATGAGGTTCAGCCCGTAGCGCTTGCGGTCCTCGGTCGCGTAGGCGATGCCGTTGCGGATCGCCTCGCTCACGGTCCGGGTGCGGATCTCCTTCCCGTCCTTATAGATCCGGCCGGTGATGCCGGTGCCGTACGAGCGCCCGAAGATGCTCATGGCGAGCTCGGTGCGGCCCGCGCCCATGAGGCCGGCGAACCCGACGACCTCGCCCGCGCGGACCGTGAACGACGCGTCGTCGACGACGACGCGGTCGACGTCCACCGGGTGGTGAACGGTCCAGTTCTCCACCCGCAGCTTCTCCGCGCCGATGTGCGGGTCGCGCGGCGGGAACTGCGCGTCGAGCGGGCGGCCCACCATCGCGCGGATGATGCGCGTCTCGATGTCGTCGGAGTCCGTCACCGGGAACGACTCGATCGTCCTCCCGTCGCGGATCACGGTGACGTCGTCGGCGATCGCCCGGATCTCGTTGAGCTTGTGGCTGATGATGATGCTCGTGATGCCCTGGTCGCGCAGCTGGCCGATGAGGCCGAGCAGGTGCGCCGAGTCGTCGTCGTTGAGCGCGGCGGTCGGCTCGTCGAGGATCAGCAGCTTCACCTCCTTGGAGAGCGCCTTCGCGATCTCCACGAGCTGCTGCTTGCCGACGCCCAGCTCGAGCACGCGCGTCGCCGGGTTCTCGTCGAGCCCCACGCGCCTCAGCAGCTTGACCGCCTCGAGGTTGGTGCGGTTCCAGTCGATGACCCCGCCGCGCGACATCTCGTTGCCGAGGAAGATGTTCTCCGCGATGGAGAGGTAGGGGCTGAGCGCGAGCTCCTGGTGGATGATCACCACGCCGTCGCGCTCGCTGTCGTTGATGGATCCGTAGCGGACCTCGCGGCCGTCGATCGTGATGGTGCCCTCGTACGATCCGTGCGGGTAGACGCCGCTGAGCACCTTCATCAGCGTCGACTTGCCCGCGCCGTTCTCGCCGCAGATCGCGTGCACCTGGCCGCGGCGCACGGTGACGTCCACGCCGTCGAGCGCGCGGACGCCGGTGAACTCCTTGACGATGCCGGTCATCTGGAGGATGACGTCGTTCATTCCTGGCTCCTGGTTCCCGTTCGGGTCGGTGGCGCGCGCCGGGAGGCGGGCGCCGGGTGGAGACGGTGACGCGGCCGACGGGCGCCCGGCGTGCTGCCGGGCGCCCGTCGACCGCGGGTGGGACTACAGGCCGACGTCGGAAGCCTTGAGGAAGCCGGAGTCGACGAGCGTCTTCTGCACGTCGTCCTTCACGACCACCTGCGGGTCGAGGAGGAACGACGGGACGACCTTCTTGCCGTTGTCGTACGACTTCGTGTCGTTGACGGTGACCTCGTCGCCCTTCACGATCTCGCCGATCATCTTCTGGACCTGGTCGCCGAGCGCCCGGGTGTCCTTCCAGACGGTCATGGACTGCTTGTCCTGGAGGATCGCCTGCACGTTGGCCTTGTCGGCGTCCTGGCCGGTGATGACGGGCCAGTCGGCGCCGGGCGCGTAGCCGGCGCTCGAGAGCGACGCCTCGATGCCGAGCGCGAGGCTGTCGTTGGGCGAGAGGACGACCTGGACCTTCTGGCCGCCCGTGTAGAACGACTGCAGGCGGTTGTCCATCTCGGCCTGCGCGTCGTCGGATCCCCAGCCGAGGATGCCGATGGACTGCCAGTCGGCGCTCGTGGCCGGCGACTTGCCCGAGGGGACGGTCAGCTTGCCCTCCGCGACGTAGGGCTGGAGGACGTCCCAGGCGCCGCCGAAGAAGAAGCCGGCGTTGTTGTCGTCGGGGCTGCCCGCGAAGGGCTCCATGGTGATGGGGCCGGCGGCGCTGTCGAGGTCGAGCTGCTCCTTGATGAACTCGCCCTGGAGCTGGCCCACCTTGTAGTTGTCGAAGGTGGCGTAGTAGTCGACGGCCTCGGTGCCGTTGATGAGGCGGTCGTAGGCGATGACCGTGACGCCCTGGCTCTTCGCGTCCTCGAGGGCAGGTCCCAGCGTCTTGCCGTCGACGGCCGCGACCACGAGGATCTTGGCGCCGCCGGCGACCTGGTTCTGGATCTGGCTGATCTGCGCGTCGGTCTTGTTGTCGGCGTACTGGAGGTCGACCTTGCAGTCGTCGCCCTCGAGCTTCGACTTCAGGCCCTCGCCGTCGTTGATCCAGCGCTCGAGGCTGCGGGTGGGCATCGAGATGCCCACGTTGCACTCGGTGCCGCCGGCCGCGTCGCCGCCCCCGGAGCCGGTGTTCGTGGCGCCCTGCGGCGCGCACGCGGTGAGGCCGGCGGCGACGCCGGCGAGGAGGAGGAGGGAGCTGATCTGTCGTGCGTTACGTCCGGATGCCATGTCGGCGGGTCCTCTCGGGTGGCCCGTCCGGGGGCGAGGTGCACCGGGCCGTCGCGTCGTCGCGAGGGGCCGTGGTGGTGCGCCGACGCGTCCTCGGGTCGGGTGCTGCTGCGGTGTGGTGGTGTGCTGGGGGCGGTGCGGGCGACGGCGGGCGGATCGGCGCGTGGGCGGGGATCTGAGCGTTCGTCGTCGGTCAGAACATATCCATTTCCGCAGCCGGGGACACTGCTTCCCGGAGACGTTATCCAAGCGTTACCGCCCTGTCCCGCGGTCGGGGGCCCGGCCGGACGCCGGCGGCGGACGGCCTCAGCCCCGGGCGGGACCCGTCGCGGGAGGCAGCAGCCCGAGCTCCATCGCGAGCGTGACCGCGCGCGTCCGGTCGCCGACGCCGAGCTTCTCGAAGACGTGCAGCAGGTGCGTCTTCACGGTGGCCGGGGTCACGTGCAGCTCGAGGGCGATGCGCGCGTTCGTGCGGCCGGCCGCGACGAGCGCGAGCACCTCCGTCTCGCGCGGGCTGAGGGTCGGGGCCGGGGCGGCGGGGGCGGCCGGACGCGCCACCTGCCGCACGAGCCGCGCCGCGAGGGCGGGCGCGAGGGCGACGTCGCCCCGGGCCACCGCGCGGACGCCCGCGAGGATCTCCTCCTCGGGCGCGGCCTTCAGCAGGTAGCCGCTCGCGCCCGCCTCGATGGCGGTGAGGATGCTCGCGTCGGTCTCGTAGGTCGTGAGGACGAGGACGCGCACGTCAGGCGCCTCCTCGCGGATCCGGGCGGTCGCGCCGACGCCGTCGAGGCCGGGCATGCGGAGGTCCATGAGCACCACGTCGGGGCGCTCGGAGACGGCGAGCGCGATCGCCGCATCGCCGTCGGGCGCCTGGCCGACGACCTCGATGCCGTCGGCGGACGCGAGCAGGGCGGCGAGGCCCGCGCGCACCACGGGGTGGTCGTCGACGACGGCGACGCGGATCCGCGGGCCGGTCATGCGCGCGCCGCCCCGGTGGCGGCGGGTGCGGCCTCGGGTGCGGACTCGGGTGCGGCGGCGGCGGGTGCGGCGCCGGTGGGGGCAGCCGGTGCGCGCTGGGCGGGCGGAGCGGCCGGCGTCACGGCATCCGCCGGGGCGTCCGCCGGGGCGTCCGCCGGGGCCGCCGCCGCGTGGGCCGGGATCCGCGCCGTGAGGACCGTCCCCCGGGGCCCGCTCGCGACGTCGAGGCGCCCGGCAGCCGCATCCAGCCGGCGCCGCATGCCGGCGAGCCCGTAGCCGTCGGAGGCCCGCGCCGCTTCGAACCCGCGGCCGTCGTCGCGGACCACGAGCACCAGGTCGGCGCCGTCCCGGGCGAGCCCGAGCTCCACCGCGGTGGCGCCCGCGTGGCGGCGCACGTTGGCGAGCCCCTCCTGGGCGCAGCGGAGGAGGACGACCTCGGCGTCGCGGTCGACGGGATCCGCGCCCGCGTCGGCCCGGACCGCCACCGGGGTGCCCGTCTCGCGCTCGAGGCGCGCGCCCATCCGGCGGAGCGCCGCCGCGAGGCCGTCCGTCAGCTCGACGGGTGCGGTGGCGGCGACGATGGCGCGCGTCTGGGTGAGGGCGTCGCGCGCGCTGTCCTCGAGGAGCGCGAGCGTCGCCTCCACCGCGGAGGGGTCGGCGCCGCGGAGCTCGCGGCGTCCGCGCTGGGCGAGCATCACGACGCCCGTGAGGTCCTGCGCGACCGTGTCGTGGATGTCGGCCGACAGCCGCTCCCGCTCGCGGGCGGTCCCCGCCTCACGACCGAGCTCCTCGACCTGCGCCTGCGCCGCCCGGAGCCCCTCCAGGAGCTGCAGGCGCTCGCGGCTGAGGTCGGCGATCCGCGTGATCCAGAGCCCGAGCGCGATGGTGCCGCCGAGGCTGAGCCCCTGCGACAGGGCCATGGTCGGGAGGGCGCCCGGCAGGTCGCCGAAGCCGACCACGAAGCCCACGGCGATGGATGCGGTGAGCACGAGGGTCCCGATGACGGCGTCGCGCACCCGGTCGAGGAGCAGCCACACGAGCGGGCACAGCACGCACTGGACGACGGCGAACGTCGACAGGCTCGCGACGCCCCAGGTGGCGGCCGGGATGACGAGCGCGAGGAAGACGACCGCCGACGGCTCCGGGGGCAGCCGCGCCTCCGTGGCAGACGCCGCCGCGGCGGCCTCGAGCGCACGACGGCCCACCAGGAGGTACAGGGCGATCATGGCCGCGATCGCGCCCCACGCGCCCCACCCGACGTCCCCGCGCTGGCCGAGGGCGAGCAGGACCAGCACCGCCATGGCCACCGCGTAGGCGAGGTGGACGGTGCGGACCGGGATCATGCCCTGAGCCTGCCATCCCGCCGTGCGCTCGCGCACCGCTCAGGAGTCCCGTCGGATCCAGCGGAAGGTCGCGACGGCGGCGATCGTGCCGCCGACCAGCCAGATCGCGAGGACCCCCGCGACGCCCGCGAGGTCCCAGGTGCCGCCGCGCTCGACGGAGGCGAGCGCGTCCGGCAGGAACACGGCGCGCATGCCCTGCGCCATCCACTTCAGCGGCAGGAAGGCCGCGACGTCCTGCAGCCAGGTCGGCAGCATCGTGAACGCCAGGTACACGCCGCTGATGAACTGCAGCACCAGCACGATGGTCGTGATCACCGCCGTGGCCGAGGCCCCGGAGCGCGGGATGCGGCTGAGCGCGATGCCGAGCACGGCCGACGACGTGATCCCGAGCGCGTACACCCACGCGAACGTGGCCCAGCGGCCGGCGTCCGTCGGCAGCTCCACCCCGAAGGCGAACCGGGCGACGAGGAGCAGCACGACCATCTGGAGCAGCGAGGTGACGACGACCTGCCCGGCCTTGCCGATGAAGTACGAGAGCACCGGGAGCGGGGATCCGGCGAGCCGCTTGAGCGTCCCGTCGCTGCGCTCCATCGCGATGTCGACCGCGAGGTTCTGCACGCCCGAGAGGAGGATGCCCGCCGCGATCATGCCCGGCAGGTAGTAGGCCGCGGCGCTGACGCCGCCGGACCCGTCGGGCGCGGTGCCGAGGTTGCCGGACGAGCCGAAGGCCACCGAGAAGATCGACAGCATGATGACCGGGAAGAGGAACGTGAAGATGATGGTGTCGGTCTGCCGGAAGTAGCGCCGCACCTCGTAGCGGATCCGGTGGAGCCCGAGCGGGAGGACGCCGGGCAGGGCGAGGGCGCGGTCCGCGGCGAGACGCGCGGGGCGGACGGCGGTCATGCCGCCACCTCCTCGGCGGCGGACGCGGCGGCTGCGGCGGTCGGTGCGCCCGTCGCCGGGGCGCCGGCCTCGGCGAGCAGCCCGAGGTAGACGTCCTCGAGGCTCGGCCGGACGATCCGCAGGTCGCGCGGCTCCCCGCCCGGGGTGGCCGCGGCGAGGCGCGCCACGGTCGCGGCGGGCTCCCGCGTGCGCTCCTCGTGCGGTCCGTCGTCGTCGCGCCAGAGCACCCGCGGGATCCGCGCCTCCTCTCCCCCGATCTCGTCGAGCCGGCCGATCGCCACCAGCTCGCCGCCCGCGATCACCGCGGCCCGGTCGCCGAGCTGCGCGGCCTCGTCGAGGTAGTGGGTGGTGAGGAGGATCGTGGTGCCCTCGGCCTTGAGCTCGCGCACGAGGTCCCAGAAGCGGTGCCGGGCCTCGGGGTCGAAGCCGGTCGTCGGCTCGTCGAGGAACAGCAGCTCGGGGCGGCCGATGATCCCGAGGGCCACGTCCACGCGTCGGCGCTGGCCGCCGGAGAGAGCGCGCAGCAGGGTGCCGGCCTTCTCGGTGAGGCCGACGGCCGCGATGGTCGCGTCGACGTCGCGTGGCCGCGGGTACATGCGGGCGAAGTGCGCGACCTGCTCGCGGACGGTCATGGCGCCGCTCTCCGAGCTCGACTGGAGCACCATGCCGATGCGGGCGCGCCAGGCGCGGCCGCCGGTCGCGGGGTCCACGCCGAGCACGCGCGCGGATCCACCGCTGCGGAGCCGGTACCCCTCGAGGATCTCGATGGTCGTCGACTTCCCGGCGCCGTTCGGCCCGAGGAGCGCGAACGTCTCGCCGCGGTGGATGTCGAAGGTGACGCCCCGGAGGGCGGTGGTCGTGCCGTAGGACTTGGCGAGGTCGCGCACGCTCACGTGCTCCTCGACGGCTGCTGTGGTCATGGGTCCAGCGTGGCGGCCGAGCGGCTGGAGGGGAACGGCCGAGCGGTCGATCCACGGCATCGGCCGATCGGTGGATGCCGCCCCGCCCGCGACGGTGGCGGCCCCGGCGCGCGGCGGGCAGGCTGGACGGGTGACCACGATCCCCGGCTCCCCCGCGCCCGCGCCGACGCCCGCGCCCCCGCCCGCCGCCTACGCCGCGCCCACCGCCGCGTCGGAGCGGAGCCCGGCGCCCGACCTCCTCCGCGGGATGGCGCTCCTCGGCATCGCGCTCGCGAACTCCGTGTACTTCATCGCCGGCCGCCCGACCGGGCCGCTCGCGCGTCCGACGGACGGCACCGCGCTCGACCACGTGGCCGACGTGCTGGTCGGCACGTTCGTCGACAACCGCGCGTTCCCGCTGTTCACGATGCTCTTCGCCTACGGCTTCACCGTGATCCTCCGCCGGCAGGCCGCGGCGGGCGTCGACGGACCGCGCGCCCGGCGTCTGCTGCTGCGCCGGAGCCTCTGGCTCATGGTGTTCGGGGCGCTGCACGTGGTGCTGCTCTTCGAGGGCGACATCCTGCTGTCGTACGGGATCCTCGGGCTCGCCCTCGCCGCCCTGTACCGCGCGAGCGATCGCGTCTTCCGCGTGCTCGTGTGGGCGCCCGCGATCGCGTTCCTCGCCCTCGCGGGAGCGGACGGCCTCGCGGGCGGTGACGCAGCGGGCTCGCTCTTCGGCGGCGACGGCTCGTTCCTCGGCGACCTCGCGAGCCGCTCCGTCACGCTGGCCGCGCTGCTCGTCGCCACGCCCCTGACGGTGGGCACGCTCGTGCCGCTCGCGGCCGTCGGGATCCTGCTCGGCCGCCGCCGCGTGCTCGAGGAGCCGGGCGCGCACCTGCCGCTCCTCCGGCGACTCGCGCTCGTGGGGATGCCCGTCAGCGTGCTCGGCGCGCTGCCGCTGGTGCTCGGGACCGTGGGCGCGCTCGACGCGGATCCCGTGACGCTGTACCTGCTCGGCGTGCTGCACGGGGCCACGGGCGTCGCGGGCGCGCTCGGGCTGCTCGGCGTCGTGGGGTGGGCCGTCGCGGTGCGGGCCCGTCGCGCGGATGCGGCGCCCGGTCCGGTGCTCGGGGCGCTGATCGCGGTGGGCCGCCGCTCGATGACCTGCTACCTGCTGCAGTCGGTGCTCTTCGCGATCCTGCTCGAGCCGTGGGCGCTCGGCCTCGGCGTGGGCGCGGGGACGGCGCGCATCGCCCTCGTCGCGATCGGGGTGTGGCTCGTCACGGTCGCGGTGTCCGTGGCGCTCGAGCGGCGCGGGATCGCGGGCCCGGCCGAGCGGGCGATCCGCCGCCTCTCCTACGGACGCCTGCCGGCCCGACCGTCGCCGGCCGGACCGGGAGCGGCGGTCAGCGCGGGATGAGCCCCTCCGTGCGGTAGCGCTCGAAGAGCCCCAGGAAGCTGTCGAGCGTGCGGTGGTGCGTGTGGAACCCGGCGAGCCGGCTCGCGCTGATGTCGGTGACGACCTCGATGTCGCGGCCGAGGTCGGCGTCGGTGTGCCACCAGGACGCGATGCGGTCCAGATCCGACTCCGCGAGCCCGGCCTCGCGGGCGATGCGCGCCCACTCGTCCTCGTAGCCCGCCATCTGCTGCTCGAGGGGGCGCGGCGCGTCCTGGAAGCCGACGGGCTCGACGCCGAACCACGCGGCGAGGCGCGGCCACATCCAGCGCCAGCGGAACACGTCGCCGTTGACGACGTTGAACGCCGCGTCGCGGCCAGCCTCGTCGGTGGCCGCCCAGATCATCTGGTCGGCGAGGACGGTGGCGTCGGTGACGTCCGTGAGCCCGTTCCACTGGGTCTCGCTGCCCGGGAAGACGAACGGCAGGCCGAGGTCACGGCAGATGGAGCCGTACACTGCGAGGGTCAGCCCCATGTTCATCTGGTTGCCGACCGCGTGCCCGATGACGGTGTGCGAGCGGTGCACCGACCACGCGAAGCCCTGGCGGGCGGCGGCCGCGAACAGCTCGTCCTCCTGCGCGTAGTAGAAGTTCGGGGCGTCGAGGCGCGGCTCGTCCTCGTGGAACGGGGTGTCGGGCATCGCGCCCTGGCCGTACGCCTCGAACGGGCCGAGGTAGTGCTTGAGACCGGTGACGAGCGCGGCGTGCTCGACGGGCGCGCCGTCGAGGGCGGCGAGGAGGTCGCGGACCATGCCGCCGTTGACGGCGATGTTCTCCTGCTCCGTCGCCTGGCGCGACCAGGCCGTGAAGAACACGTGGGTCGGCTTCTCGGGCGCGAGCGCGCGGCGCAGGTCGTCGGCGGAGCGGAGGTCGGCGCTGATCCAGCGGACGCCCGGGCGGTCGGCGCCGGCGCGGCGGCTGAGGGCGAGCACGTCCCAGCCCTCGGCGGTGAGCTGGTCGACCAGCGCGGATCCGCTGATGCCCGTGGCGCCGACCACGAGGGCCGTGCGGCCGGTGCCGTCGGAGCGGGGGGACGCGGCGGGGGCGGACGTGCGGGCGGGGGTCTCTCGGATCTCGGTCATCCCCTGCCCCAACGACGGGGAGCCGCCCGGGCATTCCGGGCGGCTCCTCGCGGGCGTGTCGGTCGGATCAGGCGGGGTGCGGCCCGTCGACGTCGGCGTCGGCCTCGCCGGCGACGCCGTCGCGGCCGGTGGAGGTCGCCTGCGTGGCGGCGGGATCGGCCGGTCCGTCGCCGAGTCCGGCGTCCTCGGTGCGGCGCGCGAGGTCGGCGGCCATGGCGTCGGATCCGCTGTCGCGGTGGTCGTAGGCGACCTGCTCCGCGAGCCCGGCGCGCTTCTCGTCCGCCGTGGCCTCGCCGGCGCCGTCCATGATGGGCTGGTCCTGCTCGTGGGTGCTCATGGGACGACGGTACGCCGTCCGGCCGGGGTGCAGATCCGCCGGGCGCTTGTCGGCTCCCCCGGCACCTGTCACGCTCCAGGCACACCACCAGGCAGGGAGCGGACATGACCGACACCGGATTCTCGAAGGACGAGCGCGACGCGATGAAGCAGCGCGCCCGCGAGCTGCGCGAGGAGGCCAAGGCGCAGAAGGCCGCCGACAAGCAGGCGGCCGCGCTCCAGGGCGTGCTCGACGCGTTCGCCGCGATGCCGCCCGAGGAGCGCGCCATCGCCGAGTGGCTGCACGCGCTCGTGCTCGCGCACGCGCCGGGCCTCGCCCCCAAGACCTGGTACGGCTTCCCGGCCTACGCCGACGCGGACGGCAAGCCCGTCGTGTTCTTCCAGCCGGGATCGAAGTTCGGCACCCGGTACTCCACGCTCGGGTTCCAGGATCCGGCGCGGCTCGACGAGGGCACCATGTGGCCGACCTCGTACGCGCTCACCGCGGTGGATCCCGCGAACGAGGAGCGCGTGGCGGAGCTGGTGCGGCGGGCCGTCGGGGGGTGAGGCGGCTCCCCGATCGGGGCTGCCGTGTCGTCGGCCCCCGTCCGGGGAGCACGCGAACTGGGGGAGGTACATGCATCTGCATGATGTGAAGCTCGACCCATGAGCACCCCCGAGCAGCCTGGGTACCCGTCCCAGGACCCGAACGACGCCCGACCCGCCGGCCCCTCCGGCCCGCCCGTCCCCGGCGGGACCACCACCCTGGCCCCTCCGCCCCCGTACGGCGCGCAGCCGAAGGGCCTCGCCGTCGCCGCGCTGGTCGTCGGGATCGTCGCGTTCCTGTCGGGGCTCGTCCCCGTCGGCGGCCTGATCCTCGGTGCGGCGGCCGTCGTGCTCGGGATCCTCGCCCTGCGCCGCGCGCAGAGCAAGGGGTTCGCGATAACCGGGCTCTCCCTCGGCGCCGTCGCGGCGGTCACGTCGCTCATCGTCACCATCACCTTCGCCGCCGCGCTCGGCACCGTGAGCTCCTCCGTGGAGCGGGCGGCCGTCGAGGCGACGGCCGAGGCGGAGGCCGCTCCCGCGCCGACCCCCGAGGTGACCGAGCCGACCGTCGAGGAGACCTCCGCCGCGGCCGAGCCCGCGGCGCCGGCCGTCCCCGTCGAGAGCGCCACCGCGCTGATCAAGGCGGAGACGTACGCGAACAGCCTCGACATGAGCAAGGCCGGCCTCTACGACCAGCTCACGAGCGAGTACGGCGAGAAGTTCACGCCCGAGGCGGCGCAGTACGCCGTCGACAACATCCAGGCCGATTGGAACGCCAACGCGCTCGCGAAGGCGAAGACCTACCGCGAGATGGCCGCCATGTCCCCGGCCGCCATCCGCGACCAGCTCACGAGCGAGTACGGCGAGAAGTTCACGGCCGAGGAGGCCGACTACGCGATCGCCCACCTCGACGACTGACGAGGAGCGACGGACGAGGGGAGGTGGCGCGCGCCACCTCCCCTCCTGCGTCCCCGGCGGGAATGATCCGCCACCCCATGCGTTTGCATGGACATGGCCCGACCGGGCCGCGCGGAAGGAGCGCCTCATGACCGCCAGCACCCAGGGACTGCATCACGTGACCGCCATCGGCGGCGACCCGCAGCGGAACGTGGACTTCTACGTGCGCGCCATGGGGCTCCGGCTCGTCAAGCGCACCGTCAACTTCGACAGTCCGGGCAGCTACCACCTCTACTACGGCGACGCCGAGGGCCGGCCCGGATCCCTCCTCACCTTCTTCCCGTGGAAGGGCGTGCCGGCGGGCCGCGTCGGCGCGGGCCAGTCGACGACGACCGCGTTCTCCGTGCCGGCCGGCAGCCTCGGCTGGTGGACCGAGCACCTGCGCCGGGTCGGCGTCGCCTCGTCGATCTCGTCGACCGGATCCGCGGAGGAGCGCCTCTCCCTCCGCGACCCCGACGGCCTGCAGCTCGACCTCGTCGCGTCCTCCGTCGACGACCCGCGCGACCCGTGGGACTCCGCCGACGTGCCCGCCGAGCACGCGATCCGCGGCCAGCACTCCTCCGTGCTCACCGTGCGTTATCCGGCGGGCACCGCGTCCGTCCTCACCGACGACCTCGGGCTCCGGCTCGTGGACGAGCGCGACGGCCGCTTCCGCTTCGCCGCGGGCGACGGCGGACCGGGCGCGATCGTCGACGTGGTCGCCGACCCGGGCGTGCAGCAGGGCCTGACCGCGGGCGGCACCGTGCACCACGTGGCGTTCCGCGTGCCCGACCGCGCCCGCCAGCAGGCATGGCGCGACGAGCTGGTGGACCGCGGGCACCAGGTGACGCAGATCCTCGACCGGCAGTACTTCACGTCCATCTACTTCCGCGAGCCCGGCGGCGTGCTGTTCGAGATCGCGACGGACACCCCCGGCTTCGACATCGACGAGCCGCTGCTCGAGCTCGGCCGCAGCCTCCGCCTGCCGCCGTGGCTGGAGCCGAGCCGCGCCGACATCGAGGCCGCGGTGCCGCCGCTGCGCCTGCCCGACGAGTCGGCCGTCTCGCCCGACGCGCCCGACGCCGGCTCCGTCGCGTGAGCGCGCTCCTCGACCGCACCCCGCACCTCGTCCAGCCCGGCGCGGTCGACGGCCCGGTGATCCTCGGGCTCCACGGCACGGGCGCCGACGAGCGGCAGGGCATCGAGCTCGCGCGGCTCGTGGCGCCCGGTCAGCCGGTGCTGGCACCGCGCGGGAGCGTGCGCGAGGGATCCGCCGCCCGCTGGTTCAGCCGGCACGCCGAGGGCGTCTTCGACGTGGACGACGTGGTGGCGCGCGCGGCCGAGCTGGCCGACCTGGTCGCCGCGGCGCGGTCGGCCTACGCTCTCGAGGGGCGCGCGATCCTCGCCGTCGGGTTCTCGAACGGGGCGAACATGGCGCTGGCGACCACCTTGCTGCATCCGGCGGTCCTGCCGGAGACCCTCGCGTTCTCGGCGCGCTGGCCCCTCGGCGACCGGGAGCCGGCCGCGGACCTCTCGGGTGCGCGCATCACGCTGCTCAACGGCGACGCCGATCCGATGGCGCCGCTCGCCGACGTGGAGCGCGCGGTGCGCGAGGCCGCGGCCCGCGGGGCCGATGCCGTCTCGCGCGTGCGACCCGGCGGCCACGGGCTCGACGCGAGGGACCTCGAGGCGGCCCGCGGACGGATCCGCCCCGCCTGACCGGCCCGTCGCGCCCCCAGCGCACGACCTCCCCTCCCGCTCTCCCGCTCTCCCGATCGGACGCCGCGCATGCCCGAGATCATCGCCTGGGTCGTCTCCTTCGTCGTCGTCACGGTGGCGGTGTCCGGCATCGCCGGGCGTGCGGGCTGGTCGGCGCCCGTCGCGCTCGTGGCGGTGGGCGCCGTCGCGTCGTTCGTGCCGGGCGTGCCGCAGGTCGAGATCGAGCCGGACGCCGTGCTCTACGGGCTGCTGCCGCCGCTGCTGTTCGCCGCCGCGATCCGCACGCCGCTGGCGGACATCCGGGCGCGGCGCGACAGCATCGCGGTGCTCTCGGTGGGCGTGGTGGTGGTCACGCTGCTCGTGTTCGGGCTCGCGCTCTGGGCGCTCGTGCCCGCGGTGGGGCTCGCCGCGGCGCTCGCCCTCGGCGCGGTCGTGGCGCCCACCGACGCGGTCGCGGTGTCGGCGGTCGCCGGGCGCGTGCGGCTCCCCCGACGCGTCATGTCCATCCTCGAGACCGAGAGCCTCCTCAACGACGCGACGGCGCTGGTCGCGCTCAACACGGCCATCGCGGCGATCGTCGGCGTCGTGCACCCGGTGGACGTCGCGGGCGGGTTCGCGGTGGCCGTGCTGCTCGGCATCGCGGTGGGGCTCGCGGTCGCCTTCCTCTTCTCCGCGGTGCGCCGGTTCCTCCGGTCGGCCGTGCTCGACACGAGCCTGTCGCTCGCGATCCCCTACGTGGCGTTCATCCCCGCGCAGGAGCTCGGCGGATCCGGCGTGCTCGCGGTCGTCGCCGCCGGCCTCGTGCTCGGGTACCGCGCGCCGCTCATCCAGTCCCCCGAAGCCCGGATCGCGGAGTCGGTGAACTGGCGGACGATCCAGTTCCTGCTGGAGAACGCGGTCTTCCTCCTCATCGGGCTGAGCCTCGCCGGGATCGTGCGGGGGCTGCCGGAGTCGAGCCTCGACGGCTGGAGCATCGCCGGGCTGTCGGTGCTGCTGCTCGCGGTGCTCACGGCCGCGCGCTTCGCGTCGGTGGCGCTCGCCAAGGTGCTCTTCGACCACGGGCCGGCCCGGCTCCGCGCCCGCTCCTGGAACTGGCGGACCGTGACGGCCGTGTCGTCGGCCGGCGTGCGCGGCGTGGTGACGCTGGCCGCCGCGTTCCTCCTCCCCGAGGAGACGCCCGAGCGCGAGCTGCTGCAGTTCCTCGCCTTCGTGATGGTGGCGGGGACGCTCGTGGGCGGGCTCGCGCTGCCGGCGCTCATCCGCCGCCTCCGGCTCGGCCACTCCGCCGACGACCAGGAGCGCTCCGACCGCGACCGCCTGCTCGACGAGGCGCGCGCCGCCGGCCTCGCGGCGCGCGACCGAGCGCTCGCGGACGGGAACGACGGACCGGGCGACGAGGCGCTGCCCGAGACCACCGCCGAGCGGCTGACGCACGACCGCGTCCGGCGCCGCATGATCGACGCCGAGCGCGCCGCGGTCCTCGATGCGCGACGCGCGGGCCGCTACCCGGAGGTCGCCGTGCGCGCCGTGCTCGGGATGATCGACGCGGAGGACGTGGCGCTCGGGCGGCGCGAGGCGGACGACGCGCGCTGAGCGGATGGCCGGCGCCTCTCGTCCTCCCTGGCGCCTCTCGTCGTCCCCGGCGCCGTGAGAGGTCGCGGCAACACCGCGACGCGCCCGCCCGCAACGCGCCGGAAACGCCGGGGGGCTAGCGTCGGCGGGGAACCCGATGAGCGCCCGCATCCCGGGCGCGGCAGGCCGGAGGACCCGTGAGCGCAGGAGCGACCGACGTGCGCGCCGTGCCCGCGCGCCAGGATCGACCGGCGCACCCCGATCGCCCCGCGTGCCCCGCTCGCGGCGAGCCCGGCGCGACGGGTGCCCGCCGGGCGGCCGACACGGCGGCGGTGATCCTCGCGGGCGGCCGGGCGCGGCGGCTCGGCGGCATCGACAAGACCGCGCTCGTCCGCGGCGACGACGGCGCATCGCTCCTCGCGGAGGCGGTGCGCGCCGCGGCCGGGTGCGCGGGCGTCGTCGTCGTCGTCGGGGCGGGCAACCGGCCGGGCGGGGTGACGGACGCGCAGCGCCGGGCGGCCGGATCCGCGCGGCTCGTCGACGAGGACCCCGCGCACGGCGGACCCGCATCGGCCCTCGCCGCCGGGGTCCGCGCGCTCGCGCACGCGGCGCCGACCGCGTGGATCCTCGTGCTCGCCGCGGACCTCGCCCGCGCCCCCGAGGCGGTCGCCGCCCTCCTGCCGCTCCGGCACGCCGCCACGCACGCCGACGGCCGCGACGCGATCCTCGCCCGCGATCCCGGCGGACGCGCCCAGCCGCTCCTCGCCCTCTACCGCGCGGCGCCCCTCCGGGCCGCCCTCGACGCGGTCGACGCGCACGGCGGCCTGCACGGCGCGCCGCTCCGGCACGTCGTCGCGGCGCTCGACGCCGACCGCGTCGCCTACGCCGACCTCCCCGCGCGGCTCTGCGCCGACGTGGACACGCCCGCCGACGCGGACGCCCACGGGCTCCGCCTCCCCGACGACAGGATCACCGATGCCCGCTGACGTCTCCCCCGCCGCCGCGATGCCCGGCCCGACCGCGCCCGGCCCGACCCCGCCCGCCGCGCCCACGGACCCCGCGGTGCTCGACCACTGGGTCCACCGGGTCGCCGCGCTCCTCGAGCTGCCCGCGCAGGACGTCGACGTCGCCCTCGTCCTCGACCTCGCGCGCGACGCGGCGCACGGCGTCGCCCGGCCGGCCGCTCCCCTCACGACGTTCCTGCTGGGGCTCGCCGTCGGGCGCGCGGGCGGCGACGCGGCGGACGCGCGGCGGCTGGCGGCGGAGATCACGGCCGAGATCGACCACCTGCGGGATCCCGTCGGCCCGCTCGCCGCCGACGGCAGCGCGGGGGGCGGCGACGACCTCCTGCGCGCCGACCAGGCGGCGGCCGAGCCCGACTCCGACGTGGGCGGGCGGGCGTGACCCCCGCCGGCCCGACGACGCGTGCGGCGGCCACCGCGACGACCGCTCCGGCGAGCGTCGACGCAGGAGCCACCCGTGCGGCCGAGACCGCGCCCGCCCCGCCCGCCGCGCTCCGCGACGCGACCTGGGACGACGCCCGCGCCGCGGCGCACCTGCTCGGCGAGCGCATGCGCCGCCGCCTCCCCGTCGCGGCCGATCCGGTCGCGCTCGACGCCGCCGGGGGCCGGATCCTCGCCGCCGACCTCCGCGCCCGCGTCGACCTGCCCGGCACGGCGGTCTCCGCGATGGACGGCTGGGCCGTCGGATCCACCGGACACGGGCCGTGGCGCGTCGGCGCGCCCGTGCTCGCCGGCCACGCACCCACCGGCATCGCCCTCGGCCCGGGCGAGGCTCGGCCCATCGCGACCGGCGCGCCCGTGCCGCCGTCCACCGCGGGCGTCCTCCGGAGCGAGCACGGCGACGTCACGGACGGCGTGCTCCGCGTCAACGCGCTGGCGCCCACGGGCGGCGCGCGGGCCGGCGCGGAGATCCGGCCCGCGGGCGAGGAGGCCGGGCACGGCGACGTGCTGCTCCGTTCGGGCACGCGCCTGACGGCGGTGCGGCTCGGGCTCGCGGCCGCCGCGGGCCACGACCTGCTGCCGGTGCGCGCGCCCGCCGCGACCGACGTGATCCACCTCGGCGACGAGGTCGTCGCGCACGGCGTGCCCGCGCCCGGCCGCGTCCGCGACGCCGTCGGCCCGGCGCTCCCCGGCCTGCTCGGGGCGTGCGGCCTCGCCGTCGGATCCTCGACCCGCGTCCCCGACGACGCCCGCGCCACGCGCGACGCCATCGGCCGCGCCACCGCGCCGCTCGTGCTGACCACGGGCGGCAGCTCCCGCGGCCCCGCCGACCACGTGCGCGCCGCCCTCGACGGCCTCGGCGCGCGCCTCCTGGTCGACGCCGTCCGCATGCGCCCGGGGCACCCCGTGATGCTCGCCGAGCTCCCGGACGGACGGGCCGTCCTCTGCCTGCCCGGCAACCCGCTCGCCGCGGTCGCGTGCCTCCTGTCGTTCGCCCCGCCGCTCGTCGACGGCCTCGCCGGCCGGGCCGTCCCCGCGCTGGCCGGGTGGACCGCGGGGGCCGACCTGCCGGGCGGCGGATCCCGCACCCGGCTCGTCGCGTGCGCCCTCGACGCCGACGGCCGGCTCGTGCCCGTCGCCGCGCAGGGGCCGGGCATGCTGCGCGGGCTCGCCGCGGCCGACGCGCTGGCCGTCGTGCCGTCGGCGGGCGCGCGATCCGGGGACGCCGTGCGGGCGATCCCGCTGCCCGGCTGACCCGCGGCGCGGCGCGGCGCGCGTGCCCGCGGCCCGCGTGACTCGCCGCGCGCCCCGCTCCCCTACAGCAGCGCCGCCGCCCGGCCGCCCGCGGAGGCGAGGACCTCCTGGATCCGCCCGCGGCACGTGCCGCACCCGGTGCCCGCGCGCGTGCACGCGCCGATCTCCTCGACCGTGGCAGCACCGCCCGCGGCGGCCTCCGCGATGGTCCCCGCGGTCACGCCGTTGCACCAGCAGACGGTCGCGTCGGGCGCGAGCGGATCCCCCGTGGGCAGGGCCCCGGCGTCGGCCGCATCGAGGCGGAGGAGCACGGAGCGGTCGGCCGGCAGCTCGCCGCGGCGCTCGAACAGGAGCGTGAGCTCGGCACCCGCGCGCGGCATGCCGACGCTGACGAAGCCCACGAGGATCCCGTCGCGCGTCACGGTCTTGACGTACGCGCCGCGGGCGGGGTCGGTCCACACGGCCACCTCGCGCGGGGCGGGGCCCGCGTCGGCGTCGAGCTCCTCGGTGTCGCAGGTCGCGGCGTGCGCGCGGCCCGGCCGGCGGCGTCGCCGGGGCGGGTCGTCCCACGGCTCCGCGGTCACGTCGCCGCCCGCGACCACGTCGACGCCCTCGGCCTTGAGCATCACGACGGGCGGACGCCCGTCATCGGCACCGAGGCCGGGCGGGGCATCGGGCACGACCGGCGCGCTGCCTCCCGCGGATCCCGCCGCGTGCCCGTGCCGGGCCTCCGCCTCGGCCGCGAGCAGCCCCGCGAGCGCGTCGGCCTGCCGCCAGCCCGGCCCGATGAGGCCGGACGGCCCGCCGGGGACCTGTCCGTCGGGCCGCGCGGATCCCGGCGCCGCGACGTGCGCGCAGTCCCCGATCGCGAACACGGCCGGGTCGGTCCAGCTGCGGAGGTCGGCGCCCACGAGCACGCCGCGCCCCACCGCGAGGCCCGCCGCGGACGCGAGCTCGTCGCGCGCCGTGACGCCGCAGGACAGCACGAGGAGGTCGCCGTCGATGCGCCCGCCGTCCGCGAGCAGGAGCGCCTGGAAGCGCTCGTCGTCGGTGCCGCGGTCGTGCAGCAGCACGCCCTCGGCCCGGGCGTGCGCCGCCATCGCGACGCCCGCCGCGTCGGCCGCGTGGCTGAGCGTGCGGCCGCCGCCGCGATCGAGGTTGCGCGCCATGGGGACGTCGCCGTGATGCACGGCGACGACGTCCGCGCCCTGCTCGGCCGCGGCGAGCGCCAGCTCCATGCCGAGCACGCCCGCGCCGAGCACGACGATGCGCCGCCCGGCCCGGACGGCCGCCAGCACGATGCGCGCATCCCGCAGGTCGCGGAGCGCGACCACGCCCGCCGGGAGCGGACGCCGTCCGTGATCGAGCGCGTCGGGATCCCACGGGGCGTCGCCGCGCGCATGGCGGGACGCCTCGAGCCCGTCCATCGGCGGCACGTGCGCGCGGGCGCCCGTCGCCAGCACGAGCCGGTCGTAGGGCAGCACCTGGCCGGTGTGCAGCGTCGCGATCCGGTGCCCGCGATCGATCCCGACCACCGCGCCGTGCCGCAGCACGCGCACGCCCGCCGCCTCGGCCGCGGCCGTGTCGGCCACCTCGAGGCGCTCCCGGTCGGCGCGCCCCACGGCGTGCTCCGCGACGAGCACGCGGTTGTAGGGGTCGTCCTCCTCGGCGCCCACGACCACGACGTCGAGGATCCCGGCCCGCACCGCCGGCAGGAGCCCCTCGACGAGACGCGCCGCGACGGGCCCGTGGCCGACGACCAGCACGCGGATCGCGCCGTCCCCCGCCTCAGCCACGCGCAGCCCCCGCGTCCGTCGCCAGCGCGCGCACGGTCACGGCCGTGCGCTTGAACTCGGGCATGGCCGAGACGGGATCCACGTCGGCGGCCGTCAGCAGGTTCGCGCACTCGGATCCCGCGTAGTGGAAGGGCAGGAACACCGTGTCGTGCCGGATCCCCGCGGTCACCTCCGCGACGGCCCGCACCTCGCCGCGCGCGTTCTGGACCGCGACGGGCGCGCCGTGCACGATCCCGAGCCGCACCGCCGTCACCGGGTGGATCTGCAGCCGCGCCACGGGCTGCGCGTCCTGCAGCTCGGGCACCCGCCGGGTCTGCGCGCCCGACTGGTAGTGCTCGAGCAGCCGCCCGGTGACGAGCGTGAGCGCGCCGCCGACGGGCGCCGGATCCCCCGCGGTCACGTCGCGGGGGCTCACCGCGACGAGCCGCGCGCGTCCGTCCGGGTGCGCGAACCGGTCGGCGAACAGGCGCGGCGTGCCCGTGGATCCGGCCGGGTACGGCCAGAACGCCTCCACGGCGTCGTCGTCGAGGAGCGCGTGGCTGAGCCCGGAGTAGTCGGCGATGCCGCCCGCCGACGCCCGCGCGAGCTCGTCGAACACGACGGCGGGGTCGGTGGGCCAGGCGGAGGGCGCGTCGAGCCGCCGCGCCAGCTCGGCCAGCACCTCCAGCTCGCTGCGCACCTCCGGAGGCGGGGCGAGGGCGCGGCGGCGCCGGATCACACGTCCCTCGAGCGAGGTCGTGGTGCCCTCCTCCTCGGCCCACTGCGTGACGGGCAGCACCACGTCGGCGAGCGCCGCGGTCTCGGAGAGCACGAGGTCGCACACGACGAGCAGGTCGAGGCGCGCGAGGCCGCGGCGCACGGCGGTGACGTCGGGCGCGGAGACGACGACGTTGGATCCGTGCACGAGCAGGCAGCGGATCCCGCCGGGCTCCCCCAGCTCGCCGAGCAGCTCGACCGCCGGCACGCCGGGCCCCGGGATGGTCGCGGGGTCCACGCCCCACACGGCGGCGACGTGCGCGCGGGCCGCGGGGTCGGCGATCCGCCGGTAGCCGGGCAGCTGGTCGCACTTCTGGCCGTGCTCGCGTCCGCCCTGCCCGTTGCCCTGGCCGGTGAGGGTGCCGTAGCCGGATCCGGGCCGACCGGGCAGCCCGAGCAGCAGCGCGAGGTCGATGGCGGCGGTCGCGGTGTCGGTGCCGTCCACGTGCTGCTCGACGCCGCGGCCGGTGAGGATGAAGGTGCCGCGGCCGTCCGCGAGCCGCCGGGCCACCCGGCGCAGCTCCGCGACCGGCACGCCCGTCACCTGCTGCACGCGCTCCGGCCACCACGCGTTGGCGCTCCGGCGCACGGCGTCGAGGCCCGTGGTGCGCGCGGCGACGTACGCGTCGTCGGCGAGGCCCTCCGCGAGCACGACGTGGATCAGCCCGAGCAGCAGCACGAGGTCGGTCCCGGGCGCGGGCTGCAGGTGGATCCCCTGCCCGTCGTCGGCGAGGTGCGCGGTGGCCGAGCGGCGCGGATCCACCACGACGAGCCCGCCCGCGGCCCGCGCCCCGCCGAGGTGCCCGATGAACGGCGGCATGGTGGCGGCGACGTTGGAGCCGAGCAGCAGGATCGTGGCCGCGCCGTCGAGGTCGGCGACGGGGAACGGCAGCCCGCGGTCGACGCCGAACGCGCGGTTGCCGGCGGCCGCCGCGGACGACATGCAGAACCGGCCGTTGTAGTCGATGCGGGAGGTGCCGAGGGCGATGCGCGCGAACTTCCCGAGCTGGTACGCCTTCTCGTTGGTGAGGCCGCCGCCGCCGAAGACGCCCACCGAGTCGGCGCCGAAGCGCGCGCGGCTGTCGCGGAGCCGATCGGCGACGAGGTCGAGCGCCTCGTCCCACGTCGCGCGGACGAGCCCGCCCGACGCGTCCCGCACGAGCGGATGCGTGAGCCGGCCCGCCGCCGTGAGCACCTCGGCGCTGGTCCAGCCCTTGCGGCAGAGGCCGCCGCGGTTCGTCGGGAAGTCGCGGCCCGCGACCTCGAGCACGGGTGCGGGCGCGGCGGGCGACCCGGGTGCGGGCGACGCGGGTGCGGGCGACGCCGCCGGCACCGGCACCGGCACCGGCACCGGCACCATCGTCATCGCGCACTGGAGGGCGCAGTACGGGCAGTGCCCGCGCGTGCCCGCGGGCGCGCCGCCGACCGCGCCGGGCCCCGCCTCGGCGACCGCCGGCATCAGACGCGCGCGCCGGCGGCGGTCCCGCGGCGGATCCCGCCCGCCCGCAGGTAGACGAGCCCGGTCACCGCGAGCATCACCGCGTACGCCACGACGAAGCCGCCGAGACCCGTCGTGTACCCGCCCGTCTCCGTCTTCGAGAGGCTGAGCACCTGCGGGATGATGAAGCCGCCGTACGCGCCGAGGCCGGAGATGAGGCCGAGCGCCGCCGCCGTCTTCCGCTGCGTGCCCACGTCGCCGGATCCGCGGCCGGCGCGCGCCGTGCCGGAGCGGAGGGCGAACACCGCCGGGATCATGCGGTAGGTCGCGCCGTTGCCCATGCCGCTCGCCGTGAAGAGCACGAGGAACAGCGCGAGGAAGAGCGGGAAGCTGCCCATCGGCAGGGTGGCGATGACCGCGACGACCGCGAGGCCCATCACCACGAACGCGCCCATGGTCACCGCGGCGCCGCCGTGCCGGTCGGCGAGGCGGCCGCCGATCGGCCGGGCGATGGATCCCATGAGCGAGCCGAGGAACGCGAGCGACAGCGTCGCCGAGCCCACCGCGAAGGTCGACAGCTCGGGGAACTCGTCGGAGATGAGCTTCGGGAACACGCCCGCGAAGCCGATGAACGAGCCGAACGTGCCCACGTAGAGGAACGCGAGGATCCACAGGTGCGGCTCCTTCAGCGCCGCGAGCGACGCCGTGAGGTCGGCCTTCGCGTGCGAGAGGTTGTCCATGCGCCGCCAGGCGCCGAACGCGGCGACGAGGATGAGCGGCACCCAGACCCAGCCGGCGAGCGGGAGGTCGAGCGTCGCGGCCGCGCCCACCGTGATCACGAGCGGCACCACGAGCTGCGCCACCGACGCCCCGAGGTTGCCGCCCGCGGCGTTGAGGCCGAGCGCCCAGCCCTTGCGGCTCTGCGGGTAGAAGTAGGTGATGTTCGACATGGAGCTCGCGAAGTTGCCGCCGCCGAACCCGGCGAGCGCGGCCACGAGGAGCAGCACGCCGAAGGGCGTCCGCGGGTTCCCGACGCACACGGCGAGCGCGATCGTCGGGATGAGCAGGAGGAGCGCCGAGATCACGGTCCAGTTGCGGCCGCCGAAGCGCGGAACCATGAAGGTGTAGGGGAAGCGGAGGGTCGCGCCGACGAGGCTCGGCATCGAGATGAGCCAGAACACCTGGCCCGTGGACAGGTCGAAGCCGGCGGCCGGCAGCTGGACCACGACGATCGACCACAGCTGCCAGACGACGAAGCCGAGGAACTCGGCGAGGATCGACCAGCGCAGGTTGCGGGCGGCGATGCGGGATCCGCCGCCGGCCCACTGCGCCTGGTCCTCCGGGTCCCAGCCGTCGATGACGGCGCCGTCGCGGAAGGTGAGGCCGGGGGCCTGGGCTCCGTGCGCGTCGACGGTGCGGGCGGAGGGCGACGCGGCACCGGGCGCGGCGGCCGGGGCGACGGGCTGCTCGGGAGCGGGCGCGGTGCGCCCGGTCGCGGGCGGGAGGAGTTCGGTCATGGCGGGTCTCCTGGTCGTGGTCGAGCGGGACGGGCATGGCGGATCGTGGTCGGGTGGCAGCGGGTGGACGCCGATGCGCGGGGGCGCCCTCGGCCGGGCGCGGGTCAGCGCACGGGCGCCGCCGCCGACGCGTGCAGCTCGACGACGATGTCGACGAGCTCGGCGGGCGGCGCCTCGCCGTCGACGAGGAGCGGGGCGCTCGTGGCGTCCCCTCCCGCGCGCTCGGCGAGGGTGGCGAAGTAGCCGGGGGCGAGGAGGTAGGTGGCCACGACGACGCGGGATCCCGGGTGGGCGTCCCGCTCCGCGCGGACGGCCGCGGGCACGCGCGGTCGCGCCGCCGAGATGAACGACGTGACGACCTCGCGGCCGAGCTCGGACGCGAGCATGCCGCCCACGGCGTGGCAGTCGGCGACGGCGCCCGCGTCGCTGGATCCGGCGGCCGCGAGCACGACGCGGTCGCCGTCCCGCAGCCCGGCCTCCCGGAGACGGCGGGCGAGCACGGTCGCGAGCCGCGGATCCGGCCCGAGCGCGCCCGTGACGCGAACCTCCCGCGGCGCGGCGTCGGCGGCGGCCTCGGCGAGGTCGACGTGCACGTGGTACCCGGCGCTCAGGAGGAGCGGCACGACGACGACCGCGCGGGACGGGTCGTCGAGCAGGTCCATGGCGGCGGGCACGTCGGGCTGCTGCACGTCGACGTGCGCGTCCACGACGCGGAGGTCGGGCCGGGCCTCGCGCACGGCCTGCACGAGCGCGGTCACCGCGCGGCGGCCGGCCGGATCCGAGGTGCCGTGCGACGCCGCGACGAGCGCCGCCGAGCGGGCCACCTCCACGACGCCGTCGCGCACGCGGCTGCGCCACACAGGCAGCCGCAGCGCGGGCGTCGTGAGGCACTCCCCCGTGTCGAGGTCGAAGACGTCCTTGTGCAGCGGCGAGGCGATGGTGGTGCGGGTGCCGCGGGAACCGACGATGCCGCGCGCCATCACGAAGGCCCCGGTCGCCGGATCCGCGTGGTCGACGGCCCGCACGCTCCCGTCCGGCAGGCGGAGGAGCGCGACCTGCTCGCCGCCGACGAGCGCGGCCTCGCCCCAGAGCGGCTCCAGCTGGTCGAGCCGGCAGACGGCGGTCCAGGGGCCCGTCGACGTCGCGCCCGCGTCGGACGCGGCGACCTCCGTCATGGTCATGCGGTCTCCTCGCGGTCGGTGCCGGGTGGTGCGGTGTATACGGCCCGGCACGGATCCGGGCGGCTCGTGTCGGCCACGCTAGGGACGCGGTGTTTCGGTCTCCGACCGTCGCCGTGACGGCGGCGTAACGAAGACCTCTCGGCCGTCCGGCATCGGCGTGAGGCGCGCGTCACACGGCGTGACACGGGGGCAACGGCCCCGAAACGGGCCCTGCCTAGCGTGGGAGGACACCCGAGGAGGAGGTCCGTCATGAGCGCACCAGCTGCCACGCCGCCCGACCCGCACGCCGTCCCCCTGCGCGCCGACCAGGCCCCGACCACGGGGCCCGACGGCATCCGCCGGGTCGTCGTCGTGGGCGGCGGTCCCGCGGCGCACCGGCTCGCCGAGTCGCTCGCCTCCCGCACGGACGCGTCGTCGCCCGACCTCCGGGTCACCGTGGTCGGCGACGAGCCGCACCTCCCCTACGACCGCGTGCAGCTCTCGAAGCGCCTCGCCGGCGAGGTCGACCTGACCCTCGGCGAGGCCGCGTTCTGGGACCACGTCGCGCTCGACTGCCGTCCCGGCCGACTCGCCACGCGCATCGACCCGGCGGCCCGCACGGTCTCCCTCGACGACGGCGCGGTCCTCCCCTACGACGAGCTCGTGCTCGCGACGGGATCCTCCGCGACCGTGCCGCCCATCGACGGCGCCGCGTCCGGCCGGGTGTACCGGACGCTCGCGGACGTCGCCGACCTCGTGGCCGAGATCGCGCGCTTCCGCGAGAGGAACGGCCGGCCCGCGAACGTCGTCACGGTCGGCGGCGGCCTCCTCGGGCTCGAGGCCGCGGGCGGCGTGCACGCCCTCGGCGCCCGCTCGGCGGTCGTGCACTCGGGCCGCTGGCTCATGTCGTCCCAGCTCGACGAGGGGGCGGGGCAGGCGCTCGGGCGCATCGTCCACGGCCGCGGCATCGAGCTGCACCTCGGCGTCCGGCCCACCGCGATCCTCACGACGCCGACCGGCCGCGTGACCGGGGTGGCGCTCACCGACGGGCGCACGATCTCCGCGGACGTCGTCGTGTTCTCCATCGGGATCACGCCGCGCGACGAGCTCGCGCGCGACGCCGGGCTCGAGCTCGGCCCGCGGGGCGGCGTCGCGATCGACGCGGCGTGCCGCACCTCGGCGCCGCACGTGTGGGCGATCGGCGAGGTCGCCGCGGTCGACGGCGTGTGCGTCGGCCTCGTGGCGCCCGCGAACGCGATGGCGGAGACCGTCGCCGACCGCATCACGGGCGGCGAGGCGGTGTTCCCCGGCATCGACGACGCGACGAAGCTCAAGCTCGCCGGCGTGGAGGTCGCGTCCTTCGGCGACGCGATGGGCCGCTCGGAGGGCGCGCTCGAGGTCGTGTACGCCGATCCCGCCCGCGGGCTGTACCAGAAGATCGTCATGAGCGACGACGCGCGGACCCTCCTCGGCGGCGTCTTCGTGGGCGACGCGGCCCCCTACAGCGCGCTCCGCCCGATGCTCGGCCGCGAGCTCGCATCCGAGCCCGGCGCCTACCTCTCGGCCGCGGGCGCCGAGCCGCCGGCCGCCACCGACCTCCCCGACGACGTGCAGGTGTGCTCCTGCAACGACGTGAGCGCGGGCGACGTGCGGCACGCGGTCCGCGGATCCGACGGCGCCCCCGGCTGCACCGACCTCGCCGCGCTCAAGGCGTGCAGCCGCGCCGGCACCCAGTGCGGATCGTGCGTGCCGCTCGTGAAGAAGATCCTCGACACCGAGCTCGAGGCCGCGGGCGTCGAGGTGTCGCGCGCCCTGTGCGAGCACTTCGCCGTGAGCCGCAGCGAGCTGTTCGAGACCGTGCGGATCCTCGGCCTCACCTCCGCCGCGCAGGTGTTCGAGCGCCTGGGGTCCGGCCTCGGCTGCGACGTCTGCAAGCCCGTGGTCGCGTCCGTGCTCGCCACCCAGACCAAGGGCTACATCCTCGACGCCGGCCAGGGGCCGCTGCAGGACACCAACGACCGGGCGCTCGCGAACATGCAGAAGGACGGCACCTACTCGGTCGTCCCGCGCATCCCGGGCGGCGAGATCACGCCCGCGAAGCTCAAGGTCATCGCGGAGGTGGCCGAGCGGTACGACCTCTATACGAAGATCACGGGCGGCCAGCGCATCGACATGTTCGGCGCCCGGCTGGAGCAGCTGCCGGAGATCTGGCGGATCCTCGTCGACGCCGGCTTCGAGTCCGGCCAGGCGTACGGCAAGGCGCTCCGCAACGTGAAGTCGTGCGTGGGATCCACGTGGTGCCGCTACGGCGTGCAGGACGCCGTCGCGATGGCCGTGCACCTGGAGCTGCGCTACCGCGGCGTGCGCTCGCCGCACAAGTTCAAGATGGGCGTCTCCGGCTGCGCGCGCGAGTGCGCCGAGGCGCGCGCCAAGGACATCGGCGTGATCGCGACCGAGACCGGCTGGAACCTCTACGTCGGCGGCAACGGCGGCTTCACGCCCGCGCACGCGCAACTGCTCGCCAAGGACCTCGACGACGCCACCCTCATCCGCTACATCGACCGCTACCTCATGTACTACGTGCGCACGGCCGAGCGGCTCCAGCGCACGGCGCGCTGGCAGGAGGAGCTGGAGGGCGGCCTCGAGCACGTGCACCAGGTGGTCGTGGAGGACTCGCTCGGCATCGCCGAGGAGCTCGAGCAGGCGATGGCGCTGCAGATCGACGGCTACGAGGACGAGTGGGCGGCGACGCTCGCCGACCCCGACCGGCTCCGCCGCTTCCGCTCGTTCGTCAACGCGCCGACCACGCCGGACCCGTCGCTCGCCCGCGTCGAGGAGCGCGGCCAGAGGAGGCCCGCCTCCCCGGAGGAGCGCGACGGATCCGTCATGCTGTCGGGACCGTCCATCCCCGTCCGGAAGGTGTGAGCCGTGCCGATCCCCCTCGATGTCCAGGGCCGCCGCGTCGTCGTGGTGGGCGGCGCCGACGCCACCCGCCGGATCACCGCCCGGATCGCCGCGGACGGCGCCCACGTGGAGCTCGTGCCCGACCACGCCGCGGGCGCGGCGCTCGACGCGGCGGCCCTCGACGGCCGGCCGCTGCCCGACCTCGTGCTGTGGGTGGAGGGCGACGCCGTCCGCCGCGCCGCGGTCGCCGAGGCATGCCGGGCCGAGCGCGTCTGGTTCCAGGTGGCCGAGGGCATCGCGCCCACGCCGCTCGGGCACGTGACGCTCGTGGGCGGCGGCCCCGGGGATCCGGGCCTCATGACCGTCGCGGCGCGCGCCGCCCTCGCCGAGGCCGACGTCGTGCTGCACGACCGCCTCGGCCCCACCGACGACGTGGCGGCGTTCGCCCCGGGCGCCGAGCTCGTCGACGTGGGCAAGACCCCCGGGCACCACGCCGTGCCGCAGCGCCGGATCGAGGAGCTGCTCGTCGAGCACGCGTCCCGCGGCCTCCGCGTCGTGCGCCTCAAGGGCGGCGACCCGTTCGTCTTCGGGCGCGGCGGCGAGGAGGTCATCGCGTGCCGGGCGGCCGGCGTGCCCGTGACCGTCGTGCCCGGCGTCACGAGCGCCGTCGCGGTGCCCGCCGCCGCCGGGATCCCCGTCACGCACCGCGAGGTGAGCCGCGCCTTCACTGTGGTCTCGGGCCACGTGCCCTTCTCCGAGGACGAGCTCGCGCACCTCGTGGGCCTCGGCGGCACGCTCGTCGTGCTCATGGGCGTGAACACGCTGCCGCACCTCGTGGCGGGGCTCCAGCGGCACGGCATGCGCGCCGACATGCCGCTCGCCATCGTGGAGCGCGGCTACGCGATCGACCAGCGCACGACGGTCACCACGGTCGCGGGGGTCGCCGGGTTGCTCGGCACGGTGGCGCCGCGCTCGCCCGCGGTCATCGTCGTGGGCGAGGTCGTGCGGGTGCCCGGCTGGGCCGAGGAGGCCGCGGCCGCCGGGCACGCGCCGTGGGAGGATGAGCGCCGGGCACGGGCGACGCCGTGACCGCCGAGGGAGCGCCCGCCATGACCGGATCCGACGCCGAGCCCGGCTTCCGCCCCGACCAGCTCGAGGGCTTCCGCATCGCCGTCACCTCCGACCGGCGCTCCGAGGACCTCATCGCCGCGTTCGAGCGCCGCGGCGCCGACGTGATGCACGCGCCCACGATCCGCATGACCGGCGTCAGCGACGACTCCGCGCTCGAGGCGGAGACGCGCGCGATCATCCGGGCCCGGCCCGGCATCCTGCTCGCCACGACGTCCTACGGCATCCGGCGCTGGTTCGAGGCCGCCGACGCCGCGGGCATCGGCGACGAGCTCACCGAGGTCCTCGCGGGGGCGCGCATCCTCGTCCGCGGCCCCAAGGCGCGTGGCGCCATCCGCGCCGCCTCGCTCGACGACCACGGCATGAGCGAGCGCGAGACCACCACGTCGCTCGTCGACCTGGTGCTGCGCGGCGACGTCGACGGCGTGACGGTGGCGGTGCAGCTGCACGGCTTCACGGATCCGGTGCAGCTCGCGCGCCTGGAGGCCGCCGGCGCCCGCGTGCTCACGGTCGCGCCCTACCGCTGGACCGTGCACGAGGACTCCGCGCGCGTGCTGCGGCTCGTCGAGACGGTGTGCACGGGCGGGATCGACGCGGTCACCTTCACGAGCGCGCCCGCCGTCGAGGCCCTGTTCACGACGGCGGACGCGGCCGGCCGGCTGGAGGACCTCCAGGAGGCGCTCCGGACGATGGTGGTCGCGGCGGCCGTCGGCCCGGTGACGGCGGCGCCGCTCGTGGAGGCGGGGATCCTGCCGATCACGCCCGACCGGTTCCGCATGGGGGCGCTCATCCGGCTCGTGTGCGCGCACCTCGAGGAGGCGGGCGTCCAGCGCGTCGAGACCCGGCACGGCGCGATCGAGCTCCGCGGACGCCTGGTCGTCATCGACGGCGAGCGCGTCGCCCTGAGCCCCGTGCCGCTCGCGCTGTTCCGCGCCCTCGTCGCCGCGGAGGGCGCGACCGTGCCCCGCCGCGTGCTCGCCCGCGCGACGCCGGAGGTGCTCGACGACCACGCGGTCGACGTGGCGATCTCGCGGCTGCGGCGGTCGCTTCCCGACGGCGGCATCATCCAGACCGTGATCAAGCGCGGGTACCGCCTCACCACCGTCTGAGGCGCGGCTGGTCCTCCCGGCCCGGCGCATCTCCTGCCGCGGGAGGAGGGGCGGGGGTCGCCAGGAGGACGCGCGCCGGATCCCGGTCCGCGAGCCTGGGGGCACCGCCCGCCCGGGCGGTGAGATCAGGAGGATCCCGTGCCCGTGTCCGTCGCCCGCACCGCCGCCCTCGTCGCTCCCCGCGCGGCCGTCCCCGTCGTCGTCGCCCCGCTCCCGGGCGATCCGACCTGCGTCGCCTTCGCGGGCGGCGCCGACGCCTTCCGTCACGCCGGCACGCGCAGCCTCGCGGTCGACCTCGCCCCATCGCGGGCCCCCGCCGCGGACCCGGCCGCCGCCGCGCTCGCCGCCTGACGCGCAGGCGCCGCCGGTGCCCGTGCCCTCGGGGCGCCGTCCGAGGCCCCGGCGGACCCGCCCCCGGGGGCTAGGCTCCCGCGGCGCCCGCCCCGGTGGTCGCGAGGTGCGCCCGCTGCCCGTCGCGGTCGAGGATCGTGAGCACCTCCGTCACGCCGCGGTGCGCGCTGATGGCGTGCGGCACCATCGTCGAGAACTCGGCCGCGTCCCCGGCCTCCACGAGGATCGTCCGCTCCCCCAGCTGCAGCCGCGCCGTGCCCGACAGCACCGTGAACCAGTCGCGCCCGGGATGCACGCCGAGGTCCTCCACGGGGAACGGGCGCCGCGGCGTGAGGCGCATCTTCGCGACGAAGACGCCCGACGCGGTGCCGCCGCCGCGCGACAGCACCCACGTGGTGCGCCCGGCCTCGACGTCCTTCTGCGGCCGGATCACGACGTCGGCGTCGTCCCCGGACTCGATGAGCTCGTCGAGCGTCGTGTCGAGGGCCTTCGCGAGCGGCACCAGCTGGTCGAGGGCGATGCGGCGGTGACCCGTCTCGATCCGGCTGAGCGTCGAGGGGCTGAGGAAGCAGCGCGCCGCCAGCACGTCGAGCGACCAGCCGCGCGCCTCGCGGAGCCCCCGGATGCGCTGGCGGACGAGGGCGTCGACATCGGTCTCTTGCGTCATGTGCAAGATCGTATGCGCTTCGAGCACCAGCCCGCGAGCATGGGCCCATGCCCCACCACCACGCGCACGCCCCCGCCGACCCGTCGCTCGCCGCCCTGCTCGACCTCGACGCGCGCATCCTGCACCGCCACCTCCTCGAGCTGACCACGTGGGTCCGCTCCCTCGCCCGCGACACCGCCGGCCGCGTCGTCGTCGACCTCGGTGCCGGGACGGGCACGGGGTCCGTCGCGCTCGCCCGGCGCTTCGACCGGGCCGAGGTGGTCGCCGTCGACGCGAGCGAGGCCATGCTCGCGCGCGTCGCCGAGCGCGCGGTCGTCGACGGCCTCGCCGACCGGATCCGGCCCGTCCTCGCCGACCTCGACGACGCCTGGCCCGCGCTCCCGCCCGCCGACGTCGTCTGGGCCTCGCTCGTGCTGCACGAGGTGCGGGATCCCGCGGGGCTCCTCCTCCGCATCCGCGACGGCCTCGCGCCCGGCGGCCTCGTCGCCGTCGTGGAGATGGACGGCCCGCCGCGCTTCCTGCCGGACGGCGTCGACCTCGGGCCCGGGCTCGGCGGCCCGGGCCTCGTCGACCGCCTGGACGACGCCGTCACGCACGGCGGCACGGGCGGCCCGTCGCACCCGGACTGGGCCCCGTGGCTCCGGGACGCCGGGCTCGTCGACGTCGAGACCCGCGTCCTCCGCATCGACACCGACCCCGCGGATCCGATCGCCGCCGCCGCGACGCTCCCCTCCGCCCGCGCGTGGCTGACGCGCGTCCGCGACCGCTCCGCCGACCGCCTCGCCCCCGCGGACGTCGCGGCGCTCGACGCCCTCCTCGACGCGGACGGGCCGCACGCCCTGGCGCGCATCCCGGGCCTCCGCCTCCGCGGCACCCGCACCGCGTACGTCGGGCGCCGTCCCCGCTGACCGGCCCTCCCCGCCGACCGCGCGTCCCCGGATCCGCCCGGGTGGGGCGCGACGACCCCCGGACCCCCTACCGTTGAGGCATGAGCACTGACGACACCGCATCCACCCCCGACGCGGACGCCGCCCCCCGCACGACCTTCAGCGACCTCGGCCTGTCCGACCCCGTTCTCAAGGCCCTCAAGGACGTCGGCTACGAGACCCCCTCGGCCATCCAGGCCGCCACCATCCCCTCCCTCCTCTCCGGCCGCGACGTCCTGGGCGTCGCGCAGACCGGCACCGGCAAGACGGCCGCGTTCGCGCTGCCGATCCTCTCCAACCTCGACGTCTCGCAGAAGACCCCGCAGGCCCTCGTCCTCGCGCCCACCCGCGAGCTCGCGCTCCAGGTGTGCGAGGCGTTCGAGCGCTACGCGTCCGGCATGCGCGGCGTGCACGTGCTCCCCGTCTACGGCGGCCAGGGCTACGGCGTGCAGCTGTCGGCGCTCCGCCGCGGCGTGCACGTGGTCGTCGGCACCCCCGGCCGCATCATGGACCACCTCGACAAGGGCACCCTCGACCTGTCGCAGCTGAAGTTCCTCGTGCTCGACGAGGCCGACGAGATGCTCAAGATGGGCTTCGCGGAGGACGTGGAGACCATCCTCGCGGACACCCCGAAGTCGAAGCAGATCGCGCTGTTCTCGGCCACGATGCCCGCGCAGATCCGCCGCATCTCGGGCAAGTACCTGCAGGACCCCGAGGAGATCACGGTCAAGAACAAGACCACGACCTCCGCGAACACCACGCAGCGCTACCTGATGGTGTCGTACCCGCAGAAGGTCGACGCGCTCACCCGCATCCTCGAGACCGAGAACTTCGAGGGCATGATCGTGTTCGTCCGCACGAAGAACGAGACGGAGACGCTCGCCGAGAAGCTCCGCGCCCGTGGATACGCGGCCGCCGCCATCTCCGGCGACGTCGCGCAGGCGCAGCGCGAGCGCACGGTCGAGCAGCTGAAATCGGGCAAGCTCGACATCCTCGTGGCCACCGACGTCGCGGCCCGCGGCCTCGACGTCGACCGGATCAGCCACGTCGTCAACTACGACATCCCCATCGACACCGAGTCGTACGTGCACCGCATCGGCCGCACGGGCCGGGCCGGGCGCAGCGGCGCGGCGATCAGCTTCGTCACGCCGCGCGAGCGCCGCCTCCTCACCGCCATCGAGAAGGCCACGCGCCAGCCGCTCACCGAGATGCGCATGCCGAGCGCGGAGGACGTGAACGTCACGCGCCTCACCCGCTTCGACGACGCGATCACCGCCGCGCTCCAGGATCGCGAGCGCCTCGACGCGTTCCGCGACATCGTGGGCCACTACGTGAACCACCACGACGTCGTCGAGTCCGACGTGGCCGCCGCGCTCGCGATCGTGGCGCAGGGCGACACGCCGCTCCTGCTCTCGGCCGACGACCTCCGTCCCCCGCGCGTCGAGCGCGAGCGCCGGGACGACCGCCCGGGCCGCGACGGCGACGACCGCGGCGAGCGCCGGGCCCGTCCCGCGCGCGGCAGCGGCAACATGGCCACGTACCGCATCGACGTCGGCCGCCGCCACCGCGTCGAGCCCCGCCAGATCGTCGGCGCGCTCGCCAACGAGGGCGGCTTCAGCCGCGAGGACTTCGGCCACATCGACATCCGCCCCGACTTCTCGCTCGTCGAGCTGCCGGCCGGCCTGCCCCAGGACCGCCTCGACAAGCTCGCGAGCACGCTCATCAACGGCCGGCCGATCGACATCCGGCCCGACCGCGGCGGCCCCCGTGCCGCCGAGCGCGGCGCGGCCCCCGAGCGCCGGGGTCGCAAGCCCCGCGACTGATCCGCGTCCGCACGTGCGACGGCCCGTCCCCTGCTGCAGGGGGCGGGCCGTCGTGCATGCGCCAGGCGCGCCTTCGGACGCGCGTCGCCCTCAGCGGTCCGTCCGCCTGCGCTGGACGAGCCGCACGAGGACGTAGGTCATCCCGATCCCCGTGGCCGCGAAGCACAGGCCCCGACCGCGGACGTCCTCGAAGTCCGAGGTCGCGAGCAGGATCACCCCCGCGATCTCCAGCCCCGCGGCGATCACGAGGGTCGTGGTGAACAGGATCCGGTGTCGCGTCGTCATCCCGACCGCGTTCCCTTCGTCGCCCGACGGCCGAGCGCCGTCGAGGGAGATGATGACGCAGGACCCGCCACCCGCGTCAGCGCACGCCCTGCGTGCGCGCTCCCGCCGCGACGGTCCGTCATCACGCCCTCCGCTAGCGTGGCGCGATGGACCCCGTCACCCTCCGCACCCCGCGCCTGACGCTCCGGCCGCCCGCGCTCCACGACGTCGATGCGATCACGGCCGCGTGCCAGGACCCGGCGATCCAGCGCTACGTGCCCGTGCCCGTCCCGTACACGCGCGACGACGCGCTCTCCTTCGTCTCCGCGTTCTGCCCCGCCGGCTGGGCCTCGGGCGAGCGCCTCACCTGGGCCGTGCTCGACGGCGACGCGCTCGTCGGCACCGTGGGACTGCACGCGATCGCGGACGGCGGGGCCGAGATCGGGTACTGGCTGGCGCCGGGAGCACGTGGTCACGGGATCATGCGCGAGGCCGCGGCCTCGGTCGTCGAGCACGGGTTCGACGCGTCCGCCGGTCTCGGGCTCGTGCGCATCGGCTGGCGCGCCTATGCCGGGAACACCGGATCCGCCGCGGTCGTCCGCGCGCTCGGCTTCCGCTTCGAGGGGGTCGTCCGCCTCGGTGCGATGGGTCGCGAGGGCCGGGAGGACGACTGGCTGGCGGGGCTCCTCGCGACAGACGACCGGACGCCGCAGCCGTGGCCCGTGCTCGCGTGACCACCGGCTCCCTCGGGCGCGAGGCCACGGTCACGACTCCGGACGGCCGCCGCCTCCGCGCGATGGTCGACGGCACCGGCGACGACCTCGTGGTCCTGGAGGCGGGCCTCGGCGGCAGCGGCCTCACCTGGGGCCTCGTGAACGGGATCCTCGCCCGCACCCACCGCGTCGTCGCCTACGACCGGGCGGGCCTCGGATCCAGCGACCCGGATCCCGCGCCGCGCGACCTCGACCGCCTGGCCGACGACCTGGAGGCGGTCATCGCCGCGTTCCCGCACCGCCGCCTCGTGCTCGTCGGTCACAGCTGGGGCGGGCCGGTCGTGCGCGTGGCGGCGGCGCGGCGGATCGCGCGCGGCATCGCGACCGCGGGCGTGGTGCTCGTGGACCCGAGCGACGAGCGGGCGCGCTCCTACACGGGACCCCTCGCGCGTGCGGGATTCGCGGCGCAGGCGGCGATGCTCGTGCCGCTCGCGCGCCTCGGCCTGCTGGCGCCGCTGCACCGGATCGCACTCGCGGGCCTGCCCGCGCCCCTCCTCGCGGCCGCCGTCGCCGCGGCCGGCTCGGTCACGGCCGCGCGCGCCACCTCGGCCGAGCAGCGACACCTCCTGCCGGGCCTCGCGGCGCTCGCCGCGCACCCCGGGGCGTCGTCGACGCTCCCCGGAGTGCCCGTCCGCGTGATCTCCGGCACGGCGTCCGGCGCGCTCACGCGGCGGCAACGCGCCGACCTCGTCGGCGCGCACCGGGCGTCGGCGGCAGCCGCGGCGGACGGCGCGTGGATCCCGGCGCCGCGGTCCGAGCACATGGTGCCGGTGACGGATCCGGACGTCGTCGCCGCGGCCGTCTCCGCCCTGCTCTGACGCCTCCCCTGGGAGCCCGGCGCACGCAGGGGACCCCGCGTCAGCCGTCGACGCGCCGCAGCTCCAGCACGCCCGGGATGAGCTGTCGGGTCGGGATCCGCCCGCGCGCGAAGTCGCCCCACACCTGCCGCACCCGGCGGGCGTCGCGCTGGACGCCCTCCCACGGCGCGCCCGCCAGTAGCCCCGCGCCGCGCCACGCCTCCTCGTCGCCGAACAGGAGCGGCAGGTCGACAGTGTGCGCGGCGCCGAGCGGGCTGCCGGGGGCCGACCAGCGGATCACGTAGCAGTGCGCCGTGCCGCCCGCGCGCGCGTGCCGGCGGGCGAAGCGGAGGCCAGGGACGCCGTAGATGATGCCCGTGACGCCCGCGACCGCCGCCCGCCGCACGAGCGGGCCCACCACGGGCACGCGGGTGAGGCGCGCGAGCCACGGGACGTCGGGCAGGAACAGCCGCGCCTCCTCCGCCGTGTGGCCGATGAGCACGTCGACGCGGGGCGCCGCGCGGTCCCAGGCCGCGTCGAGGTCCGACTCGCGCGGCAGCGGCGCGTGGCCGTACTGGGTGCCGAAGGGCATCGCGCCGATGAGGCCGTACGGCGCGGCGACGCGCTCGACGGCGGGCTGCCGCGCGACCACGTCCTCGACGGGCATGTCCGCCGTGAGTCCGCGGGAAGCGCGCGCCATGGCCGCGTTCATCCGCCGCCGGCCGCGGGAGATGCCGAGGGGTGCGCTCTGCACGATCGCGCGGCGGAAGAGCCCTGCGGCCTCCGGCAGCGCCATCAGGTGCGCGACCGCGTCGCCTCCCGCCGACTGCCCGAAGGCCGTCACGCGGTCGGGGTCGCCGCCGAAGGCGCGGATGTTGCGAGCGACCCAGCGGAACGCCTCCAGCTGGTCGAGCAGCCCGAGGTTCGCGGGGCGGCCCGCGCCGTCGCCGAGGTAGCCGAGGAGCCCCAGCCGGTAGGTGACGGTGACGACGACCACGCGCTGCTCCGCGACGAGGGGCGCCGGATCCATGATCGGGACGTCGCCCGCGCCCGCGACGTACGAGCCGCCGTGGATCCAGACCATCACGGGCAGCCCCGCGTCCGGCGAGGCGTCGCGCGGCGTCGTGACGGAGACGCGGAGGCAGTCCTCGTCCACCCGGAGGCCGGCGAAGTCGCCGAGCACGGCGTCGAGCTCCGCCATGGGCACCTGCGGGCAGGCCGGGGACCACTCCGTCGCCTCGAGCGGCGTGCTCCAGTCGGGGTGCGCGACGGGCGGGGAGAACCGGTCGGCGGTGGCGTACGGGATTCCGGTGGCCCGCGCGACCTCGCCGTCGGCCCAGCCGACCACGGGGCCGCAGGGCGGCGTGAAGGGGCGCATCCGGTCGACGCTACCGTTCGCGGCGCGTTCGCCGGGCCGCCCGCGGACAGCCGGGATGCCGGTGCTACCGTGACGCCATGCCCCGCCTGATCGACCGCGCGCGTCGCGAGGACGAGCTCGCCGAGGCCGTCTGGCGCGTCATCCGCCGGCACGGCGCGAGCGGCGTCTCCGTGCGCACGGTCGCCGCCGAGGCGGGCCTCAGCACCGGGTCCCTGCGGCACTCGTTCCCCACGCGGATCGAGCTGATGGCGCACGCGACCGCGCTCGTCGGCCGCCGGGTCGCCGCCCGCACCGCGCGCCGCCGCACCGAGCCGGACGTCCGCCGCCGCACGGTCCAGGTCCTCGCCGAGCGGCTCCCGCTCGACGACGAGCGCCGCGCGGAGGCCGAGGTCACAGCCGCGCTGCACGCCGACGCGGCGTCGCACCCCCGGCTCCGCGAGGTGCGCCGGGCCGCCCACGCCGCCGCGCGCGAGACCTGCCTCACCCAGCTCGCGCAGCTGCGGGCCGCCGGCCTGCTGCGGCCGGACGCGGATCCGGACGACGAGGCCGACCACCTGCAGGCGCTCGTCGCGGGGCTCGCGCTCCAGCTCCTCGTGCACGAGCCGGATCCCGCACAGCACGCCCGCGCGCTCCGCCTGCTGGAGCGGCACGTCGACGCGCTCGTCGCGCGGCCGCGGGCGGAGCGGGCCGACCGGGCCGACCGGGCCGAGCGCCCGTCGGGGCGCGCCGACGACGACCGCGGCCGGGCCCCGACGCGCTGAGCCCCTAGGCCGCGCCGCCCAGCCGGCCGCGGAGCTCCGTGACGCGCGCGCGGATGTCGTCGCGCACGAGCCGCATCCGCTCCATCCCGTCGATGCCGCGCTCGGACGGCTCGTCCGTGATCCACGTCTCCACCGCGACCCCCCGGTCGCCGTCCACGTGCGCCTCGGCGCCGAGCACGACCACGAGGTCGGCCGCGCGCACCATGTCGTCCGTGAGCGGCTTGGGGCGTTCGTCGCCCACGTCGATGCCGAGCTCGGCGAGCGACTCCACGGCGAGCGCGTTGAGGTCGGTCCCGGGATCCGTGCCGGCGGACGACACGTGCACCGCGCCGTCGCCGTCGTGCCGCATGAGCGCCGCGGCGAGCTGGGACTTGCCGCCGTTGCGGGCGCAGACGAACACGACGTGCGGGGCGCGGTCGGGCATGGGGCCTCCGGGGCTCGGGCGGGTAACGGGAGCCGGCTGATCCGGCCCCTCGATCCTGCCATCCGCCGCGGGTCGCGGCGCGCGGGCGGACGGCGTCCCCAGCATCCGCCCGGAGGGCATCCGTACCCTGGTGACGACCCGCTCCGCTCCGAGGGGATCCGCACCGGATCCGCCGCCCCGCCCCGGAAGGCCCCATGACGCACACGCCGCACGCCGACGCCGCCCGCCCCGACGCCGACGCCGACGGGCGTCCGGGGTCCGCGTCCTCCCCCGCCGGATCCGGCGCCGTCGCCCGCCTCCTCCGCGGCACGCGCGACCGCTCCGACCGGCCGTCGCGCCTCGGCCGCCTCTTCGCCGTGGTCGCGATCGTGGAGGCCGTGACCTGGACGGGCCTGCTCGTGGGCATGTTCCTCAAGTACGTCACGGAGACCACCGAGCTCGGCGTCTTCGTGTTCGGCCGCCTGCACGGCGCCGCGTTCGTGCTCTACGTCATCGTCACGGCCGTGGCCGCGATCCGGCTCCGCTGGGGCTGGAAGGCCGCGCTCCTCGCGGGCGTCGCGGCGATCCCGCCCCTCGCGACGCTGCCGCTCGAGGTCGGCCTGCGCCGCCGCGGCTACCTGCGCCACCCCGCGGACGACGCGGACGACGCGCACGACGCGCACGCGCGTCCGGACGCGGCCCCGCCCGCCGGCTGATCCCGCTCAGACCCCGGTGTAGCGCCCCGGCCGGTGGTTGAGCGCGAGCACGAGGTTGAGCAGCACCGCGCCGACCGCCGACCAGACCACGCTCTCGAGCTCCACGACCGTGAGGCCCAGCAGGATCACGATGACGTCGAGGATCATCTGCGCGTACCCGGCCCGGAAGCCGAGCCGCTCCTGCACCACGAGCGCCACGATGTTGAACCCGCCGAGGCTGGATCCGTGGCGGAACACCACCAGCAGCCCGATCCCCACGAGCAGGTTCCCCGCGAGCACGCCGTAGACGGGCTGCAGGTCGAGGCTCGTCACCATCGCCGGGTGCAACGTCGAGAACAGCGACACGAGACCGACCGAGATCACCGTGCGGATCGTGAACCGCCAGCCCTTCTTCCACACGGCGAGCGCGAAGAACGGCGCGTTCACGACGAAGAACAGCACGCCGAACGGCAGCACGCCCGTGTAGCTCAGCAGCAGCGCGAGCCCGGCGGTGCCGCCCGTGACGGCACCGCTGTCGCGCAGCAGGAACAGCCCGAACGACGCGACGAACGTGCCGGTGAGGATCCCGAGCACGTCCTCGATCACGGAGTGCGGGATCCCGGCGACGGTGTCCGGGACGGTGATGAGGCTCTCGTCCGGAGCCACCTCCCCCACGCCGCCCGCGTCGGCGGGATGGTCGTTCGGGCGGGATGCGGCTGCGCTCATGGCGGTCTCCGGGGTGGGGGGACGAGGACGCGTGCGACCGGTCGTGCCAGCTCGCGCGCCTGCCCAGCATGCCGGATCCGCGACCCGGCGCACGACCCCGCTCTGGTCGCCGGCCGTGGGTCAGACGGATCCGTCGATGCGCTCTTCTCGCGCCATGCGCGACAGGACCCTGTGGAATCGGTCCCACGGCACGCGATGTCCGTCGGCGAAGACCACGCCCACCGAGACCGGGATCCCCATCAGCGAGGACCGCATCCACGACGACTCGGACCCGTCGAAGCGCTCGAGGATGCCCGGCAGATGCCTCTTCGGGAAGTCGACCAGCTCCGTGGAGGAATCGCCCAATTCGATCTCGATCGTCGAGCCGCCCCCGTAGCCGATCGACAGGTCCTCACCGTGTCGGCGACCATGCAGGCGCCAGCGATCGTGCTCGGTGGACTCCGTCACCGAGCGGCGCACGAGCGGCGCGAACTCGGACGGAGAGCGGCGATGTGATCCGCCGTACTCGGCACCGCGACGGGGCTGGTCGTGCGGCCAGGGCCGAGCGCTGCAGCCTCCCTCGCCAGGACCGGGGTGCCGTCGCCGAGACTCAGATACTGCCACCTCCACGGCGCGGCGCTCCGAGCGGTGAAGAGCATCTCCACCCCCAGGAGCGACACCAGGGGCTCGAGCTCGGACCGCGTGAGGCCCCGGGCCGTGTGCACCCCCTCGCCGACGGTGACGTCGAACTCGCCGTCCGTCACGGCCACGATGCAGAGCGATTGCCGGTGCGCGTCATCGCGGAGGACCCATGTCACCGGATCCTCGATCCACTCATCGACGTCCGGGCTGAGGGTGGGGCGCAGGCTGCGGACCAGGTCCTCCAGATCATCCCCACCGTCCCGGCTCGTCGTCACCGCCGTCCCCTCATGACACGCTTCCCCGTCGACAGGTGGTCGTGGAGATGCCTCGGCCCACCACCCGCGGAGTGGCGCGCCTTCCCGGAACGGCACGCTCCCGCCGCCGCTCCGACCCGTGCGTCCGAGGTCTCCCGCATCGTCCCGATCCTCACCCCGTGGAGTCGGCCCTCGCCTCCGGGACCATGCCTATGGGATCACGACCGGAGCATGTCCCGCGGGATCAGACCACATCCGAGCCGGTCGGACGCGCCGACCCGGGATGCCGTCAGTCCGCGAAGATCGCCCCCACCGGCTCCCTCTTCTCGGCCTGGAAGCGGTCCTCCGCGCGGCCCAGCGCCCAGTACGCGGAGAGCGAGAGGGCGCGGCGGTCGAGGCCCCAGCCGTCCTGGAGGAGCGCGCGCAGCTCCTTCATCGCGCCGCGCTCCCCGTGCGCGAAGACCTCGACCTCGCCGTCGGGCCGGTCGAGGGCGCGCGCCGCGGCGACGAGGGGCGCGCCGGGCAGCGCGTCGGGCTGTCGCGAGCGGTGGATCCAGCGCACCTCCACGCCCGCGGGACGCTCGAGCGGGAGCTCGTCCGCGACGCCGTCGACCTCGATCAGCGCGACACCGTGCGCATGGGCGGGCATGGCGGCGAGCGCCGCGGCGATCGCGGGCACGGCGGAGTCGTCGCCGAGGAGCACGCGCGTCACGTCCGCGTCCGCGCTCGGTCGGAACATGCCTCCGGGGCCGCTCGCCGCGATCAGGTCGCCGGGCTGCGCGGACGCCGCCCACGGTCCCGCGAGCCCCTCGTCGCCGTGCACGACGAAGTCGATCGCGCAGGTGCCCGCCGCCGCATCCGCGTGCCGCAGCGTGTAGGTCCGCACCGCCGGGAGCGCCTCGGGCGGCAGGCTCGCGCGGAGGGCGGGCAGGTCGAACGGCGGCGTGACGCCGGATCCGGGCTGCGGCAGCATCAGCTTCATGTAGGCGTCGGTCGCGGCCAGCCGCTCGGGCACGGCCTCCGCCAGCAGCGTGCGCGTCCCCTCCCCGCCGAGGTGCACGCGCACGAGGTGCGGTGCGAGCCGCTCCGTGCGCATCACCTCCAGCACGTGCGGCGACCGCGGAGCGCGGGCGGGACGGTCGGGGACGGCGGGTGCGGCGGTGTCGGTCATCGGTGTCGATCCTCCGCCCCGCGGGCCTCCCCCGCAACGCGACCGGTCCGCGCGGTCCCTCGCCTCGCGGGAGCCGCGCACCTATGCTGACCCCGTGGTCGACATCGTCGTCACGGGGCTAAGCGCCAACTCCGTGCCGTACATCGAGGCCCTCGAGCGTCAGCGTGCCCTGCATGCCGACGTCGTCGCGGGCCGGGCGCAGGACACCGTCATCCTCCTCGAGCACCCCTCGGTCTACACCGCGGGGAGGCGCACGGAGCCGACGGACAGGCCGCGCGACGGCACGCCCGTCGTCGACGTCGACCGCGGCGGCCGCATCACCTGGCACGGCCCGGGCCAGCTGGTCGGCTACCCGATCGTGCGCCTGCCGGAGCCCCTCGACGTCGTGGCCCACGTGCGCCGCCTCGAGGACGCGCTGCTCGGCCTCCTCGCCGAACTCGGTGTCGACGCCCGCCGGGTCGACGGCCGCTCCGGCGTCTGGGTCCGCGGCGCCGCACCCGACGGCACGCCGCGCGACGAGAAGGTCGCCGCCATCGGCGTCCGCGTCGCCGAGCGCGTCACCTTGCACGGCTTCGCCCTCAACTGCAGCAACTCCCTCGACGCCTACGACCGGATCGTCCCCTGCGGCATCCGCGACGCCGGCGTCACCACGATCAGCCGCATCCTCGGCCGCACGGTCACGCCGGCCGCCGTCGTCCCCCTCCTCCGCCCGCACCTGATGCGCGCCCTCGCCCCGAACGGATCCGCCATGACCCCCACCGCTCCCCTCTCCCCCGTCGCCGGGGCCCGCGCATGACCGCCGCCGCCCCCGACGGTCGCCGCATGCTCCGCCTCGAGGTGCGGAACGCGGAGACGCCCATCGAGCGGAAGCCCGAGTGGATCAAGACGACGGCCCGCATGGGCCCCGAGTACCAGGCGCTCCAGCAGCTCGTGAAGACGGAGGACCTGCACACCGTCTGCCAGGAGGCGGCCTGCCCGAACATCTACGAGTGCTGGGAGGACAGGGAGGCCACGTTCCTCATCGGCGGCTCCCAGTGCACGCGCCGCTGCGACTTCTGCCAGATCGACACCGGCAAGCCCGCCGACTACGACACCGACGAGCCGCGCCGCGTCGCCGACTCCGTGAAGCGCATGGGCCTCCGCTACGCGACCGTCACGGGCGTCGCCCGCGACGACCTGCCCGACGAGGGCGCGTGGCTGCACGCCGAGACCGTGCGCCGGATCCACGCCGACAACCCCGGCACGGGCGTCGAGATCCTCGCGACCGACTTCTCCGGCGACCCCGACCTGCTCGCCGAGGTGTTCTCCTCCCGGCCGGAGGTCTTCGCGCACAACGTCGAGACGGTGCCGCGCATCTTCAAGCGCATCCGCCCGGCGTTCCGGTACGAACGCTCGCTCGACGTGATCACGCAGGGGCGCGACGCCGGGCTGATCACCAAGTCGAACCTCATCCTCGGCATGGGCGAGACCCGCGAGGAGGTGTCGGAGGCGCTGGCCGACCTGCACGACGTGGGCTGCGACATCATCACCGTCACGCAGTACCTGCGGCCGAGCTCCCGGCACCTGCCGGTCGCGCGCTGGGTGCGGCCGGAGGAGTTCGTGGAGATCAAGGCGGAGGCCGAGGCGATCGGGTTCCTCGGCGTGCTCGCCGGCCCGCTCGTCCGCTCCTCGTACCGCGCCGGTCGGCTGTGGGCGCAGTCGATGAGCGCGAAGGGCCGGGCGCTGCCGGCCGGTCTCGAGCACCTCGCGGATCCGTCGCGCGGCTTCGCCCAGGCCGTCGGCTGACCGCGTCCATCCCTCCCGGGGCCGCGGACCTGTCGGCTCCCTGACGAACCCGCCCCTCCCGGGTCCGCGGCCAGGTGCGCGCCCTATCGTCGGAACCACCGCGCACGTCCCACAGCTAGGAGCTCGTCATGGCCGCATCGTCCCCGACCGCAGGATCCGCATTCGGAGACGCCGCCGACGGCGTGTGGCAGGCCATGGAGTCGCTCCGCGCCCGCTTCGAGAAGCGCGATGCCGGCACGGCCGGCCACGACTCCGGCCACCGGCTCGGCCGCGGCCCGCACGACGTCCGCCACGCGCTCCTCGCCCTCCTCGCGGAGGAGCCCATGCACGGGTACGCCCTCATCCACGCGATCTCCGAGCGCACCGCGGGCGCCTGGACGCCCGACGCCGGTGCCGTGTACCCCACGCTCCAGCTCCTCGCCGACGAGGGCCTCATCGCCGCCGACACGACCGACGGACGCAAGGTCTGGGCGCTCACCGAGGCCGGCCGCTCGACGGTCGCGCGCGACGGCATCACCGCGCCGTGGGCCGGCTCCCCCGACGCGCACGACCACGACGCGCAGGACCGCCGCGACCGCTCCGCCCTCCCCAAGGCCGGTCTCTCGCTCGCGCAGGCCGCTGCGCAGGTGCAGCGCTCGGGCACGCCGGAGCAGGTCGCCGAGGCCGCCTCCGAGCTCGACGCGGTGCGCCGCCGCCTCTACGCGATCCTCGCCCGGGAGTGACCGCGGCCACGGCCGGCGCCGCACCCGGGACGGTTCCCGAGGGCGACGCCCCGGAGACGCGCGCCCGCTACCGCCGCATCCTCCGCTTCGCCGCCTGGAACCTCGCGGTGACGTGGTGGTACGAGCTGTTCCTCCCCCGCGTCGGCCTCCGGCGCATCGCCGAGCGCACGCGCACCCGCCGCATGAAGAGGTTCGCCCGGCGCTTCCGCGTCCTCGCGGTCGAGCTCGGCGGCCTCATGATCAAGGTGGGGCAGTTCATGTCGTCGCGCCTCGACGTGCTGCCGCCCGAGATCACCGCCGAGCTCGAGGACCTGCAGGACGAGGTGCCCGCGGTGCCCTTCCCCGAGATCCGGGCGCTCGCGGAGCGGGAGCTCGGCATGCCGCTCTCCGAGGCGTTCGCGTGGGTCGACGAGACGCCCGTCGCGGCCGCCTCGCTCGGCCAGGCGCACCGCGCGATCCTCGGCCCCATCGACTCCGCCGACACCGGCCTCACGGGCGCGGTCATCAAGGTGCAGCGGCCGGGCATCGACGACATCGTCCGCATCGACCTTGCGGCGCTCCGCCGCATCGGCGGCTGGCTCACGCACGTCCGCCTCGTCTCCGACCGGGTCGACGCGCCCGCCCTCGTCGAGGAGTTCGCCGAGACGAGCCTCGAGGAGATCGACTACCTGCACGAGGCCCGCAGCTCCGCGCGGTTCCAGGACATGTTCCGCGCCGACGCCCGCGTCGCCGTGCCGGAGATCGTGTGGGAGCGCAGCACCCGGCGCGTGCTGACCCTCGAGGACGTCACGGCCATCAAGATCACCGACCACGCCGGGCTCCTGGCCGCCGGCATCGACCCCGTCGAGGTCGCCCCGGTGTTCGCGGCCGTCATGTTCGACCAGCTCTTCGCCGACGGCTTCTTCCACGCGGATCCGCACCCGGGCAACGTCTTCGTCACGCCCGTCGCGGACGGCTCGGTCGAGCAGGGCTGGACCCTCACCTTCATCGACTTCGGGATGATGGGCGAGGTCCCGCCGAGCACGCGCCGGGGCCTCCGCAAGATGCTCATCGCCGCCGCCTCGCGCGACGGGAAGGGCCTCGTCGATGCGGCCCGCGACATCGGCGTGCTGCTCCCCTCGGCCGACACCACGCAGCTCGAGCTCGCCATGACCCGCCTCTTCGCGCGCTTCGGCGGGCTCGGCTTCGCGGAGCTGCGCGAGGTCGATCCGCGCGAGTTCCGCGCGTTCGCGGACGAGTTCCAGGAGGTCGTGCGCACGCTGCCGTTCCAGCTCCCGGACGACTTCCTCCTCATCATCCGCGCCATGTCGCTCACGTCGGGCGTCTGCAGCGCGCTGGATCCCCGGTTCAACCTCTGGGACTCCGTGGAGCCGTACGCGCAGCGCCTCATCCGCGAGGAGCGCGGCAACGTGGTGCGCGACCTCGGCACGCGCGTGACCGACACGGCCGGCACGATCGCGCGCCTCCCCGGCCGTCTCGACGCGCTGCTCACCCGCATCGACGAGGGCGCGCTCCCCATCAGCGACCCCACGCTCGAGCGCCGCGTGGGTGCCCTGGAGCGCACCCTCCGCCGGGCGATCTCCGCGCTCGTGTTCGGCGGCCTCCTCGCGGGCGGCGTGCTCGTGCGCCCCGACGACGAGATGCTCGGCACCGTCCTGCTCGTGGTGTCCGTCATCCCGCTCGCCCAGGCGCTGCTCCCCGGCCGCCGCCGCTGACCGCGCCCCCGGCGGGACAGGTGGGCGTCCGCCCTCAGCGGGCCATGAGGTCCAGGAGCTCCACGAGCTCCACCAGCGCACGACCACCGTCGCGGCCGTCGACGGGACACGCAGCGAGGGGTCCGCGGACGACATGGCGCAGACGCTCGGCGAGGACCTCCAGGTGCTCGGCACCGCCTGCCCGGTCCAGCGCCTCGCCCACCACCCGGGCAAGCGACGGTCCCCGCCCCTCGCCGGCGACCCGCCGCCGACGTGCCAGCCTCCGTCGGCACTCGTCCTCGGGCACGTCGAGCAGCACGTGGATCGCCCGACCGCCTGCGCGCCTGGCCTCGTCCGCGAAGGCCGTCAGCTCGTCGGCGTCGTCGAAGAGCTGCGGGACCACGACCGTGCCCCCGCCCGCCACCACGGTGCGGACGATCGACCGCGCGACGGGGCGCACGGTCCGCCCCGCCCCGGCGAAGTCGTCCGCCCAACCGCCGACGGAGGTCCGGAGATCGTCGACGTCGAGGAGGAACCACCCGGCCCGCGCGTCCACCAGCTGCCGCGCGAGCGTGGACTTGCCGCTGCCCGGCAGGCCGTTGAGGAACACCGCGGTGCCCGGTCCCTGCACGTTCGACCCCCGCTCGTCACGGCCTCGGAGCCGGCCGCCGCGGCGCGCACGATGGAGGCGTCGTCACGAGACCATAGCGGGGGATCCGCCGAGCGGCGATCCACGCGGACGGCGTCCGCCCCATGGCACCGGAAGGAGTCCGGGCAAAGCAGAAGGCCCGGTCTCGAGGAGACCGGGCCTTCGTTCTGTTGCGGGGGCAGGATTTGAACCTACGACCTCTGGGTTATGAGCCCAGCGAGCTACCGAACTGCTCCACCCCGCGCTACGAGGAATACATTACCAGACCTCTCGGGTGCTCATGACCACTCGACGCCGCGCACGGGCCCCGATCGCCGCGCCGGACGAGGACGGCCCCGGCAGCACCCGCATCGCGGGGCCGCCGGGGCCGTCCTGGTGGAGCGTCCGGGCTACTTCCGGGCGGCACCCAGCTCGATCGCCCGGTTCAGCGCCTCGGTCAGGCGCTTGTCGGCCTGCGCCGCCCCCACGAGGTCGTTGGCCTTGTAGGCCGCCTCCCTCTCCTGGAGCGCCTGGCCGGCCGCGGCCAGGGCCGCCTGCACGTCCTGCGCGGGAGCCGCGGGCGAGGCGCTCGGCGCGGGCGTCGGGGTCGCCCCCGTGCCGCCGTCGGTGGCCCCGCCTCCGGAGCCGTCCACGGCAGCGGGGTCGGCGGGCGTCGTGCCCTCCACCGCCTCGTCTCCCGCCGTGGCACCCGAGTCGCCCTCGAAGATGCTGTCGAGGGCCGCGTCCAGCGTGTCCTCGAACGCGATCTTGTCGCCGAAAGCCACGAGGACCTTGCGGAGCAGCGGGTAGCTCGTGTCACCCGTGGAGCGCACGTAGACCGGCTGCACGTACAGCAGGCCGCCGCCGACCGGGAGGGTCAGCAGGTTGCCGCGCACGACCGAGGTCCGTCCGCCGCGCTCCAGCAGGTTGAGCTGGTTCGCCACGTTCGTGTTCGAGTTGAAGTTGTTCTGGATCTGCGTCGGCGCCGGGATGGTGTCGTCGTTCGGCAGCGTCAGCAGGCGCAGCTTCCCGTAGTCCGGCGCCTTCTCCCCCGCGGTGCTGCCCGCGTCGGAGTCCACCCCGAGGTAGCCGGTGAGCACGCTCCGCGCGGTGTCCTGCGTGGCCGGCGGGATGAACGTCGAGTACAGCGAGAACCGCGGCGAGTCCTGGCCCGGCATCTGCATGGTCAGGTAGTACGGCGGCTGGAGCTTCGCCGACGTGCCCGGGTCCGTGGTGGCGGTGGGGTCGTTCGGGGTCGTCCAGAGATCCTGGTTCGAGTAGATCGAGCCGGGATCGGTGACGTGGTACTTGCCGAGCACGCCGCGCTGCACCTTGAACATGTCCGCCGGGAAGCGCAGGTGGCTCATGAGCTCGCCGGAGATGTCCGAGATCGGCTTGAGGGTCGAGGGGAACACCTTCTGCCAGGTCTTGAGGATCGGGTCGTCGGTGTCCCACGCGTAGAGCGTGACCTTGCCGTCGTACGCGTCGACCGTCGCCTTCACCGAGTTGCGGATGTAGTTGATCTGGTCGGTCGGCACGAGCGGCTGCGTCTGCTGCGAGTCGGCGATGAGCCGGCTCATGTCGTTCTTCTGCGAGTACGGGTACTGGTCGCTCGTCGTGTAGCCGTCGACGATCCACACCACGCGCCCGTCGACCACGCTGGGGTACGGGTCCTTGTCCACCGTGAGGTACGGCGCCACCTTGCCGACGCGCTGCGCCGGGTCGCGGTCGTAGAGGATCTGCGACTGGTCGTTGATCTGGTTGGCCAGGAAGATCTGCTCCGACTGGAACTTCAGCGCGTAGATGAGGCGCTTGAAGACGTTGTCGACCTTCGGACCGCCGTCGCCCTGGAACGTCGTGTAGGTCTCGTCGGCGCCGTCGACGCCCGACGGGTAGTCGAGCTCGACGTTGTCGCCGGACGCGGGACCGCCGACGATCGAGTAGGCGGGCGAGTCCTCGCCGAAGTACACGCGCGGCTCGAACTTCCCCAGGTCGCCCGAGGCGGGGATGCCGGACTCGAGGAAGACCGGCTGGCCGTCGGAGGTGCGCTGCGTGCCGTAGGCGGCGACGAGCGAGTAGCCGTGGGTGTACACGAGGTGCTGGTTGACCCACGAGGTGCCGGTGTTGTTCGGGCTCAGCTCGCGCACCGCGACGACCGTGTCCTGGACCCGGCCGTCGATCTGGTACCGGTCGACGTCGAGGTTGTTCCCGAACTGGTAGTACTGCCGGAACTGCTGCAGCTGGCTGAACGCGTCACCCACCACCGCGGGGTCGAGGATGCGGATGTTGGCCGTGGTCGCGGCGTCCTCGCGGAGCGCGCCGGGCGTGGTGTCCGTCGTGGCGTCGTAGGGGATCTCCTCGATGTCCGCGAGGCCGTACGCCTGGCGGGTGGCCTCGATGTTGCGCTGGTAGTACTGCGACTCGAGCGCGCGCTCGTTCGGCTCCACCTGGAAGCGCTGCACCACGGCCGGGTAGGCCGTGCCGATGAGGATGCTGGCCACGATGAGGCCCGCGGTGCCGATGATCGGCAGGCGCCAGCGGCCGATGGCCGCGGTGACGAGGAACAGCACCGCGACGACGGCGGCGATGCCGGCGAGGATCGTGCGGCCCGGGATCACCGCGTTCACGTCCGAGAACGCGGCGCCGGTGAACAGGCCGCCGTTGGCCGTGTTGACGACGGCGGAGTACTGGTCGAGCCAGATGCTGACGCCCTGCAGCAGGAAGTAGACGCCCGCGGTGACCGCGATCTGGATGCGCGAGCTCTTCGAGATGCGCACCTCCCGGCCGGTGAAGCGCACCGCGCCGTAGAGGTAGCTCGTGGCGAGCACGCCGAGCATCGAGATGATGACGACGGCCGAGGCGAACCCGACGACCGCCTGGTAGAAGGGCAGCTCGAACAGGTAGAACGACACATCGAGCCCGAACTGCGGATCCGTGGTGCCCGAGGGCGTGCGGTTCAGCCACAGCAGCGTGCGCTGCCAGCCGCTCGACGCCGAGACGCCCGCGAACAGGCCGAACACCGCGGGGATGGCGAACATGGCCAGACGGCGCAGCGGCTCGATGACCTGCTGGTAGCGGTCGAGCTGCGAGTTGAGCTTCGCGTAGACGGGCCGCGAGCGGTACGCGACCTGGATGCTCACGAACACCGGGATCGCCATGGCGAGGAACCCGACGAGGAACAGCGCGATGCCCGCGCCCCACTGCGTGAGCAGCACCCCGAGGTAGCCCAGCTGGTCGTACCAGAGGACGTCGGCGTAGAAGCCGGCGAAGACGAAGAACGCGATCACGAGGGCGGCGATGATGGCCGCGGTGATGGCGAGAGGGGCTCGGCTCCGTCGGGCGGGCCGGGCGGATGTGCTTGTCACGTGTGTGCCTCAGAGTCGGGGACAGCGGAGTCCTCATCCTAGGCGGGCCTCTTGCCAGCGGCCTGCGAGCGACGGCGCCCTCTCATCTGGTAAGGGGGCCCTCGCGTGCGGGCCGTCCTCGGACCGTCGGGGTCGGGTCAGCAGGTGGGCAGGGCGTCCAGGTCGCCGCCGGAGGAGATGGCGTGGAGGACCGCCAGCGAGTCGTCGAGCTTCCCCACCGAGAAGACGCGGAGGCCGTCCGGCACGTGCCCGCGGACGTCGTCGCAGTTGGCGGCCGGCGCGAGGAAGTACTGCGCGCCCGCGCGCTCGGCGCCGAAGAGCTTCTGCCGGATCCCGCCGATGGGGCCGACGTCGCCGGACGCGTCGATGGTGCCCGTGCCCGCGATGGCCTTGCCGCCGGTGAGGGAGCCCTCCTCGAGCTTGTCCATGATTCCGAGCGCGAACATCATGCCGGCGCTCGGCCCGCCCACGTCGTCGAGCTGGATGTCGACCGCGAAGGGGAACTCGTAGGCGGTGGAGGTGACGACGCCGATGACCGGGCGCCCGTCCCGCTCGGCGGGCGTGACCTCGACCGTGCTCTCCTGCCCGTCGCGCGTGATCCCGAAGGACAGGGGCGTCGTCGCGCCGGCGGCCGCCACGCGCGCCTGCAGGTCGGCGAGGTCGACCACGGCGGCGCCGTCGACCGTGCGGATCGCGTCGCCGACCCGCAGCGGACCGTCGGCCGCCGAGCCCGCGAGGACGCTCTGCACGTCGAGGGTGCGCGGCACGTCGATGCCGAGCTCCAGGAGGGCGGCGGCGACGGCGTCCTGCTGGGAGTTCGTCATCTGCACCTGGTTCTGGGCGTCGCGCTGCTCGGCGGTCTGGTTCGCGGGGAACACGGCCTCCAGCGGGACGACGCTGCGGCTCGGGTCGAGCCACGCGGAGACGACGGAGAACCAGTCGGGGCGCTGCTCGGGGTTGCCGACGACGCTCACCGTGAGCATGTCGAGGCGGCCGTCGGTGGGGTACGTGGGGCGGTCCGGGATGGAGATGAGCGGCCGCTCGGCGCCCTGGTGGTCGCTCGTGCCGAGGGTGTCGAACACCGGTCCCGGCTGCTCGATCACGTACGGGGACGGCATGAGGCCGAGGGAGAGCGCGAGCACGGCCCCGACGCCGGCGAGCACGCGGCCGACGCGGCGACGGCGCGGTGTCCGGGGTGCGCGGGGGGCGTGCTGGGCGAACAGGCTCATCCGGTAGGTCCTCGCGGTCGGGGCGCGACGGGCCGGGATGCGGCCGCCGGGCGGGTGACGGGGCGGCCCGAGGGGCCGCTGTTCGCGGCTGGCGGAAGCCGCGACGGCCCAGCCTAGGCGAATGCGGATGGGTTTCCCGTGGGCGCGGGCTAGCGTGGATCCACCGACCGCGGGACCGCGGATCGGGCGCCTGATCCACCGGGAGGACCCCCATGGCCGACGAGCCCACCCCCGATCCCGAGGACGAGTTCCGCCGCATGCTCGCGCGCTTCCTAGGCGGCGACGGCCAGATCGACCCGGAGCGGCTCGCGGGCGCCGCGGGGCTCCCGCAGGACCCCGAGATGGTGCGCCAGCTCATCGCCCAGCTGCAGGGCGCCCTCAGCGCGAGCGGCGACGGCGTCGACTGGAAGGTGGCCCGCGAGGGCGCCCGCCAGCTCGCCGCGGCCGAGCAGACCCAGGTCACCGCCGCCGCGTCCGCGCCGCTCGACCAGGCGTTCCAGGTGGCCGCGCTGTGGCTCGACGAGGTCACCACCGTGAGCCAGCTCACGGTCGCGCCGCGCCTCGTCACGCGCGCGCAGTGGACCGAGCTCACGATGCCCGTGTGGACGCAGCTCGCCGAGCCCGTCGCGCTCAGCATCGCCGACTCCCTCACCGAGGTGCTCCAGCAGAACGCCCCCGAGGAGATGCGCGGCATGGTCGCCGGCGCCGGCCGCATGATGCGGAACCTCGGCGGCACGCTCTTCGCCATGCAGCTCGGCCAGGTGGTCGGGCAGCTCTCCACCGAGGTGGTCTCCGGCGGCGACGTGGGGATCCCGCTCCTCGACGACCAGCAGGCCGCCCTCCTCCCCCAGAACGTCGCCGCGTTCGGATCCGGCATCGACGTCCCCGACGACCAGGTCGAGATCTACCTCGCGGTGCGCGAGCTGGCGCACGCCCGCCTGTTCCGCCACGCGCGCTGGCTGCGGCTGCAGCTCATCACCTCCATCACGGAGTTCGCGAAGGGCGTGCACATCGACACCGAGCGGCTGGAGTCGCTCGCCGAGGGCTTCGACCCGTCGAACCCCGAGGAGCTCCGCCAGGCCATGGTCGACGGATCCCTCATCCCGCCGAAGAGCGAGGCCCAGCTCGCCGCGCTCGGCCGCCTCGAGACGATGCTCGCGCTCATCGAGGGGTGGGTGGACGTGGTCACCGCCGCCGCCACCGTGCGCCTCCCGCGCGCGGACGCCATCGCCGAGACCGTGCGGCGCCGCCGCGCGACGGGCGGGCCGGCCGAGTCCGCCTTCGCCACGCTCGTGGGCCTGGAGCTCCGACCGCGCCGCCTGCGCGAGGCGGCCGCGATGTGGCAGGCCGTCACCGACGCGGTCGGCGCGGAGGAGCGCGACCGGCTGTGGTCGCACCCCGACGTGCTGCCGACGAGCGAGGACGTCGACGCGCCCCACGCGCTCGTCGCGCGGCTCACGCAGGGCGAGCCCGAGCCGGACGAGGTCGACCAGGCGCTCGAGGACCTGCTGAGCGGATCCGACGCCGGCCGCCCCGTGGAGGACGGCCAGGGTCACGCCACCGAGCCGGACGCGCCGACGGACGAACGCCGGGACGACGACGGCACGGATCCGCGCCCCGTCTGATCCGTGCCGCACCACCGCCGAGGCCGGCGCCGCACCCGCGGCGCCGGCCTCGGCCGTCCGGGCGGCCGCCCGGAGCCGGCACCGGTCGTGCCTGTGGACGCGGCCGGCGCGCCGTCGGCGCGTCGGGCACTCTCCGCGCCCATGGCCATCCGACTCGATCCCCGCCTCCCCCTCGTCTGGCGCACGCCGGACTCCCTCCAGCTCGGCGTCGACCGCCCGCCCGTGGTGCTCTCGGCCGTCTCCCGCCTCGATGAGCGCCTGCTCCACGCGCTCCGCACCGGCGTGAGCCGCGGCGGGCTCGACATGATCGCGGCGACCGAGGGCGCCGGCCCCGCGCAGGTCACGCAGCTGCTCGACCTGGTGCGGCCCGCGCTGCTCCCGCCGGGCGAGGACGCCCGTCCCACGGCGCCGACGGGCCGGGTCGCGATCGTGGGAGCGGGTCCCACGGCCGACCGGATTGCCGACGCCCTCGCCCGAGCGGGCCACGACGTCCGGGCCGCGGCCGGGCCGGCGGCCGGGCCGGCGGCCGTGGAGGACCCGCCCGACCTCGCCGTGATCGTCGCCCACTTCGCGATCGCGCCGGCCGCCTACGGGCGGTGGGCGCGCGCCGACGTGCCGCACCTGCCGGTCGTGCTCGGCGACCGGACAGCGGCCGTCGGCCCGCTGGTGCAACCGGGACGCACGGTCTGCTGCTACTGCCTCGACCTGCACCGCCGCGACGCGGATCCGGCGTGGCCCGCCCTCGCGACGCAGCTGCTCGGGCGCGACAGCGGATCCGAGGAGGGGCTCGTCGCGGGCGAGGTCGCGGCCCTCGCGGCGCGGCCGGCGCACCGCCTGCTCGCGACGGGCGAGAACCCGCTCGCCGGGCACCAGGCGCTCCTCGACGTGCGGACCGGGCGGGTCAGCCGCCGCGCTTCGCGCCCCCACCCGCGATGCGGGTGTCGAGCTCTGCCAGGAACCGCGACGGCTCCCGCTGCCCCGATCGCTGCGGTCCGCTCCGGCTCCACGACAGCCGCAGACCGGATCGCGCGCGCGTGATCCCCACGTAGAGCAGGCGCCGCTCCTCGTCGACCGCCTCGAGCGTCTGCGCGTAGCTGATGGGCACGAGCCCCTCGCTGAGCCCCATCAGGTAGACGTGCTCCCACTCGAGGCCCTTGGCGGAGTGCAGCGTCGCCAGCGTCACGGCGGAGACGGTCGGCTCGTGCTGGCCGGCCTGGCGTTCGAGCAGCTCGTCGGTGAACGCGCGGAAGGTGCTGCCCGGGGGCATCCGCTCGGCGAGGCCCATGATCGCGTCGAGCGACTCCCAGCGGTCGCGCACGGCGCCCTGCTGCTCGGGCGGCTGCTGGCTCCAGCCGAGGCCGCGCAGCACGTCGCTCACGGACTTGAACAGGGGCTCGCCGGAGATGGACACGGACGCGCCGCGCAGCGCGAGGAGCGCCTGCTTGATCTCCGGGCGGTCGAAGAAGCGCTGGGATCCGCGCACCTGGTAGCTGACGCCCGCGTCGCCGAGCGCCTGCTCGAGCACCGCCGACTGGCCGTTCATGCGGTAGAGCACGGCGATGTGCTCGGGCGGGATCCCCGAGGCGATCTGCTGCGCGATGGCGCCCGCGATCGCGCGTGCCTCCGCGCCGTCGGACGGGAACGCGCTCACCTGGGGCGCGCGGAAGCCCTCGCCGCGGCCGGGCACGGAGGCCGCTCCGCGCCCCTTCGCCCGCGCCGCGCCCGTGCCGTCGCCGTCGGGATCCGCGTCCGCCGAGACGAGCGTGAGCGCGCCCGGCCGGCCGCGCATCAGCCGGTTCGCGGCCTCGGTGATGCCCGAGGTCGACCGGTAGTTCCGCTCGAGCCGCACGACGGTGGCCTCGGGGAAGCGCGACGCGAAGTCGAGGAGGTAGGCGCTCTTCGCGCCCGCGAAGGAGTAGATGGTCTGGCTCGCGTCGCCGACCACGCAGAGGTCGCGGCGGTCGCCCATCCAGAGGTCGAGGATCGTCTGCTGGAGCGGCGAGACGTCCTGGTACTCGTCGACCACGAAGAAGCGGTACTGCTCGCGCACCTGCTGCGCGACCCACGGCTCCGCCTCGATCATGCCCGCGGTGGCGAGCAGCACGTCCTCGAAGTCGAGCTGGCGGCGCTGGTCCTTGATGTCCTCGTACGCCTGCAGGAGCGCCACGGCCTGGTCGGCGTCGAGCTGCGGCGGCAGGGTGCGCGTGGTGCGCGCGGCGAGGCCGTACTCCTCGATGGAGATCATCGAGACCTTGCGCCACTCGACCTCGGCGGCCATGTCGCGGAGGGCGGCCGTGTCGAGGCGGAGCCGGAGGGACTCGGCGGCGTGGCCGAGCATCCGGCCCTTGCTCTCGATGAGGCGGGGCATGGTGCCGCCCACGACCTGCGGCCAGAAGAAGTTGAGCTGCTTGAGCGCCGCGGCGTGGAAGGTGCGGGCGGCGACGGGCCCCGCGCCGAGCTCGCGCAGGCGGCCGCGCAGCTCGGCGGCGGCGCGCGACGTGAAGGTGAGCGCCATCACCCGGTTGGGCGGGTAGACGCCGGCCTGGATCCCGTACGCGATGCGGTGCGTGATGGCGCGCGTCTTGCCCGTGCCGGCGCCCGCGAGCACGACGACCGGCCCGAGGAGCGCCTCGGCGGCGAGCCGCTGCTGGTCGTCGAGCGCCTCGAGCAGGGACTCGGCGGTGGGGACGTCCTCCGCGGGCTCGTCGACGGCCTCGGGCACGGGGCCGAGGGCGACGGGCGCCGGGAGGACGCCGGAGGGGCCGGATCCGTACGGGTCGCGGCCGGGCGTCCCGGGGACGAGCTGGTCGGTCACGATCGGCCGGTCACCACTCCCGCTCGCCGTCGTCGAGGGGGCCGCCGTACCACTCCTCGATGATGGCGCGCGCGATGGACGACGGGCCGGGCAGCGCGATCTCGTCGAGCGCGCCCCGCAGCTCCTCGCGGCTGAACCAGCGCAGGTCGATGATCTCGGTGCCGTCCGGGGTCGCGGGCCCGCTCGTCGCGGAGACCCGCGCGAGGAAGCCGACCATCACCGACGCGGGGAACGGCCACGGCTGGCTGCCGAGGTAGCGCGGGTCCTCCACCGTGACGCCGGACTCCTCGAGCACCTCGCGCTTCACGGCCGCCTCGAACGACTCCCCCGGCTCGACGAAGCCCGCGAGCAGCGAGTATCGGTCGCCGCCCCACATGGCGTTGGCGCCGAGGAGCAGGCGGTCGTCCCGGTCGACGACCCCCATGATCACGGCGGCGTCGGTGCGCGGGAAGACCTGCGAGCCGTCGGAGGGCGCGCGGCGCACCCAACCGCCCTGCTCGACGACGGTCGGCTCCCCCGTCCTCGGCGAGAACGCGTGGGAGGCGTGCCAGTTCGCGGTGGCGAGGGCCTCGGTGAAGAGGGCGGCGTCGCGGTCGTCGAGCTGGACGGCGGTGGCGCGCAGCTCGATCCAGCGGTCCTCGGCGGGCTGGAGCTCCGCGGCGGCCGCGTCGGTGAGGACGGCCGCGACGACGGGCGTGCCCGCCGGCTCGCCCTCGTGCGCGACGGTCGTGCGGCCGAGGTAGATGCGCACGGTGGCCGCGGTGACGCGGTCGACCGGCAGGAGCTCCAGCGCCGCGCGGTCGTCGGCCACGGAGCCGAGCGCGCGGTGGCCGTGCATCGGGAGGACGCGCGTGGCCGGATCCGCCCACAGCTCGTCGAAGAGGGCGGGCGAGTCGCGGTTCAGGCCGTCGCGGTCGACGCCCTCGCGGGACAGGGGCAGACGGGAGAGGAAGCTGTCGAGCACGGGTGACCAATCGACTTCGAGGGCGGACGGGCCGAGGGGCGGGACGGCGGCGCCGAGGCCCCGCCGACGGTGCGCGGGTGGGGCCGGAAGCGCGTGGCGCGGTGAGACGGAGGGCTCCCAGCGACCTAACCTGTAGGGCATGGCCAGATCCCACCTCACTCTAGCCGCGTTGGCGACCTCGGCCGTCGCGGGGCTCGACGTGGTCCGCAGCACCCCCTTCACGGCCGGCGGCGCGGGCGACTTCGACTCCGCGCTCCTCACCACGAGGGACGGCCGCGAGCTCCTCGTGCGCGTCCCCACGACGCAGGCGTCCGAGTCCGAGCAGTCCGCCGACCTCGTCGCGCTGCGGGCGCTCAGCACCGGGATCCGCTCCCGCCTGCCGTTCCGCGTGCCCGAGTTCCTGGGCCAGGCGCCCGTCAAGCCGACCCGCGGCTTCGTCTACGAGCACGTCCCCGGCCGGATCATCTCGCTCGACGAGATCCCCGCGGGCGAGGGCCTCGCCCGCTCCATCGGCGCCGCCGTCTCCGCCGTGCACAGCCTGCCGACCGGGTTCGTCGCGGATGCGGGCCTGCCCGTGCTCTCGGCCGCCGAGATCCACAGCCAGACCGCGGCGCTCATCGACCGGGCCGCCGCGACCGCGCTCGTGCCGAGCCTGCTGCTCTCCCGGTGGGAGGAAGCGCTCGACGACGCGTCGCTCTGGCAGTTCCAGCCGGCGGTCGTGAACGGCGCCGTGCAGGCCTCGTCGTTCCTCGTCGACGGCGACGACGTGACCGGCATGATCGGCTGGTCCGAGCTCCGCGTGGCCGACCCCGCGCACGACCTGCACTGGGTGCTGGGCGCCCGCGCCGAGCACGTCGCCGAGAGCGTCTTCCGCGCCTACAACCAGGCGCACCACGTGACGGTCGACCGCCAGCTCAAGCAGCGCGCGCTCCTGTACGCCGAGCTCGAGATCGCCCGCTGGCTGCTGCACGGCGCCGACACGCGCAACCAGGGCATCATCGACGACGCCGTGAACATGCTCAGCGCGCTCGTCGACACCGTGCGCGCCGACGAGGGCCAGCGCATCGCCCACGAGACGCTGCCCGTGATGGACGTCGACCAGGTCGAGGAGATGCTCGACTCCCGGCCTCAGCCCACCGTCTCCCCGGACGCCGCGCGCGACGCGTCCGGCGTGCGCGCGCCCGACCAGAGCGCCACGAGGTCCTCCTCGGAGTAGATGCGCTCCGGCTTCAGCGAGCGGCCCTCGGCGACGAAGTAGAACTCCGCGTCGATGAGCTCCGGATCGATGCCCCGCCACTTCGCGAACGCGAGGCGGTAGAGCGCGAGCTGGAGCTGCTTGAGCTCGAGGTCGGCCGCGTCCTTCGGGGTGCGGCCCGTCTTCCAGTCGACGACGCGGTAGCGGCCGTCGATGAGGAACACCGCGTCGATCTTGCAGATGACGACCTGCCCGGCGAGCTCCATGTGGATCTCGACCTCGACCTCCTCGGGCTTCCGGCTGGCCCACTCGCTCGCCTCGAAGGTGGCGCGCAGCCGGTCGAGGTCCTCCTGCTCCACGGGCGGCTCGGTCGGATCCTGGTCGAGCTCGACGCCGGACGCGTCGATGACGTCGGCCGTGCCCGCGGGCCCGTAGCGCGCCTCGACCCAGCCGTGGAACAGCGTGCCGAGCCGCGTCTGGCGGTAGGGCCGCTCCGGCATGGGGCGGCGCAGGCGCGCGGCGACGCCCGCCGGGTCGCTCACGAAGTCCTTGAAGCGCGACGCCGGGATGCGCGTGGGCAGGTCGACGAGCTCGGCGTCGCGCGCGCGGGCGTCGCGCTCGGCGAGGAGCAGGTCGATGTCGCGGGTCCAGACGCTCTCGGCGTGCGGATCCGAGACGGTCACGCCCTCGGCGGCCGCGCGCACCCGGGCCTCTCGCGGGCCGAGCGGCGGGAGCGGCCAGGCGACGCGGGCGGATCCGGGCTCGAGCGGGTTCTCCTCCAGCTCGGGCGCGTCGGGCAGCGCGTCGGGCGCGATGAGGCCCACCTCCTGGATCTCGCGGAGGAACGCCCCCGGCCCCCGCGGCTTCTGCTGCGTGGACCAGAACGAGCCCGAGAGCAGCAGGTCGGACCGGGTGCGCGTGACGGCGACGTAGGCGAGGCGCCGCTGCTCGGCGGCGTTCCGCTCCTCGAGCTCCTCGCCGAATGCCTCCATGGCCTCCGCGAACTCCTTCTGCGTCTCCACGCCGCGCCAGGCGAGCGACGGCAGCTCGGCGGAGTCGCCGCGGAACTCGAACGGCAGGGCGCCGAACGCGACCCAGCCCTTCTTCTCCCGCAGCGTGCCGGGCAGCTCGCCGTCGACCATGCGCGGCACGGCCACCATGTCCCACTCGAGGCCCTTCGAGCCGTGGATGGTGAGGATCTGCACGGTGCCGGGCTCCGGCTCCTCCGTGCGCGGCGCGAGGTTGTCGCGCCGCTCGGCCTCGGCGAGCCAGGCGAGGAACGGGCCGAGCGTGCCCGCCGTGTCGCCCTGGAGGTAGCCGGCCACCTGCTCGGTGAAGGCCTCGAGGCTGGCGCGGCCGAGCGGATCCGTCTCGTTGGCCGCGACCTCGATGTCGAGCAGCAGCTCCTGCTGCACGACCGTGACGAGGTCGACCAGGTCGAGCCCGACGCGCGAGCGGAGCACCTGGAGCTGGCGCCCGGCGGCGCGGAGCCGCGCGAGGCCCTCGGCGCTGAAGCCCTCGAGCGCGCGGTGGCCCTCGGGCGCGCCGACGACGAAGTCGAGCGCGTCGACGACGGAACCCACCTCGTCCGGCACGACGGAGGCGCGCAAGCCCGCCCGCACCTCGGCGGCGAGCTCCTTCTGCGCGGGGTCGCGCGCCATGAGCCAGGACGCGACGCGGGACAGCGCGTGCACGTCCTTCGTGCCGATGCGCCAGCGGGCGCCCGTGAGGAGGCGCACCAGCTCGCTGCCCGCGGTGGGGTCGTGCAGCACGCGGAGGACGCACACGAGATCCACCACGGCGGGCTGGTCGAGCAGGCCGCCGAGCCCGAGCACGCGGAACGGCACGCCGCAGTCGGCGAGCGCCGTCGTGAACGGCTCGATGGTCTTGAGCGAGCGGCAGAGGAGGGCGGCGGAACGAGGGCGGTCGCCGGATCCGGGCTGCCGCAGCCGGTCGGCGAACCACGCGGCGACGCGCGCGGCCTCGTCGGCGACGGTCTCCTCGTAGGCCACGTCGAGCCGGCCGTCGCCCGCGTCCGGGCGCGGCTCGAGGCGCGCCACGGGGATGCGCGACGCCGCGGTGAGCGGCTCGACGATGCGGTTCGCCGCGCCGAGCACCGACGCCGGGTTCCGCCAGCTCGTGGAGAGGGCGTACACGGGCACGTCGGCCGCGGCGGCGCTCGCGGGCGCGAAGTCGGCCCCGAAGCGCGCGAGGTTGGCCGCGCTCGCGCCGCGCCAGCCGTAGATGGACTGGTGCGGATCCCCCACGGCCATGACGGGCGTGCCGCCGAAGAGCGTGGCGAGGAGCCGGGTCTGCACGACGGAGGTGTCCTGGTACTCGTCGAGGAGCACGACGCGGAAGCGCCTCCGGTGCTCGGCGACGACCTGCGGCACCCGCTCGCAGATGGCGAGCGCGAACGCGACCTGCTCGCTGTACTCCACGAGGCCGCGCCGGGTCTTCTCCTCCTGGAACCGCACGGCGAGGTCGACGAGCGGCGGCAGCGCGCCGACGGCGGCGACGGCCTCGGCCGCGGGCGCCTTCCTGATGCGCGCGGATCCGAAGGGCAGCTCCTCGAGCCGGGTGAACGCCCCGGCGAGTCGCACGACCTCGGCCGGGTCGGCGACGTTCTCGCTCATCGCGCGGCTGAGGGAGATGACGGCCTGCGTGATGGGATCCACGCCCCGGCCGAGCTCGAGCAGCCGGGGGTCGGTGCTCTCCACGACGAGCCGGCGCGCGAGCTGCCACGCGGACGCCTCCGTGAGCACGACGGACTCCGCCTCGCGGCCGATGAGCGTCGCGCTGTCGCGGAAGATGCCGTTCGCGAAGGCGTTGTAGGTCTGCACGGTGGGCGTCGCGAACGCGTCAGCGGGGACGGCGGCGAGGCCGGCCTGCTGCAGCTGCTCGATGCGGGCGCGGATCCGCACGCCGAGCTCGCCCGCGGCCTTGCGCGTGAAGGTGAGGCCGAGGATCTCCTCGACGCCCACATGCCCGTTGGCGAGGAGCCAGACGACGCGGCTCGCCATCGTCTCGGTCTTGCCGCTGCCCGCGCCCGCGACCACGAGGCCGGGCTCCAGCGGCGACTCGATGACGCGCCGCTGCTGCTCCGTGGGGCTCGGCAGGCCGAGCGTCTCCGCGATGCGGCGGGCGCTGATCGGCACGTTGTCCGCCGCCGCCGCGCCGCCGGTCGAGCCGACGCCGCTCACGCCGACACCGCCCGCACGAGGTGGATGCGGTAGCGCCGGGCCGACCCCGGATCCCGCTCCCCCAGGTCCGGCGTGCCCTCGAAGGTCGCCCCCGCCATGCCGGTCGCCGCGTCGGCGATGCGCGCCCGGAACCCGTCGAGCTCCTCGCGGGTGAGCGGCTCCTGCGGCAGCTCGCGGTACGGCAGGCCGCGCGCGCCGCCCGAGACGTAGAGCAGCTTCGCGCCGCCGGCCGTCGCGTCCGCGGGGACCTGCTCGAGCGCGCCCTCGACGAACGCGAGCTGGTACGAGCCGAGCTGCGCGTGCGCGGGGATCTCCGCACGCGTGGGGAAGTGCCTCCCCGTCTTGAGGTCGACGATGACCACGCGGCCCTCCTGCGTCAGCTCGATCCGGTCGATCATGCCGCGCAGCCGCGCGACGCCCACCTCGAGCTCGAAGGAGCCCTCGGCGGCGAGCATCCGCCCGCCGGCGCCCGCGAAGTCGCGGAGGTATCCGCTGACGCCGGCGATGAGCTCGCCGGCCTGACGCCGCTCGCGCTCGCCCACCCAGGGCGATTCGAAGGGCAGCTCGCCCCAGCGCTCGTCGAGCCGGGCCTCGAGCGCGGGCGGGCGGAGGTCGGCGTCCGGATCGAGGCTCGCCTCCTCCATGACGGCGTGCACGATGGTGCCGATGCCCATGGCGGTGCTCGTGGAACCGCCGGACGCCTGGTCGATGAACCAGTTCAGCGGCGAGCGCTCGAACGCCTCGAGCCGCGAAGGCGAGACGGGCACGCGGGCCTCCGGGTCGGTCAGGTCGACGACGGGCTCGGTGGTGGAGGGCTCCCGCAGGCCGTACCACTCGGCCGGATCCGCGCCCGTGACGCCCTCCGCGGCGAGACGGGCCAGGGCCGAGGCGGCGGCGCGGCCGCGCTCGCGCGTGGCGTCGGCGGGCCGTCGGGCGGTGCGGTCGCCGGAGACGACGCGGCCGTCCTCCAACAGCACGGCGTCGCGGTGCACGACCGCGAGCTCCCGCCGCAGCGCGCCGACCAGCCCGCGGAGCGAGAGCGGGTGGTCGGGCCGGATCCGCAGCGCGGCCGGCGCGTCCTTCGCCACCCGACCCGCCTCGGCACCCGCCTCCGCCTCGGCGAGACCGGGCGCGGGCGGCACGAGGCGGAGGAACGGCGACGGCGCCTCCTCGTCGTTCGCGGTGGCGCTGAGCACCACGACGCGGGACGCGCGGGAGACGGCGAGCGCGAGCATCCGCAGCTCGTCGGAGAGGACCTCGGCGCGCTCGTCGACGTCGACGCGGTCGAGCCCGCGCGCGACGGCGGAGAGGCGCTGCGGGTGCAGCAGCGATCCGCGGAGCCGCAGGTTCGGCCAGACCCCCTCCTGGAGCGCGGCGACGGCGACGACCTCGTAGCCGGCGCCGACGACCGCGGACGGCGTGGCGACGAGCACCGTGTCGGCGAGCGGCTGCGGCGAGAGCGTGTCCTCGGGCACCTCGGCGCCGAGCAGCTCCTCGACGAAGTCGGACGCGGGTCGGCCGGGGTTCCGCTCGACGAAGCGCCGCGCGGCCGTGAAGAGCGCGACGACGCCGTCGAGGTCGCGGTTCGCCTGGTCCGCGACGATGCCCGTCTGCAGCGCCTGCTCGAACCACGGCCCCGCGAGCCGCGAGCCCTCCCACAGGTGCCAGAGCAGCTCCTCGATGGTGCCGTCCGCGGCGGCGAGCTCGCGCGCGCCCTGCAGCGTGCGGGCCAGGCGGGCCAGCCGTCGGGCGGGCGGGAGGTCGAGCGTCTCGAGCCGACCGGGCGCGGCGAGCGCCTCCACCAGCAGCTCGTCGCTCGACCGGTGCCCGTCGCCCGCGAGCTCCTCCTGGCGCATCGCGAGGCGGAGGCGGCGGAGGGCCACGCCGTCGAGGCCGCCGAGGGGACCCGTGGCGAGCTCCGCCGCGATGTCGGGCGCGAGCGGCACGCGCCCGAGCACCACGTCGACCGCGCGGATGAGGGCGAGCGCCGCGAGGTCGTCGCGGAGCGCGCGCCCCGCGACGGCCGTGCGCGTGGGCACCTCCGCGGTGGCGAGGCTGCGGGCGACCTGGGGCACGAGGGATCCGGAGCGCACCAGCACGACCATGCGCGCCCACGGCACGCCGCCGAGCAGGTGCTCCTCGCGGAGGCGTCGGGCGAGGCGGGCCAGCTCGATGGCGCGCGTGGGCGCCTCGATGACCTGGATCGGGTCGGCGTCGTCGACGAGGCCCGGCGCGGATCCCGCCTGCCGCTGCCGCCCTGCCCCTGCCGCGCCGATGCGCGCCGTGACGGCCGAGGTGAGCGCCCGGAGCGCGGGCGGCTGCCGGTGCACCCGGTCGAGCACGAGGGTGACGAGCTCCGGGAGCCCGAGCACGGTGGACAGCCGGCCGAGCGCCGCGGCCTCGGCGCCGCGGAAGGTGGCGGCCGCGACGTCCGGGTCGCCGAACGCCACCACGTCGGCTCCGCGCGCCGCGAGCGCCTGGAGGAGGGAGAGCGTGGCGGCCGTCGCCTCGTGCAGGTCGTCGGCGACGACCAGTCGGATGCCTGTGAGGGCCTCCCCGCGCGCCACGAGGAGGACCGCCTCGGCGAGCAGCTCCGCGCTGTCGAGGTGGTCGCCGCGGAAGGAGTCGACGACGTCCTCGTACTCGCGGGCGAACTCGGCCGCCGCGATCCACTCGGGCACGCCGTGCGCGCGCCCGAGATCGGCGAGCGCGTCGGGGCGCACGCGCTCCTCGGTCGCGCGCATGAGCAGCTCGCGGAGCTCGGTGCGGAAGGCGCGCAGCCGACGCACCTCGACCCCGAGCGGATCCGGCCACGCGGGCCCGGTGCCCGTCTCCTCGTGCCCGGCGAGGAGGTCGGCGATGATCTGGTCCTGCTCGGCGCCCGTGAGCAGCCGCGGCGGCGCGGTCGCCGTCTCGGCGGCGCGCCGGGCGAGCACCTCGAAGGCCACCGAGGTGGCGGTGCGGGCGAGCGGCCCGAGCGTGGGCACGCCGACGCGCAGGGCGAGCTCGTCGCGGAGGCGCGTGGCGGCCGCGCGCGACGGCGCGAGCACGAGGACCTCGGACGGGTCGAGCCCGTGGACGAGGATGCGGTGGGCGACGAGCTCCCGGAGCGTGGTGGTGCGGCCCGACCCCGGGGCGCCCAGCACGGCGGCGCTCACGCCGACGGGCAGCCCCACGACCGCGCGCTGTGACGGGTCCAGCTCGACGGCGGGCGCCGCGCCGCCCGGGGCGGAGGCGATGGGCGGCTGGCGGAATCCCCGGATGGTCACGCGCCCACGCTACCGGCGGCCCCCGACGTCGGCGGATCCCGGGCCGACGGCCTCCCGACCGGCCGACCGGCGCACCCCGTCCGCCCTCAGTGAACGCCGCGGGGCCGCTCGGGCGGGTGCCCTAACCTGAGGGAGCACCGTCGCATCCGACGCATCGAAAGGCACCTCCCGTGGAAATCCGTATCGGCCTCGTCAACACCGCCCGCGAGCTCTCCTTCAGCACCAAGCAGACGCCCGAGGAGGTCCAGGAGACCGTCGCCGCGGCCGTCCGCGACTCCGCGCCCTTCCTCTCCTTCACCGACGACAAGGGCGCGACGCACCTCGCGGTCACCGCCCACCTCGCCTACGTCGAGCTCGGCAGCGCGGACGCCCCGCGCATCGGCTTCGTCCGCTAGCCCGCCCTCGACCGTGGAGCTCCTCTTCGTCGCGCTGTTCGGCGCCCTCATCGGCCTCGTCGCGCGCTACGCGCTCCCCCACCGCGGCACGCACGGCGCGCTGCTGGTGCCCGCCGTGGGCACGATCGCCGCGATGGTCGCGTGGGTCGCGCTCACCTGGGCGGGCCTGCGCTGGGACCAGGGCGTGATCTGGATCGCGACGCTCGGCGTCTCGGCCCTGGTCGCCGCGGGCGTCGACCTCTTCCTGGGGCGGCGCCGGTCCGCCGCGGACGCGCGCGCCCTGGCCGCCATCGGCGGCTGACCCGCGCCTCGCACGCCGCGACGCCCGGTCCCCGAGGGGCCGGGCGTCGTCGCATCGGGGGCGGTCGTCGAGGACCGCGGCGCGTCAGGCGGTGAGCCCGAGCGCGTCCATGCGCCGCGTGTGCGCCGTGATGATGCCCGCGAACACGGGCTCGAGGTGCACGCGCGCGTCGGCCGGATCCGCGAGGGACGCCCGCATCGCCGTGCCCGCCACGAGCAGCGTGTCCCCCACGAGCCGGCGGCCCCACATCGCGAGCCGCGACGCGAGCCGCGGGTCCCGACGGATCCCCGCACGCACGGCGTCGACCAGGCCCTGCTGCCCGATGCCCGAGGAGAGCAGCACGACGACGCGCTGCCGCTGGTCGGACGGGAGGGCGGAGGCGAGGCGCACGAAGAAGTCGTCGAGCAGCCCGGTGGTGATGTAGGCGGAGATGAGGCTCTCGAACCAGTCGGCGCCCGCGACGACGGCCGTGAACCGGTCGAAGGCCGCGCGGTGGGGCTCCATCACGACGCTGGGCTCGCCGCCCAGCCGCTTGATCTCCGCGGCGAGCGCCTGGTGCTTCCCGAGCGCGATGCCGGCGGCCGTGGAGACGGCCTCCTTGCCGGCGAGGTCGGGCGCCTCGGTCACGGCCCGCGACAGCGTCTCGAAGACGGTGAGCTGCAGGTACGCGGCGGCGCCGAGGAAGCGGAGGGTGTCGGGCGAGAAGTCGTCGACGCTCACGGTCGGCGCGGCGGCGCGGCGCTTCGACTCGCCGCGGGACCTGACCCGGGGCGCCTCGATCGTCGTCGACCGGCGTCCGAACATCTTGAGCACGTGGCCAGTGTAAAGGGAGCGGGAGGCGGCGTCCGGGCCCCCGCCCGCTAAACTCGCCCGTGGTCCCTCAACGGAAGGGCCCCATCGCGCCCGCAGAGAAGCAGACCGGGCGTGGACCGCACCGCTAGACAGGGCACAACGTGACTTTCACCGAACTGAACATCGACGAGGACATGGTCCAGGCGCTCGCCGACCACGGGATCCTCGAACCCTTCCCCATCCAGGAGCAGACCATCCCCCTGGCGCTGGCCGGCCAGGACATCATCGGCCAGGCCAAGACGGGCACCGGCAAGACCTTCGGCTTCGGCCTCCCGCTCATCCAGCGGCTCGGGCTCACCCCCGAGCCCGGCGTGCAGGCCCTCGTGGTCGTGCCCACCCGCGAGCTCGCCGTGCAGGTCACCGAGGACCTCCAGCTCGCCACCGCGAACCGCGCCACCACCGTCGTCTCCATCTACGGCGGCAAGGCGTACGAGGGCCAGATCGAGCAGCTCAAGGCCGGCGCGCAGATCGTCGTCGGCACGCCCGGCCGCCTGCTCGACCTCGTGGGCCAGCGCCTGCTGTCGCTCCAGGGCGTGCGCGAGATGGTGCTCGACGAGGCCGACAAGATGCTCGACCTCGGCTTCCTGTCCGACATCGAGAAGCTCTTCGCGCAGACCCCGGCCGTGCGCCACACGATGCTGTTCTCGGCCACCATGCCGGGCCCGATCGTCGCGCTCGCCCGCCGCTTCATGACGAAGCCGATCCACATCCGCGCGACCGACCCGGACGAGGGCCTCACGCAGGCGAACATCCGCCACCTCGTCTACCGCGCGCACAACATGGACAAGGACGAGGTCATCGGCCGCATCCTGCAGGCCGAGGGCCGCGGCAAGACCGTCATCTTCACGCGCACCAAGCGCGCCGCCGCCCGCCTCGTGGAGGAGCTCAACGACCGCGGCTTCAACGCCGCGGCCGTGCACGGCGACCTCAACCAGGAGCAGCGCGAGCGGGCCATGGCCGCGTTCAAGGCGGGCAAGAAGGACATCCTCATCGCCACCGACGTCGCGGCGCGCGGCATCGACGTGCTCGACGTCACGCACGTGATCAACCACACCATCCCCGAGGACGACAAGGCGTACCTGCACCGCGTCGGGCGCACGGGCCGCGCGGGCAAGACCGGCATCGCGGTCACGTTCGTCGACTGGGACGACCTGCACAAGTGGGCGCTCATCAACCGCGCCCTCGAGTTCGGCCAGCCGGAGCCGACCGAGACGTACTCCTCGTCGCCTCACCTGTTCACCGACCTCGACATCCCGGCGGGATCGAAGGGCCGCCTCCGCGCGACGCCCACGGTGAACCCCGACGGCACGCCGCGCGAGCGTCCCGGCAGCCGCGGCTCCGACGGCGGCCGCTCCGGCGGACGCGACGGGGGCCGTGACGGCGGACGGGGCGGCGACCGCTCCGGCGGACGCGAGGGCGACCGCTCGGGCGGGCGCTCGCGCTCGCGCAGCGGCTCCTCCGCGGCGTCGACCCCCGCCGAGGCCACCGCGGTCATCGGCAGCGAGCAGCCCGACACGGCCGGCGGCCACGACGCGCCGCGTCCCGACGGCGAGACGCGCCCGCGCTCGCGGAACCGCCGCCGTCGCTCGGGCGGCGACCGCCCGACCGCGACGGCCTAGCCGCAGCGCACCGCGAGAGGGGCCGCATCCACCGGATGCGGCCCCTCTCGTCGTCCCCGCGGACGGGTCCGGGTCAGGCCGCGGGGACGGGCACGACCGGCGCCCACCCCGTCGCGCGCTCGACGATGCGCGCGAGCACGGCCGGTTCCGTGGAGTTCTCGGCGAGGCGGTTGGGCTTCCCCGCGCCGTGGTAGTCGCTGGACCCCGTGACCTCCAGGCCGAACCGCTCCGCCAGCGCGGTGAGGCGCACGCGCGACGCGGGCGGGTTGTCGCGATGTCGCACCTCGAGGCCGAAGAGGCCGGCGGCGACGAGCGCCGTCATGCGCGAGTCCGACAGCACGCGCTCGGGGCCGCGGGCGCCGGGGTGCGCGAGCACCGCGAGGCCGCCGGCCGCGGTGATCAGCTCGACGCCGAGGATCGGATCGGGCGCGTAGTGCGGCCGGTAGTAGCCGCCCTGCCAGTGCAGGATGCTCTCGAAGGCGGCCGTGCGCGTGGCGACGTGGCCGCGGGCGACGAGCGCGTCGGCGATGTGCGGGCGGCCGATGGTGCTGCCGGGCGTGGTCTGCGCGAGCACGTCCTCCCAGGTGAGGGCGTAGTCCCGGGCGATGCGGCCGACCATGGCCTCGGCGCGCGTCATGCGCTCGCTGCGGACCCGCGCGGTCATCGCGGCCAGGTCGGCGTCCTCGGGGTCGAACAGGTAGGCGAGCACGTGCACGCTCGCGTACTCGAGCTGCGTGCTCATCTCCATGCCGGGCACGAGCGTGATCCCGTGCGCGACGGCGGCGGCGGACGCCTCGGCCCAGCCCGCGGTCGAGTCGTGATCGGTGAGCGCCACGGCCGAGAGGCCCTGCCGCGCGGCCTGCGCGACGAGCTCGGCGGGCGTCTCGGTGCCGTCGGACACGGAGCTGTGCGTGTGCAGGTCGATGGGACCCGGCTGCTCGTCCGGCATCCTGCGATCCTATCCGCCGCCCCGAGCACCTCCCGGCCGTGCGGTGCCGACGGCGGCGCTCTCCCAGAGAGCCGCCATAGTGTGGAGCGGGTCATGGGTCGGGTCGTCGGAGCAGCAGTCATCCTCGTCACGGCCGCCGGCCTCCTCGTCATCACGTGGCCCCAGCTCCTCGGCCTCGAGCAGAGCTACCTCGTCGCCCACGCCGTCGCCATCCGCGGCGCGCTCGTCGCCGCGTCCGCCGCGGTGCTCGCCCTGACCCTCCTCCTCTGCCTGGCGATCCGGCCGGCCCGACGCCTCCTCGGCAGCCTCGCGCTGCTGCTCGCGGTCTTCATCGGCGCCAACGCCGCCGTCCTCGCGACGCGCGGCGCGGGCGACACGGCGTTCGCGGATCCGCAGGACGCCGACGTCACCGTCCTCTCCTGGAACACGCTCGGCGGCGCGACGGGTCCGCGCGCGGTCGCCGACCTCGCCATCGAGTCCGGGGCCGACGTGATCACGCTGCCCGAGACGCGCGAGGAGACCGGCGCGGAGATCGCCGTCATGATGCGCGCTGCGGGTCGGCCCATGTGGGTCCGCACCGTCGCCTTCGACGACGTGGCCGCGGCGCGCTCCACCACGATCCTCATCAGCGCGGCGTACGGCGACTACCGGCTCGACGAGTCGCGCGGCACCACGAGCGTCCTGCCCACCGTCATCATGGAGCCCGTCGACGGGAACGGGCCCGTCATCATGGCCGTCCACCCCGTCTCCCCCATCCCCGAGCAGATGGACAACTGGCGCGCCGACCTCGCCTGGCTCGGGCAGCGCTGCGACGAGGGCAACGTGATCATCGCGGGCGACTTCAACGCGACCCTCGACCACATGAGCCGCTACGGCGGCACGCCCACCGAGCGCGACCAGGTCACCGACCTCGGGCAGTGCGTCGACGCGGCGCGCGCGTCCGGCAACGCGGCCGTCGGCACCTGGCCGACCGGCGTCCCGGCGCTCCTCGGCACGCCCATCGACCACATCATGGCCACGCCCGGATGGGCGGTCACGGGCTTCCGCGTCGTCGAGGACCGCGACGGCGCCGGCAGCGACCACCGGCCGATCGTCGCCCAGCTGACGCCGCTGCGCTGACCCGGGCGTCGCCCGGTGCACGCCCGACGCGCTGCCCCCGCCGCGCCGACGCGCGGAGCAGGTGGGATGATCGACGGATGGCCGAGAACACCGACACCGCGTCCGAGACCACCCCAGACGACATCGTCGCCGATCCGGCCGCGCCGCTCGCCACGACCGAGACCCCGGCGCCCGCCGTCACCGCGCCCGCGGGCGGGCCGGCCACCGGCGCACCGGTCGCGGGATCGGGAGCGGCCCCCGTCCCGCGCGCCACCTCGAACCGCAGCACGACGCCCGCCAGCACCGCGTTCAGCGACTTCGTCTCCACGAACTGGGCCGACCGCGAGGAGGTCGACCCGCCCGCGCGCGAGCAGGCGCCCTTCGCCGCGGACCGCCGCCGCCGGCTCTCCGCGCTCCACGTGGGCACGCGCCTCGTGATCCCCGCAGGCCGCCTGAAGCAGCGCAGCAACGACACCGACTACCCCTTCCGCGCCCACTCCGCCTTCGCCCACCTCACCGGCTGGGGGGCCGACAGCGAGCCCGGCGCCGTGCTGGTGCTCGAGCCCGTGGCTGCCGGATCTGCGGCCGACGGCTCCGCGCACGAGGCGACCCTGTACTTCCGCGAGCGCGCCGGGCGCGACAGCGACGAGTTCTACGCCAACGCGGAGATCGGCGAGTTCTGGATCGGCCCGCGCCCGTCGCTCCGCCAGGTGGCCGCCGACCTCGGCCTCTCCACCGCGCCCCTGGCCGACGTCGACGACGCGATCGCCGCGGCGGGCGCCGTCCGCGTGATCCGCGAGGCCGACGCCGTGATCGCCGCCCGCGTCGACGCGGCGCGCATCGAGACCGACGCCGACGGAGACCCCGACGCCGACCTCGACGGTGACGCGCTCCTCGCCCGCGACGCCTCGGAGCTGCGCCTCGTGAAGGACGACTACGAGATCCGCCAGCTGCGCGGCGCCGTCGACGCGACCGGGCGCGGCTTCTCCGACGTCATCGCCGACATGCCGGCCGTCCTCGCCCACCCGCGCGGCGAGCGCGTCGTCGAGGGCGTCTTCAACGCGCGCGCACGGGCCGACGGCAACGCGGTCGGCTACGACACCATCGCGGCGTCCGGTCCGCACGCCTGCATCCTGCACTGGACCCGCAACGACGGCCGCGTCGTCCCCGGCGACCTGATCCTCGTCGACGCCGGCGTGGAGCTCGACAGCTACTACACGGCCGACATCACGCGCACGCTCCCCGTCTCCGGCACCTTCACCGACGTGCAGCGCGAGGTCTACGAGGCCGTGCGCGAGGCGGCCGACGCGGCGCTCGCGATCGTGCGCCCGGGCATCCGCTTCCGCGAGGTGCACGCGGCGGCGATGCAGGTCATCGCGCGGAAGGTCGCCGACTGGGGCATGCTGCCCGTCACCGCGGAGGAGGCCCTCGAGGCGGACAACCAGCACCACCGCCGGTACATGGTGCACGGCACGAGCCATCACCTCGGCCTCGACGTGCACGACTGCGCGCAGGCTCGTCGCGACATGTACATCGACGGTCTCGTGGAGGCGGGAATGGTCTTCACCATCGAGCCGGGCCTCTACTTCCAGCCGGACGACCTCACGGTGCCCGAGCGGTTCCGCGGCATCGGCGTGCGCATCGAGGACGACATCCTCGTGACGCGCGACGGCGCCGAGAACCTGTCCGCCGGGATCCCGCGCACGGCCGACGAGGTCGAGGCGTGGATGGCGGGCCGGGCCTAGCGACCGCTTCGCGGCACCCGACGGCTAGCTGTACTTCCTCGGGAGGTCGTGAACGCGGGGGCGGATAGCGAAGACCTCCGGGACGAGATGTGGGTTACCACACTCACCGTCGTCACCGGAGGTCTTCGTGACTCACGCTAACGCCCCCTTCACTCCCGCGGGCAGGCTTCGTCTTGCTCGGTTGATCATCGAGGACGGGTGGCCGATCCGGCGCGCTGCGGAGCGCGGGGAGCTGGCCCCCGTTCCTGGGACCGAGCGCACGCACGTCGACGACCCGGATGCCGGCGCAGGGGACCTCATGGCCGCGACCGGCGCCGACACGCTCGACGACGACGCGGAGATCGCACTTGGGCGGCCGCGCGTCGACGCACCGCCGACATCCGGGCCCCTCTGGCGCGTACGCGCGACTGCAGCGCTCGACGCCGAGGTGGAAGCGCTCGCGGAGCGCCGTGGACACCGGAACAAGTCACGCATCATCCGCGAGGCTGCCGCCCCTTACGTGCGGGCATCGCGATCGGGCGCGCGCTCAGGACATGACGCAGATAATGGCCAGCACCCGGTGCGAACGTAACGATCACGCCACCCTGCACCTCGCGCTCAACCGGGAGTGCGCAGGAGCAGACGCGGATCGAGACATGAGGCACGCCAGGGGCTCGGTCGCCATCACCCAAAGCGCCTGATTCTTACCTCTATTCGTAGTACGGACTCGGGCCCTCCTGCAGCCGATAGACCACCGAACGCGCCAGCAGGACAACGTTCAAATCAACGCCAACCGACCACGCTTGAGCCCCAGTATCGGGGGCCTATACGGGCATGATCGAACCTGCCAGACTTGCGTAATTGCCGCAGCAAAATCGGCGAATAAGGCTCTACGGTTAGCGCCTCATGTCGACGACAGACTGCGGTTAGACCCGAGCTGTGCCGAACCCCAGGGGAGTCCACTGTCTATAATCAAACAACTAGAACGAGTCGCAATATCTGCGGTGATACCCGTCGCCCTCATTGCAACCACTGCTATCGCAAGCCCTGCCGGGGCAGAATCAAGACAGGATGCGCTTCCCACGTCGGGCCACAGCACCGGCGCCAAGGCTCCCGTATTTGTCGACGAAGCCCACCCCTCAACAGCTCGGCCCGAGTTGCGCTCACATTCAAGTGACGATCAACTGATTCTGGACTACTGGACCGATGAGCGAATGGCCGAGGCGACCCCCGTAGAAATGCCGAAGGTCGACGACGCCACCATGGCAGACGCGCAGCGCTACTTCGAGCAGTATGCTGACGAAGAGGTCCATGCCGAAGATGTCAAGCCTGCCCCGGCGAAAGCTGTCGGCGATGCAGCACGAGCCGTCACTCCCGTGTCGAACTTCTCGCCAACAAACGGTAAGATCTACTTTCGTGACGCTAGTACCGGCGAGAACAAAATATGCTCAGGCTCTGCGCTGAACAGCCCATCCAGGCGGCTTGTTGCTACCGCCGGCCATTGCGTCCATAAGGGGCCCGGTGGTAGCTGGCACCAGAACTGGGCATTTGTTCCCGAATATCACAACGGAGCCCGCCCCCACGGCACCTTCACGTCTAACTACTTCCGCACAATGGACGACTGGATTGGATTCGGGGCAACGGGACGCGGCTTTGCCTCCGACTTCGCAATGGTCACCACTAATACCAACGCGAGTGGATCAACCGTTGTCAACGCCGTTGGAGGACACGGAATGACGTGGACAGGCAATGTTTTCGACGCAACGCTCTTCGGATATCCGGCGAACGTCAGTAGCGGAGAGGTCATGCAAGCCTGCTGGGGCGGCAGCGAGAACCGGTACCTCGACTTCTACCGCTTCCACGGCATGTCGGGCTGCAACTGGGGAGGCGGAGCATCGGGCGGACCCTGGTTGCGCGACTACAGCAATTCCTCCGGGCTGGGCGTGATCATGTCCGTGTCGTCCTGGGGCCCCGCCGATGGCTATGCCAACATCAACGGGCCCCACTCCCGGGGCGCTGTAGCCGACATGTACGGCGCGGCCGACAAGGACTGGTAGAACGGAGCCTATGAGCCAGACGACGTTGCGCACATTATCCGTTTGCATGACGACAGTCGGTGCTGCACTCCTACTCGGGTCGTGCTCGATGAACTCTTCGGGTTCTTCCGGTGGAAATACTGGCTCGAGTGCTGGTGCAGCGCCGAATGTAATCCCATCCGGCCCGGCAGACGTTCAGTCTCGATCTGACCTCAAGGACGAGTCGGTTCTGGACTGGAAGCGCTCAGAACTTGTCGACGACACGCACGTAAGAGTCTTCTATACGGGCGACAATCCTGATTGCTATGGGATCCGAACAGTGGTCGAAGAATACGATGATTCAATTACTGTCACTCTTCGACAAGGGACTTTACCCGATGCGCCACAGGCGTGCGCGACTGTCGCCTACGAAGGCTCCGCCCTTGTGAAGCTCAACGAGCCCCTTGCCGGTCGCACCGTCGAGGCCGGAGCTGAAATCAAGTAAGTTGGCATCAACATCACTGGATGCGAGTGACCTCGGGGGAGTTCTTTAGTAGCTGCTAAATCAAGCGACGAGCGACGCGGTCGCGTTGACCGCTAGCTGTACTTCCTCGGGAGGTCGTGAACGCAGGGGCAGATGACGAAGACCTCCGGGACGATGTGGGTTACCACACACGCATCTTCCACGGAGGTCTTCGTGACTCACGCTAACGCCCCGTCCACGCCCGCGGGCAGGCTTCGTCTTGCCCGGTTGATCGTCGAGGACGGATGGTCGGTCCGGCGCGCGGCGGAGCGGTTCCAGTGCTCACCAGCGACCGCATCGAAGTGGGCGCGTCGCTAGGCGGCCGGGTTGCCGATGACGGATCGTTCCTCTCGCCCGCGTCGACAACCGACGCGCACGGGTCGCCATCTGGAGCGGCGCATCGTCGCGCTGAGATGCACCCGACGATGGAGCCCGCACCGCATCGGCTACCACCTCCGCGTCCCGCGCTCCACGGTCGAGCGGGTCCTGAATCGGTACCGGATGCCACGGCTCGCTCACCTTGATAAGGCCACCGGACTCCCGGTCCGGCGAGCACGGCCGGTCCGCTACGAAGCTGCTGCACCCGGGGAACTCGTCCATGTCGACATGAAGAAGCTCGGTCGGATTCCAGACGGCGGCGGGCACCGCATGCTCGGCCGGGTCGTGGGGAACAGGCACAACAAGAAGCACGGCAGGGGCTACGCGCTCCTCCACCACGCCATCGACAACTACTCGAGGCTGGTCTACTCCGAGCAGCACACCGACGAACGCAAGGAGACTGCGGCCGGGTTCTGGCAGAGCGCGAATGCGTTCTTCGAGACCGCGGGCTTCACCGTCACCGCAGTCATGACCGACAACGGCGCCTGCTACCGATCCCGCGCCTTCGCCGCAGCGCTCGGCACCATCACGCACCGCCGCACCCGCCCCTACCGCCCACGGACCAACGGCGAGGTCGAACGCTTCAACCGGACCCTCGCGACCGAATGGGCCTACGACCGGCTCTACTCCAGCGATGAGGCACGCTCAGCGACCTACCCCGACTGGATCCACCACTACAACCGGCACCGACCCCATACCGCACTCGGCGGGCTGACGCCCGCCGAACGCGTTCACAACCTCACCGGGAAGTACAGCTAGGCGCCCTGCGCGCCCTGCTCCCCCACGGGCCGGTCCGTCGACGTCGGCGGCGCCGTCGGCTCGGGGGCGTCGGATCCGCCGCCCTGCTCGGGCACGCGCTCCCCGTACGGGCCGGCCGGACGCGACGCGGGCGGCCGGCTCGGCGCCGCGGGAGGGGTCACGACCGGCTCCCCGTACACCGAGGTGGTCGGGGCCCCGAGACCCAGCACGTTCCGCGCCCGGTGCAGCGAGTCGGGCTCGACCACCACGGAGTAGCTCGTCGCGATGACCTGCATGACCGAGGTGAAGTCCCGGCGCCGGCGCGTGATGCTGTAGCTGACGATGCCGAAGATCGCACCGAACCCGAGGCCGATGATGATCGCGCCGATGACCGACGAGACGTTGGGCACGGGTGAGAAGAGGAACGTGACGAGGCCGAGGAAGAGGCCGAGCCAGGCGCCGCTCGCACCGCCCGCCGCCGCGGCCCGGGCGTAGGTGAGCTTGCCGGTGACGCGCTCGACGCTCGTGAGCTCGTTGCCGACGATGCTCACCTGCGTGACCGGGAAGTCGGCCTCCGCGAGCGCGACGACGGCCTTCTGGGCCTCGTCGTAGGTGTCGTAGGTGGCCACGGGCTCGCCCTTCGGGAGCTGGGGCATGCGCGCGCGGGGGGTCCGTCCGATCAGTGGGGAGGTCACCCGTGCAGTCTTCCACGGGCGGCCGGGAGGGGGCAGGGCGAGCGACTAGATTGGCCTCGTGAGCGCCTCCCGAGTCTTCGTCGCCCGGCTCGCCGGGTGCAGCGTGTTCGACCCCGCCGGCGACCGCGTCGGGCGCGTGCGCGACGTGCTCGTCGTCTACCGCAAGGACGATCCGCCGCGCGTCGTGGGCCTCATCGTCGAGGTGCCGGGCAAGCGGCGCGTGTTCCTCTCCATCGGGCGCGTCACGAGCATCGGCTCGGGCCAGATCATCACCACCGGCCTCATCAACCTGCGCCGCTTCGAGCAGCGCGGCGGCGAGGTGCGCGTCATCGCCGAGATCCTCGGCCGCCGCGTGAGCATGCGCGACGGATCCGGCACCGCGGTCATCGAGGACGTCGCGATCGAGGAGTCCCGCCAGGCCGAGTGGGAGGTCGCGCAGCTGTTCTGCCGCCGCCCCCGCACGAGCCCCTCGCCCTTCGCGAAGGGCGCGACGATCTTCGCCGCGTGGGAGGAGGTCGCGGAGCTGCAGGACGAGGGCGTCGCGCAGTCCGCCTCGCAGTTCCTCGCCGCCTACTCCGACCTCCTCCCGGCCGACCTCGCCAACACCCTGCTCGACCTCCCCCAGGCCCGGCGCCTGGAGGTCGCGGAGGAGCTGCCCGACGCGCGCCTCGCGGACGTGCTGGAGGAGATGCCGGAGTCGCAGCAGGTCGAGATCATGGCGACCCTGGACGACGACCGCGCCGCCGACGTCCTCGACCAGATGCAGCCGGACGACGCGGCCGACCTCATCGCGCAGCTCTCCGAGGAGCGCGGCGAGGCCCTCCTCGAGCTGATGCAGCCGGAGGAGGCGGACGACGTGCGCATGCTCCTCAGCTACGCGCCGGACACCGCGGGCGGCCTCATGACCACGGACCCGGTCATCGTCTCGGGCGACGCCACGGTCGCGGAGGGGCTCGCGCTCATCCGCCGCCACGAGCTCGCGCCCACCCTCGGCGCGGCCGTGTGCGTCACGCTGCCGCCCTACGAGCCGCCCACCGGACGCTTCCTCGGCATGGTGCACTTCCAGCGGATGCTGCGCTACCCGCCGCACGAGCGCCTCGGCACGCTGCTCGACCAGGGCCTGGAACCCGTGCGCGCCGACACGAGCGCGGCCGAGGTGTCCCGGATCATGGCGAGCTACAACCTCGTCTCCGTGCCCGTGGTGGACGAGAACCACCGCCTGGTCGGCGTGGTCACGATCGACGACGTGCTCGACCACCTGCTGCCGGACGACTGGCGCAGCGCCGACGCGGAACGCGAGACGCGCAAGCGCGCGACCGCCCGGTTCCACGGCACGGCCACGGCCGCCATCCCCATCGCAGGACCCGTACGAGCACGGAGGATCCCCCGTGGCACGGCAGAGTAACCGCGACATCCGCCTGGACGCCCCCAAGGGCCTCCGCACCACCGTCCTCCCGCTGCGCACGCGCGGCAGCAGCGACCGGTTCGGCCGCTTCACCGAGTCCATCGCGCGCGGCATGGGCACGCCCTGGTTCCTCGTGGGCCTCACCGCGTTCTGCGTGGCGTGGATCGGCTACAACACGTACGGCCCGGAGTCGGCGCGCTTCGACTCGGCGGCCCTCGGCTTCACGGCCCTCACGCTGATCCTGTCGCTGCAGGCCTCCTACGCGGCGCCCCTCATCCTCCTCGCGCAGAACCGGCAGGACGACCGCGACCGGGTGCAGATCGAACAGGACCGCCAGCGCGCCGAGCGCAACGTGGCCGACGTCGAGTACCTCGCGCGCGAGGTCGTGTCGCTGCGCCTGCAGATGAAGGACGTGGCGTCGAAGGACTTCATCCGCGCCGAGCTCCGCCAGCTCCTCGAGGAGCTCGACCGCCGGGACGAGCCCGAGTCGGACGACGCCGAGGGCACCGACGGGGCGACCGGCGTCGGCACCCGCAGGACGCATGGCCGCTGACGATCCCCGCGCCCCCTCCGTGACCGCCGACGACGTCCGGCGCGCGCTCAGCCGGGTGGTCGATCCCGAGATCCGCCGCCCCATCACCGAGCTCGACATGGTCTCCGACGTGCGGGTCGAGGCCGACGGCGTCGCGCACGTCGACATCGCGTTGACGATCGTCGGCTGCCCGGCCGCCACCAGCATCGAGCGCGACGTCCGCGAGGCCGTCACCGCGGTGCCGGGCGTCGCGCGGCTCGAGCTCGCGGTCGGCGTCATGAGCCCCGAGCGTCGACGCGCGCTCACCGAGCGCCTGCGGGGTCCGGCCGCCCAGCGCGGCATCCCGTTCGGCCCCGACAGCCTCACGCGCGTCTACGCCGTCACGAGCGGCAAGGGCGGCGTCGGCAAGTCCACCCTCACCGCCAACCTCGCGGTCGCGCTCGCGGCGAAGGGCCTCGCGGTGGGCCTCGTCGACGCGGACGTGCACGGGTTCTCCATCCCGCGGATCCTCGGTCTCGTCGACGCCGACGGCCGCACCGCCCAGCCCACGCGCGTCGGCGACATGATCCTGCCGCCCGTCGCGCACGGTGTGAAGGTCATCTCCATCGGCATGTTCCTCGACCCCGACGCCACCGGCGGCACCGCGGTGTCCTGGCGCGGGCCGATGCTGCACCGCACCATCCAGCAGTTCCTCACCGACGTCTTCTTCGGCGACCTCGACGTGCTGCTGCTCGACCTGCCGCCCGGCACGGGCGACGTGGCCATCACGGTCGGGCAGCTGCTCCCCCACGCCGAGGTGCTCGTCGTCACGACGCCGCAGCCCGCCGCCGCGGACGTCGCCGAGCGCAGCGGGCTCGTCGCGCGGCAGACGGGGCAGCGCGTGGTCGGCGTCGTCGAGAACATGGCCGGGTTCGTCCAGCCCGACGGATCCGTGCTGGAGCTGTTCGGGGCTGGCGGCGGCGAGGAGGTCGCCCGACGGCTCTCCGCCGGGCAGGATGCGCCCGTGCCGCTGCTCGCGAGCGTGCCGCTCAGCCTCGCCCTCCGAACGGGCGGCGACGCGGGAGCACCGGTCGTCCTCGCGACGCCCGAAGATCCGGCGGCCCGGCGGATCCAGGAGGTCGCCGACCACCTCGCGTCCCGCGGCCGCGGCCTCGCCGGCCGCCGGCTCGGCCTGTCCGTCTCCTGACGAGCGGCGTCGCGCCCGACCCGCCGCTGGACCCTGCCCCTGCGTCACCCCGCATGCTCGGACGCATGGACATCACCGTGATCGACAGCGCCGCGGCCATGCGACGGATCCTCGACGCCCCGCCCACCGCCCGCACCGATCTCGTCCGCACGATGTGGGAGCCGATGGCGGGCATGTACCGGTTCGCCCCGGGCGACCTCGACCTCGCCGAGGTGCACCGGCGGGGCTTCGGCTTCGACGAGCAGGACCCGAGCGGACGCGCGCGGGAGGGCCTCGACGCGCTCGTCGCCGCCGACGGGTGGTCGCGCATCGGCCGCGCCCTGTCGGACGGCGCCCGCGCGCTCCGGCAGGCCGACCCCGCGCTGGCGATCCCGGACCTCACGGTCCTCCTCGTCCTCGGCGACCCCGACGATCCGCACTTCGTCGACGAGGTGCAGGGGCTGTCGGCGTTCGGCGGCATCAGCGGCTACATCTCCGTCGCCCTCTGGCCGACTCCGCGCGTGCTCGACCGGCTCGAGGCCATCGCCGTGCACGAGCTCCACCACAACGTGCGCTACTCCCCCGGCGGCGTGGTCTGGGACCCCGCCACCGTGACCGTCGGCGAGCACGTCGTCGCCGAGGGGCTCGCCGACGCGTTCGCCGCGGAGCTCCACGGCGAGGCAGGCTGGACCCACTTCGTGGCCGACGCGACGCGCGACGACGACGCGGTGCTCGCGAAGGTCGTCGCGGCGCTCGACCGCACCGGGATGCACGACTTCCCGGCCTGGGTGCTCGGGGACGCGACGGCCGAGCGCCTGGGGATCGCGTCGGTCGGCCTGCCCACGGGCGCCGGCTACGCCGTGGGGCGTCGGATCGTCGAGGGGTACCTGGCCGAGACGGGGACGACCGCGGCGCGCAGCGTGCGCACGCCGGCGGCGGAGATCCTGCGCCTGGCCCTGCCGCGCCTCGACCCGGCACCGAGCGCGTGAGACTGGACCCGGCATCGACGACGGAGGAGCGCGACATGGAGTGGACCGTCACCGAGCTCGCCGACCGCGCGGGCATCAGCGGCCGGACCCTGCGGCACTACCACCGCATCGGCCTGCTCCTGCCGGACCGCATCGGGGCGAACGGGTACCGCCACTACGGACCCGTCGCGGTGGCCCGGCTGCAGCGGATCCTGCTGCTCCGGGAGACGGGCATGTCGCTCCCCGACATCCGCGCGGTGCTCGACGCCCCGGAGACCCCGGCGGCCGAGGTCCGCGCGCTCGAAGCGCACCTCGTCCGGCTGGCCGCGGAGCGTGCCCTCCTCGAGCAGCGCATCGCCGCGGTGGAGCACACCCTCGACATGCGGCGGCAGGGCCTCGGGCCCCGGATGGACGTGATGCTGCAGGGCTTCAACGACGCCTACGAGGACGAGGTCGTCGCGCGCTGGGGGCGTGACGCCTTCGACGCCGCGCACGGGTGGTGGCACGCCATGGGCGTCCGCCGGCAGCGCGCGTGGAAGGCCCGGGCGGAGGGGCTGCTGATGCGCTGGCGGGAGATCCAGGAGGAGGGGCACGCCCCCGGATCCGCCGCCACCCGGGAGCACGCGGACGCGCACCTGGCGTGGTTCGCGGAGATCCCCGGCACGCCCGCCCACGCGGGGGATGTGCCGACGACCGCGGCGATGGTGCGCGGCGTCGCGGACGGCTACGAGGCCGATCCCGAGTTCCACCGCGCCTTCGGCAGCGAGGCGGCCGCGCGCTTCGCGGCCACCGCGCTCCGGGAGCGCATGGCGCACCCCGCCTGAGGGGCGCCGCACGACGAGGAGGACGGCAGCCCGCGGGCTGCCGTCCTCCTCGTCGTGCGTGGGCGTCGACTACACGTGGCTGCGGTGCGTGCGCGTCGGCACGGCGCGGTAGCCGTCGCGCGCGGTGACGACGACGGTGCCCGCGATGGCGGACACGGAGAGGGCGGCGACGGCGATGAGGAAGACGGTCATGGGGAGCTCCTGCGGGAAGACGGACGGCGGCGCACTCCGCCGCACCTCCATGGGACCACCCGTGACCGTTCAGGACAAGCTCATTGTCCTTGCCTCGCTGTGTAGCCTGCCTACATGGACATCCGCCGTCTCGAGCTGCTCCGCGAACTGGCCGACCGGGGCAGCGTGGGCGCCGTCGCCCGTGCAGCGGGACGCACGCCGTCGGCCGTGTCGCAGCAGCTGAAGGTGCTCGAGCGGGAGGCTGGCGTGCCGCTCACCGAGCGCTCCGGTCGGGGCGTCGTGCTCACCGATGCGGGCCGCGCGCTCGCCCGCACGGCCACCGACATCGCCGTCGCGGTGGCGCGCGCGGAGGCGCTCTGGGAGGACTTCCGGCACCAGCCGTCCGGCGAGGTCACGCTCGCCACGTTCCCGACCGCCGCGCAGATGCTCCTGCCGGGGCTGCTCGACCGCGTCGCCGGGATCCCCGACCTCACCCTGCGCGCCAGCGACCGGGATCCGACCTCCGCCGCGTTCGCCGACCTCACCGCCGACTTCGACGTCGTCATCGCGCACTCCCTCGCGGGGGCGGGCACCTGGCGCGGGCTCGGCCTCGTGATCGTGCCGCTCCTGGTGGAGCCGCTCGACGTGGCCATGCCGACGGATCACCGCCTCGCCGCACGCGCATCCGTGGGCCCGGCGGACCTGACCGGCGAGCCGTGGATCGGCGTGCCCCAGGGGCTGCCCTTCGACCGGATCCTCCTCGACATCGAGCAGGCCGTCGGCGCGCCGGCGCGTGTGGTGCAGCGGTTCAGCGACACCCGGATCACGGAGTCGCTCGTGGCGGCCGGGCACGGCATCGCGCTGCTCCCCCGCTACACGGCAGGCCAGCACGACGGGGTGGTCGTGAAGCGACTCACCGGCGTCGCGTCGAAGCGGCACCTGCACGTGCTGCTGCGACCGGATCGGGCGGAGCGACCGTCGGTGCGCGCGGTGGTGGACGCCCTCCGGGAGGAGGCCCGGGCGGTGGACGCGCGCGTCAGCGCCAGCGGATGAGCGAGCGGTGGACGCGCGCGTCAGCGGCGGAGGGTGAGCGGGCAGTCGACGCGCGCGTCGACGGCAACGGATGAGCGGCCGGTAGATGCGCGCGTCAGCGGCAGCGGGTGAGCCGGCGGCCGGGCGGGATGGTGCGGGTCAGGTGGCCTCGGCGTCGAAGGGCGCGGGCTGCGCGGACGCGGCGGCCGCCTCGCGCTCGAGGCGCTGACGGCGGGCGATCGTGGTCTCGACGGGGACGCGCGGCTTCGTGACGACCGGCTCGTCCTCGAAGAGCGCCTCCTTGATGATGCGGCGCGGGTCGTACTGGCGCGGGTCGAGCTTCTTCCAGTCGACCTCGTCGAACTCCGGACCGAGCTCGTCGCGCATCCGCTCGCGGGCGCCGGTGGCCATGCGCCGCGCCGCCTTCACGAGGTCGGCGAGCTTCTGGGTGTAGACCGGCAGCCGCTCGGGGCCGAGCAGGAACACGGCGATGATGCCGATGAGCATCAGCTTCTCGAACGTCAGGCCGAACATGATCACAGGCTAGTCGGTCGGCACCTGATCTCCCTCCGTGCGCGGGCGCACGTCCGCGGGCGGGTCGCTGGAGGCGTCGCGCGGCTGCGCGGACAGGCGCGAGGACCCGCTCGCCGGTCGGGAGGGCGACCGCCGGGCCGATACCCTGGGGACCCGGAAGAGGAGGTGCCGCGTGTCCGACAAGGAGACCGGATGGAAGTTCGCCGAGGACGTCGTCGTCGAGGACGAGCACATCGCCCTCGCGCGCCAGCACTCCCGCGAGCTCGGCATCGAAGCCGTCTCCCCCGCCGTCGGAGCGCAGATCTCGCTCCTCGCCGCCGCCACCCGGGCCACGAGCGTCATCGAGATCGGCACGGGCGCCGGCGTCTCCGGCCTCTGCGTGTTCCGCGGGGCCCCGCGCGCGATCCTCACGAGCATCGACGTCGAGTTCGACCACCAGCAGGCGGCGCGCGAGATCCTCGCCGACGCGGAGGTGCCCGCCAACCGCGTGCGCCTCATCACGGGCCGTGCGCTCGACGTGCTGCCGCGCATGAGCGACGCCAGCTACGACCTCGTGCTGGTGGACGCCGATGCGGCCCAGGTCATCGAGTACGTGGAGCACGGCCTGCGCCTCGCGCGCACGGGCGGCCTCGTGCTCGTGCCGCACGCGCTGTGGCGCGGGCGCGTGCAGAACCCGGCGGCACGGGATGCGCAGACGGCGGCGTTCCGCACGCTGGTGCAGGAGACGGCCGGGTCCGGAGCGGTGGTCGCCGCGCTGTCACCGGCCGGAGACGGCCTGCTGCAGATAGCCAAGACCGGGCGCTGACCGCCGCGGCGTCCGCGCCGCGTCCCGCGGTCGGGGCCGCTGGGGAGCCCGGGTGCAGACGACACCGCCCGCCCCGTCGACGACGGGGCGGGCGGTGTCGTCTGATGCGCGTTCCGACTAGCTCGCGCTGGTGACCGCGGCGAGGGCGTCGTGAAGCTCCTTCGCTTCGGCGTCGTTGACGGAGACGACCAGACGGCCGCCGCCCTCCAAGGGCACGCGCACGATGATGAGCCTGCCCTCCTTCACGGCCTCCATCGGTCCGTCGCCGGTCCTGGGCTTCATGGCTGCCATTCGGCTCCCCTTTCGTGGATGTGGCTCCATTATCCCGTATGCACAGGCACATGGATGAACGCGTGACGGCGTGCTAGGCCGCGCGGGCCCCCGCACGGCGGTGTAGGGAGCGCGGCGCGGGGCGCGGAGGAGGCGTCACGGCGGCGTCCAGTCCCCCGCGGTGGCCCGCCAGAGCAGGTCGATCCAGAGCCACTGCCCCGCGACCATCGCGAGCACCACCGCGGCGCGGTACGCGCGCGAGCGCGGGACGGCCAGCGCGCCGGCGAGCGGGATCATGGGGAGCAGCAGCCGGAACACGCTCGACTGCGGGAAGAACACGGCGAAGAGGTAGAGGCCGTAGCACGCGATCCAGATGCGGAGCTCGGGGCCGAGGGCGCGGACGGAGGGCCGGGTGAGCATCAGCACGAACGCCGCGACGACGCCGAGGACCGCCACGACGCCGGCCACGCCCCCGATCCAGAAGTCGCCCGCGTCGAACCAGGCCTCGAACGGCACGAGGTGGCGGTAGCCGACGTAGGCGGCCCGCCAGGAGAGCTCCGTGTCGGTGTACGCGGTGATCGAGCCGGTGCGGATCCACGCGACCACGGGCCAGGCGACCCCGGCGGCGCCCGTCGCGGTCGTGGCGAGGACGAGCCGCGCGCGCTCGGCCGGCGGGAACGGGTCGCGGCGCGCGGCGGCGAGGCGGTGGACGCCGTGCAGCAGGAGCGCGAGCGCGAAGGCCAGCCCGAGCGGCCGCGTGAGCGCCATGACGACCGCGACCGGTGCGAGCAGCGCGTAGCGGCGGTCGACGAGGAGCAGGAGCGCGGTGAGCAGCAGCAGCGTCTGCAGGCTCTCGGCGTACGCGATCTGGAACATCGGCGACACCGGCGCGACGCAGACGATGACGACGGCCGTCATGGTCGACGACGGGGAGAGGAAGCGGGACAGCAGCCGGTGCAGCACGAGCACGGCGCCCGCGCCGGCCACGAGCGAGACGGCGACGCCCGCGACGTCGAAGGGGGCGCCGGTGGCGTCCTGGATGGCGCGCACGATGCCCGGGTACACCGGCATGAACGCCCACGGGTTCGACTGGACGTGCCCCGCGGCGTCGACGGGCAGCACGGTCGGGTAGCCGAAGGTCGCGATGTCGCGGTACCACCCCGCGTCCCAGAAGGTGGCGAACTGGAGGTACGACGGGGAGGCGCTCGCCCACGGCGTGCGGATCTGGCTGCGCGCGGAGACGAGCATCAGCACGGTCGTGAGGACGCGGCTCGCGAGGTAGACGCCGAGGACCGCCGCCCACCACGGGACGCGCGAGGCCGAGGTGTCCGAGACCCGCTCCCGGGGCGCCGGCCGCCGGGACGGCCGGGTCAGCGCGCCGTCAGCCACGCCCGCAGCCCGCGCTCGCAGGAGACGATCTGGGCGACGTCGACGCGCTCGTCGTCGTGGTGCGCGAGGAGCGGATCCCCGGGGCCGTAGTTGACGGCCGGGACGCCGAGCGCGCTGAAGCGGGCGACGTCGGTCCAGCCGTACTTGGGGCGCGCCTCACCGCCGACCGCGGCGAGGAACGGCTGCGCGACGGGGGCGTCGAGGCCGGGGCGCGCCCCCTCGGCGAGGTCGACCACGGTGACCTCGAAGCCCGGGAAGAGGCTCGTGACGTGCGCGACGGCCTCGGCGCCGGACCGGCTCGGCGCGAACCGGTAGTTGACGTGCACCATGGCCTCGTCCGGGATCACGTTGCCCGCGATGCCGCCCGAGACGCCGACCGCGTTGAGGCCCTCGCGGTAGACGAGCCCGTCGACCTCCACATCGCGCGGCTCGTACGCGGCCAGCGTCGCGAGCACGGGGGCGATGCGGTGGATGGCGTTGTCGCCCACCCACGCGCGGGCGGAGTGCGAGCGCCGCCCGAACGCGCGGACCTCGACGCGGAGATTGCCGTTGCAGCCGCCCTCGATCTCGGCGCGGGTGGGCTCGCCCAGGATCGCGAAGTCGCCCTCGAGGAGCTCCGGACGGGTGCGGGCGAGGCGGCCGAGGCCGTTGAGGCTGTCGGACACCTCCTCGTGGTCGTACCAGATCCACGTCACGTCGTGGGCGGGATCCGCGAGCTCGGCCGCGAGGACCAGCTGCACGGCCACGCCCGCCTTCATGTCGACCGTGCCGCGGCCCCAGAGGTACTCGACGCCGTCCTCGTGCTCGGTGCGCGTGGGCAGGTTGCGGTTCAGCGGCACGGTGTCGATGTGGCCGGCGATGACGACGCGGCGGTCGCGGCCGAGGTGCGTGCGGGCGATGACGGCGTCGCCGTCGCGGAGCACCTCGAGGTGCGCGCAGCCCGCGAGCGCGCGCTCGATGGCGTCGGCGAGCGCCGCCTCGTCGCCGGACACCGACGCGATGTCGCAGATGCGGCGGGTGACCTCCACGCTCCCCGCGGACAGGTCGATGTCGGGCGCTGCGGGGGTCTCGGTCGGCATGCGGTCATCCTAGGTCGGGGGCCGACGCGGGTCCTGGGGAGGACCCGGGGACGGCGCGCGCCGATCGGTACGCTGGCCGCATGGCCTCCCCCGCTTCGCCCTCGTCCGCCGTGCCCGCATCAGGATCCGCGTGGGGCTACGGCCTCACGACGGTCGCCTCCGACGGGACCGTGCTCGACACGTGGTTCCCGGCGCCCGAGCTCGGCGCCCTGCCGGAGGGCCGCGACCGCTGGATCGCACCGGCGTGGATCGAGGAGCTCGCGGTCGCGGACCCGCGCCGCGGCGTCACGGTCGACATCGTCACCGTCGAGATCGATCTGCAGGCCGCGCCCGCGTCCACGCCGGACGCGTACCTCCGCCTGCACCTGCTCAGCCACCTGCTCGCGGCGCCGAACACCCTGAACCTCGACGGCATCTTCGGCCACCTGCCCATCGTCGTGTGGACCAACGCGGGCCCCGTGCACCCGGACGACTTCGACCGGCTCCGGCCGTCGCTCCAGCGCGCGGGCATCGCCGCGCACGGCATCGACAAGTTCCCGCGCCTGCTCGACTACGTCACGCCCGACCGCGTGCGCATCGCCGACGCCTCGCGCGTGCGCCTCGGCGCGCACCTCTCCCCCGGCACCACCGTCATGCACGAGGGCTTCGTCAACTTCAACTCCGGCACGCTCGGCGCCTCCATGGTCGAGGGGCGGATCACGCAGGGCGTCGTCGTCGGCGACGGCTCGGACATCGGCGGCGGCGCGTCCATCATGGGCACGCTCTCGGGCGGCGGCACGCAGCGCGTCGTCATCGGCGAACGGGCCCTGCTCGGCGCGAACTCGGGCGTCGGCATCTCCATCGGCGACGACAGCGTCGTGGAGGCCGGCCTCTACGTCACGGCCGGCACGAAGGTGCGGCTCGCGGGCGAGGCGCCCGCCGCCGACGGGTCGGTGCCGCAGGTGAAGGCCGTCGAGCTGTCCGGCCGTCCCGGGATCCTGTTCCGCCGCAACTCCCTGACGGGCGCCGTCGAGGCGGTGCCGCGCCGCGGCGGCGGGTCGATCCTGAACGACGCGCTGCACGCGTAGCGGGACCGCCGAGCGGTCGGACCGGTTCGGACCGGTCGGACCGGGTCGACCTCGCGGTCAGCGGCGCAGGCCGCGGCGGCGCGCGGGCTCGGGTGCCTCGGAGGGCGGCTCGATCCGCAGGACGTCGACCACCACGGCCGTGACGTTGTCGCGCCCCCCGTTCCCGAGGGCGCCGCGCACGAGACGTCCCACGGCCGTCGCGGCGTCGTCCGCGTGCAGCAGGTGGCCGCGGATCTCCTCGTCCGACAGCTCCTTCGTCAGCCCGTCGGAGCAGACCAGCAGCCGCAGCCGTGCGGTGACGGGCAGCAGCCAGTAGTCGGCCTCGGCCGCGTCGCCGACGCCCACCGCCCGCGTGATGATGTTGCCGTCCGGGTGCAGGTCGGCCTGCGCGCGCGTGATCCGGCCCGCGTCGACCATCTCCTGCACCACCGAGTGGTCGACCGTGACCTGCTCGAGCACGTCTCCGCGGAGCTGGTACACGCGCGAGTCGCCCACGTTGAACACGGCCCAGTACGGCCGGTCGGAGACGATGGTGAGGCACGCGCCCGTCACGGTCGTGCCCGCGTGCAGCTCGAGGTCGCCGGTCTCCTCGCGGATGTCCTCCACCGCGCGCTCGAGGGCCGGCTCCACGCCCTCGGGATCCGCGAAGCCGCCCTCGGCCCGCGCCTGCTCCTCGGCGAGGCGTCGGATGACGGCGTCGCTGGCGACGTCGCCCGCCGCGTGACCGCCCATGCCGTCCGCGACCGCGAAGTAGGGCACGGCGGCGAGGACGCTGTCCTCGTTGTGGTCGCGGCGGAGCCCGCGGTCGGTGGCGGACGCCCAGCCGAGCACGAGCGTGCGCCCGTCGGGCAGGGCGAGTCGCGTCTCGGGGACGTCGGGGCCGATGGCGGTCATCGGGCCGGCAGGATCTCGAGGACGACGCCGTCGCCGATGTCCACGCGCGTCCCCGGGACGACCACGAGCGACTCCCCGCGGTGCAGCGCGAGGCGCTCGGCCCCCGGCACGAGCACCGCCGTCCCGTTCGTGGAGTCGAGGTCCGTCACGACGACCGCGCCGCCCTCCTGCCGGATGCCGACGTGCGTCCCCGAGATCTCGCCCAGCGGGGACGCGACGGCGACGAGCCGCGGGGCGGCGCCACGCACGACGCGCGGCGGGCGCGGGCGGCGTCCGACGACCGCGGGCACGTCGAGGGGGATGCGCTCGGCGTCCGCCGGTCCCTCCGGGTCGCTGCGGCGGGCGGGGTCGGCCGGCACGATGCGGAACGCGTGGACGGGCAGCGGGGCGAGGTCGCCGTCGCCCGCCGGCGCCGTGGGGATCGCGGCGGTCGGGGCCGCCGCGGATCGCGCGCGCGCGGAGGCCTCGGAGACGGCGGGCGCAGGGGCTGGGGCGGTCGCGGGCGGGACGGCGTGGGCCGGCTCCTGCGCCTCCGCGGGTGCCGCCGCCTCCGCGTCCGGACGCGCGTGCGCGCCCCGGCGACGACGGCCGGACGGCGGCGCGTCCCCGGTGAGCCGAGACCAGGCGACCTGTCCGCAGACCACGGCGCCCGCCAGGATCGGCAGCGCGTCCAGGACGTCCGCCGCCACCGCATCGGCCGTCCGGCCCAGACGGTAGGCCGCGACCCGGTCGAGCGTCGCGAGGTAGAACGGGACGGCTCCCCGTGCGTCGATCCGGCGGATCCCGCCGTCGGCGGCGACGTCGATCACGGCGTCGCCGCGCAGCACCACCTGGAGGCGCGCGCCGTCCGGTCCGTCCCCGTCGTGGACCGCGATGCCGAACGAGGGGACCTCCGCGTCGCCCCGCAGCGGCAGCACGGCGACGAGGGACTCCGCCTGCACGTCGGAGCCCGCCAGGATGTCCCAGACCCGCGCGACCGCGCCGGATCCGACGCCCGCGGGCAGGAGCACCGCCGCGTGCGGGACGACCAGGCCGATGCCCTCGGGGCCCGCGGAGGCCGGCGCGGAACGGTGGGAGCCCTCGCTCACGTCATCGGCTCCATCGAGGATCGGCGCCCGGAGGGGCGGGTCGGCGCCGGGCCCCGGGCGGCCGGACGCGCTGCCTCGGATCCTACCGCTCGTGCGCCCCGCACCGGGTCGCGCGGCGATGGCGTGACGCGGCGGATGATCCGCTCGGTCGCGCGGGCGCCGGGCCGCGGATCCGGTTGCCCGGCCTCCCTCGGACTGCCATGCTCGTGCGATGAGCACGCCGCACCGCCCCTCCGCCCGCGGGCTCCCCGTCGACGCGATCTCGCGCTCCATCGTGGAGCAGCTGCGCGCCGACGGCCGCCGGTCGTACGCGGAGATCGGCAAGGCGGTCGGGCTGAGCGAGGCGGCCGTGCGCCAGCGGGTGCAGAAGCTCACCGACGGCGGCGTGATCCGCATCGTCGCGCTCACGGACCCGCAGCAGCTCGGCCTCACCCGCCAAGCGATGATCGGCGTGACGGTCAGCGGCGACGTGCGGCTGGTCGCCGACGCCCTCGCGGCCATCCCGGCGGTCGACTACGTGGTCATCACCGCGGGCACCTTCGACCTCCTCGCCGAGGTCGTGTGCGAGGACGACGACGAGCTGGTGGAGCTGCTGAACGCGCGGATCCGGGCGCTCGAGGGCGTCGTCAGCACCGAGACCTTCGTGTACCTCAAGGTGCACACGCAGGACGGGCACGGGCGATCGCGGTGAGGCGGGAGACGTCCGGCCGGCTCCTCCCCCGCCCGCGTGGTCGACGCGGATCCCCCAGCCTTCCACCCGCCCGGATCCCCCGCCCCGCAGCCCCTACGTTCGCCGCATGACCGCTCCCCCCGCCGCCGCCCCCGCTCCCGCCGCCGCCCGCCCGAGGGCGGTCCCTGCCGATGTCGCTGCCGCTGCCGCTGCCGGGAGCCGGCTCCGGCCCGCGCGCGGCACCCTCGCGCCGGGTCACGCGCTGCTGCGCATCCCCTCCCCGGTCGGGCGCCTCGAGCTCGTCGCGGACGGCGACCGCCTCGTCGCGCTCTCCATCGCCACCGCGGACGCGCTGCCGCTCGACCACCTGCCCGACCGGCCGAGCCCGGTGCTCGACGAGGCGGCCCGGCAGCTCGACGCGCACCTCGCCGGTCGGCTGCCGGTCCTCGACGTCCCGGTGCGGCTGGTCGGGACGCCCTTCCAGCTGGCCGTCTGGGAGGCGCTCATGCGCGTGCCCCACGGCGGCGTCATCACCTACGGCGCGCTCGCGGAGGCCGCCGGTCGCCCGGGTGGCGCCCGCGCGGTCGGCGGGGCGGTCGGAGCCAACCGCCTCTGCATCCTCGTCCCCTGCCACCGTGTGCTCGGCTCCGACGGCCGGGTCACGGGGTTCAGCGCGGGGGACGGCGTGTCCACGAAGCTGCGCCTGCTCGCCCTCGAGGGCTCGGTGCTGCCGTCATGACCCGGGCCTCCCTGGTCACGGGCGAGGACGGCCTCGTCCGCTGCGCGTGGTCCGCGGGCGACGCCGAGTACCGCAGGTACCACGACGAGGAGTGGGGCCGGCCCCTGCACGGCGACCGCCCGCTGTTCGAGAAGCTGTCGTTGGAGGGCTTCCAGGCCGGCCTGGCCTGGATCACCATCCTCCGCAAGCGCCCGCGTTTCCGCGAGGTCTTCCACGGCTTCGACGTCGACGCGGTCGCCGCCCTGGACGACGACGACGTCGAGCGGCTCATGGGCGACGCCGGCATCATCCGCAACCGCGCGAAGATCCTGGCCGCCCGCGGCAACGCCCGGATCGTCCGGACGCTCGTCGACGAGCGCGGCGCCGGCGCGCTGGACCGCCTGATCTGGGCGCACGCCGCGGATCCGACGACGCGGGAGCGCCCCGCGACCGCGGACGACATCCCGGCGGTGACCCCGGAGTCGACCGCCCTGAGCCGGGAGCTCAAGGCGCTCGGCCTGCGGTTCGTGGGCCCGACCACCGTCTACGCGCTCATGCAGTCCTCCGGCCTGGTCGACGACCACGTCGTCGGCTGCCACCGGGCGGCCTGATCCGGCCGTCACCCGCGAGCGCGAGCCACGGCGCTCAGGGCTCGGGGCTCGCCCCCCCCCGTGCGGGATCCGAGCGACCGTCAGCGGGCGGCGGCTACGAGCACCAGCTCGCCGTCGGCGCCGCGGTCGAGCTCGACGCCCGACTCCCCTGCCCACTCGAGGAGCTCGGCCACCGAGCCGAGGTCCCGCCCGCCGAGCACGAGGGCGCGCACGAGCTCGCCCTTGGCCTTCTTGTTGAAGTGGTTGAGGGCGCGCGTCGTGCCGTCCTCGCCGCGGGCGACCACCCGCACGACGGCGGAGTCCGCGTGGCCCGGACGCGGGCCGAGCGCGGCGTAGCCCTCGCTGCGGAGGTCGAGCACGAGCCCGGGCACCTCGGCCAGGGCCGCGCGGACGGACGCCGCCCAGTGCGCCTTCATCCGCACGCCGGGCACCCGGCTGTCGTGCGACAGGCGGTAGGCGGGGATGGGGTCGGTGGCGGCGATCGGGCCGAAGAGCGCCGAGTGCACGGCGACGTGGCGTCCGGCGAAGGCGAGCTGCTCCGCATCGAGGCCCGCGGCGCCGATCGGGTCGTACAGCACCCCCGTGTAGCGCAGGAGCGCGGGCATCGTCGGGGACGACTCCACGACGCGGTTCCGCTCCACCTCGGCGGCCTGCCGCGGCCCGAGCTTCAGCGCACGCGCCGCCGCCTCCGGATCCCGCGCGAGGTCCGCCACGGCCCGCACCACGGTCCGGCGCTCGGCGGTGAGCGCGGGGAACGCCAGGCGGTCGAGGTCGAGCGGGGAGGCCGCATCCCCTCCGTCGCGCTTGGTCTCGGACGGCGGCAGCAGGACGAGCACGGGACGGGACCTCCAGGACGGGACGGATGGCAGGCGGACGCACGAAGGCGGACGGCCCCCGAGGGGACCGCCCGCCTTCGGACGATGCGACGTGACGCTACGCGACCAGAGCGGCCTTGCGCGCGACCACGGTCACGTTGTCGTTCTCGACCGAGAGGAAGCCCTCGTCGGCGTCGGCCGTGATCACGGCGCCGCCGTCCTGCGTGATGCGGACGTTGCCGGTCGCGAGGATCGCCAGGAGCGGCTCGTGACCGGCCAGGATGCCGATCTCGCCCTCGCTGGTGCGCGCGACGACCATGGACGCCTGGCCCGACCAGACCTGCTGGTCGGCGGAGACCACGGTCACCGTGAGATCAGCGCGGGCCATGTCAGCCGTTCTCCTTCTGGATCTCGGACCAGCGGCGCTCGACGTCGTCGAGGTCGCCGACGTTGAAGAACGCCTGCTCGGCGACGTGGTCGTAGTCGCCGTCGGCGATCTTCGAGAACGACTCGATGGTGTTCTTCAGTGGCACCGTGGAGCCCTCGACGCCCGTGAACTTCTTCGCCATGTACGTGTTCTGCGAGAGGAACTGCTGGATGCGGCGCGCACGCGACACCGTGACCTTGTCCTCCTCGGAGAGCTCGTCGACGCCGAGGATCGCGATGATCTCCTGCAGCTCCTTGTTCTTCTGCAGGATCGCCTTGACGCGGGTGGCCGTGTCGTAGTGCGCCTGGCCCAGGTACCGCGGGTCGAGGATGCGGCTGGTGGACGTCAGCGGGTCGACGGCCGGGTAGAGACCACGCGACGCGATCTCGCGGCTGAGCTCCGTGGTCGCGTCGAGGTGCGCGAACGTGGTGGCCGGGGCCGGGTCGGTGTAGTCGTCCGCGGGGACGTAGATGGCCTGCAGCGAGGTGATGCTGTGGCCGCGCGTCGACGTGATGCGCTCCTGGAGCACACCCATCTCGTCGGCGAGGTTGGGCTGGTAGCCCACCGCGGACGGCATGCGGCCGAGCAGCGTGGAGACCTCGGAGCCGGCCTGCGTGAAGCGGAAGATGTTGTCGATGAAGAGCAGCACGTCCTGGTTCTTCACGTCGCGGAAGTACTCCGCCATCGTGAGCGCGGACAGCGCCACGCGCAGGCGCGTTCCCGGCGGCTCGTCCATCTGGCCGAAGACCAACGCGGTCTTGTCGAAGACGCCTGCCTCCTCCATCTCCATGATGAGGTCGTTGCCCTCACGTGTGCGCTCGCCGACGCCGGCGAACACGGACACGCCGCCGTGGTCCTGCGCGACGCGCTGGATCATCTCCTGGATGAGGACGGTCTTGCCGACGCCCGCTCCGCCGAACAGGCCGATCTTGCCGCCCTGCACGTACGGGGTGAGGAGGTCGATGACCTTGATGCCGGTCTCGAACAGCTGCGTCTTGGACTCGAGCTGGTCGAACATCGGGGGCTTGCGGTGGATGGGCCAGCGCTCGGTGATCTCGATCGGCTCGCCGCCCTCGTTGTTGAGGATGTCGCCCGTGACGTTGAACACCTTGCCCTTGGTGATGTCGCCGACGGGCACCGAGATGGCGGCACCGGTGTCGCGCACCTCCTGGCCGCGGACGAGGCCGTCCGTGGGCTTCAGGGCGATGGCGCGCACGACGTCGTCGCCGAGGTGCAGCGCGATCTCGAGCGTGATCTCCGTCGACTCCTCGCCGATGGTGATCGTGGTCTTCAGGGCGTTGTAGACCGGGGGGATCGAGTCGTGCGGGAACTCGATGTCCACGACCGGGCCGGTGACGCGGACGATGCGTCCGACGCCGGCCACGCTGTCGCTGGCGACCGGCGCAGTGGCGGTGTCAGTCATTGATGTCTCTCTTCTTCATCCGTGGTGCGTGAGGTCTTACTTGCTGGAGGCGAGCGCGTCCGCGCCGCCGACGATCTCGGAGATCTGCTGCGTGATCTCGGTCTGGCGCGCGTTGTTCCGCAGCCGGGTGTAGGTGGTCACGAGCTTGTCGGCGTTGTCGCTCGCCGACTTCATGGCCTTCTGGCGTGCGGCGTGCTCGGAGGCGGCCGACTGCAGCATGGCGTTGAAGATGCGGCTCTCGATGTAGACGGGCAGCAGCGCGTCGAGCACGTCGCCCACCTCGGGCTCGAACTCGTAGAGCGGGAGGACGGTGCCCTTCTCGGGCGCCTCGACCCCCTCGACGACCTCGAGCGGGAGGAGCCGCACGACCTCGGGCTTCTGCGTGGCGATCGACACGAAGCGGTTGAAGACGATGTGGATCTCGTCCACGCCGCCCGCCGACGCCTCGGTGACGAACTTCTCCACGAGCGCGTCGCCGATCGACTTCGCGGTCTCGAACTCGGGCTTCTCCGTGCTGCCGGTCCAGATGCGCTCCGAGGAGCGCTTGCGGAACTTGAAGTACCCCACGGCCTTGCGGCCGACGAGGTAGTAGACGATCTCCTTGCCCTGCGAGCGGAGGAGCTCGGCGAGCTGCTCCGACTCCTTCAGGACGCTGGAGCTGAACGCGCCGGCGAGGCCGCGGTCGGAGGCGAAGATGACGATCGCCGCCCGCTCCACCTTCTCGGGCTCGGTCGTGAGGATGTGGTCGACGTTGGAGAACGTCGCCACCGCCGAGACCGCGCGCGTGACGGCGCGGGAGTACGGCGCGGACGCCGCCATCCGCTGCTGCGCCTTCTGGATGCGCGACGCGGAGATCAGCTCCATCGCGCGGGTGATCTTCTTCGTCGTCTGCGCGGACTTGATCTTCTGCGTGTAGACCCGGAGTTGCGCTCCCATGAGTCTCCCTATCGGTCTCGGTCGGTGGCGGATCGGTGGGGCGAGCGCGTCAGCGCTTGCCCTTGACGATCTGCTCCTGGTTGACGTCCTCGGCCTTGGCGGGCTCGAACTTCTCGGATCCCACGGAGGCGAGCGGCTTGCCCTCGCCCGTCTGGAACTCGAGCTTGAACGCGTCCACTGCCTTGTCCATCGCGTCGACGATGTCGTCGGTGAGGACGTTCTTCTCCTTGAGCTGCGACAGCACCTCCGTGTTGCGGTGGAGGTGGTCGAGCAGCTCGCGCTCGAAGCGCAGGATGTCCTCGACGGGGACCTCGTCGAGCTTGCCCTTCGTGCCCGCCCAGATCGAGACGACCTGCTCCTCGATGGGGAACGGCGAGTACTGGGGCTGCTTGAGCAGCTCGGTGAGGCGCGCGCCGCGGGCGAGCTGGCGACGGCTGGCCGCGTCGAGGTCGGACGCGAAGATCGCGAACGCCTCGAGGGAGCGGTACTGCGCGAGCTCGAGCTTGAGCGTGCCGGAGACCTTCTTGATGCTCTTCACCTGGGCGTCGCCGCCGACGCGCGAGACCGAGATGCCGACGTCGACCGCGGGACGCTGGTTGGCGTTGAAGAGGTCGGACTGCAGGAAGATCTGGCCGTCGGTGATCGAGATCACGTTGGTGGGGATGTACGCCGAGACGTCGTTGGCCTTCGTCTCGATGATGGGCAGGCCCGTCATCGATCCGGCGCCCAGCTCGTCCGAGAGCTTGGCGCAGCGCTCGAGCAGGCGGGAGTGCAGGTAGAACACGTCGCCGGGGTACGCCTCGCGTCCCGGCGGACGGCGCAGGAGGAGGGAGACGGCGCGGTAGGCCTCGGCCTGCTTGGACAGGTCGTCGAAGATGATGAGGACGTGCTTGCCGCCGTACATCCAGTGCTGGCCGATGGCCGAGCCCGTGTAGGGCGCGAGGTACTTGAAGCCGGCGGGGTCGGACGCGGGGGACGCGACGATGGTCGTGTACTCCATGGCGCCGGCCTCCTCGAGGGCGCCCTTCACCGAGGCGATGGTCGAGCCCTTCTGGCCGATGGCGACGTAGATGCAGCGCACCTGCTTGTTCGTGTCGCCGGACTCCCAGTTGGCCTTCTGGTTGATGATCGTGTCGATCGCGATGGCCGTCTTGCCGGTCTGGCGGTCGCCGATGATGAGCTGGCGCTGGCCGCGGCCGATCGGGATCATGGCGTCGATGGCCTTGATGCCGGTCTGCATGGGCTCGTGCACGCTCTTGCGCTGCATGACGCCGGGTGCCTGGAGCTCGAGGGCGCGGCGGCCCTCGGTCGCGATCTCGCCCTGGCCGTCGATGGGCTTGCCGAGCGGGTCGACGACGCGGCCGAGGTAGCCGTCGCCGACGGGGACGGAGAGCACCTCGCCGGTGCGGCGCACCTCCATGCCCTCCTCGATGCCGGCGAACTCGCCGAGCACGATGACGCCGATCTCGCTCTCCTCGAGGTTCTGGGCGAGGCCCAGGGTCCCGTCGGCGAACGTGATGAGCTCGTTGGCCATGACGCCGGGCAGGCCCTGCACGTGGGCGATTCCGTCGCCCGCGTCGAGCACGTAGCCGACCTCTTCGGTCGAGGCCTTGCCGGGCTCGTAGGACTGCACGAAGTCCTTGAGCGCGTCCCGGATCTCGTCGGGGCTGATCGAAAGTTCTGCCATCTTCTTTCCCTTTGCATTCACGAGAGCGGACGGCTCCCGAGGTGACGCCCGCCGGTCAGGCGAACTGGAGTCTCAAATCGTTGATCCTGGTGGCGACGCTGCCGTCGATGACGTCGTCGCCGATCTGCACGCGGAGGCCGCCGACGAGGTCGCGGTCCACGACCTCGTTCAGCTCCACCCGCCGCGAGTAGCGGCGGCTGAGGGCCTGCGCCAGGCGCTCCGACTGCTCGGGCGACAGGGGCGAGGCGACGCTGACCGTCGCGATGGTGAGGCCCGCCTGGTCGGCCACGAGGGCGGCGGCGTGACGGATGAGCTCGCCCATGCGGCGGCCGCGGGGCTGCTGCACGAGCTGCTCGACGATCACGACCGTCTGCTCCGATGCCCGGCCGTCGAGGAGACGGTGGACGAGCGTCGACTTGGCCCGGGCGTCGCCGAGCTTGTCGCCGAGCGCCAGCTCCAGCCCGTCGTCGGTGGAGACGGCGCGGCCGAAGGTGAACAGCTCCGCCTCGATGGGCGTGCCCTCGGGCGCCGAGATCGCCACGGCGCGGATGCCGAGCTCCTCGATGCCCGCCAGCAGCTCGTCGTTCGACGACCAGCGGCCGTCGACGACCGCGCGGAGGACGCGCAGCGCCGGCTCGTGGACGGTGGGGCCGAAGACCCGGTCCACGATGGCGTGCTTGACCTCCGGCGCGATGCCGGTGTCGGCCAGCGCGGAGAGCAGGTGCGTGGATCCGCCGATGGCGCGACCGGCTCCGAGGAGCTGGCCGGCCGTCGACAGGTCGACGCCCCCGAGCCCCACGAGGACGCGACGGGCCGACTCCAGCGATGCGCGCGATGCACTGCCCATCAGCTGGCGGATCCGGTCCTGCCGGCGGTCTCGCTGGCCTCCAGGTCGGCGAGGAACCGGTCGACGAGCGCGGTGGAGCGCTGGTCGTCCGTGAGGCTCTGCCCGATGACGCCCGACGCGAGGTCGATCGCGAGCGATCCGACCTCGGAACGGAGCGAGACGACCGCCTGCTGGCGCTCCGCCTCGATCTGCGACTGGGCGCTGGCGGTGATCCGGGCGGCGTCGGCCGTGGCCTGCTCCTTGATCTCCGCGGCGATCGCCGTGGCGTCGACGCGGGCCTGCTCGCGGATGCGACCGGCCTCGGCACGCGCCTCGGCGAGCTGCGCTGTGAGCTCGGCCTTGGCGGCGTCCGCCTCGGCCTGCGCGCGCTCGGCCTTCTCGATGCCGCCCGCGATCGCCTCGGTACGCGCGTCGAGCAGCGTGTACACGCGCGGGAGCGCGTACTTCCAGATGACCAGCAGGAGGACGACGAACACGACCGCCGACCACATGATGTCGTAGACAGCGGGCAGCAGGATGCTCTGCGTCGTCTCTTCACCTGCCGCCATCACGTTGTGGGACGAGATCATGCGCGTGGTCCTTACTGGAAGATGAAGTAGGTGGCGAGGCCGATCAGGCCGAGCGCCTCGGAGAACGCGATGCCGAGGAACATCGTGGTCTGCAGGCGGCCCGCGATCTCAGGCTGGCGCGCGATGGCCTCGACGGTCTTGCCGGCGACGATTCCGACACCGATGCCGGGGCCGATCGCGGCGAGACCGTAGCCGACGGTCGCGATGTTGCCGTTGATCTCGGCGAGAATGATGGGATCCACTGGGGTTTCCTTCCGGTTGGGTGATCTCGTGGGTGGACGAGATCGCTTAGTGCTCCTCCGCCACGGCCAGCTGGATGTAGACAGCCGTGAGGAGGGCGAAGATGTAGGCCTGCAGGACCGCGACGAGCAGCTCGAAGAGCGTGAACGCGAAGCCGAGGACGAGGGTTCCGGCGCCGAGGAACTTGAGGGCGCCCTGCGACTCGAAGAGGAAGAACCACGTCGCGGAGAAGCAGAGGACCAGCAGGAGGTGCCCCGCGACCATGTTCATCAGGAGTCGGAGCGTGAGCGCGACGGGCCGGATGATGAAGGTCGACAGGAACTCGATGGGCGTCAGCAGGATGTAGATGGGCCACGGGGCGCCGGCCGGGAAGAGGCTGTTCTTGAAGAAGCCCAGCCCCCGGTCCTTGATGCCCGCGTAGATGAACGTGATGTACGCGATGACCGCGAGGAGCATCGGGAGGCCGATGACCGAGGTGCCGGCGATGTTGAGGAACGGGATGATGCCCGTGAGGTTCATGCCGACGACGAGGAAGAAGATCGTCGCGAGGATCGGCAGGAAGCGCTTGCCGTCCTTCTTGCCCAGGATGTCCTCGGCGATGTTCACGCGGACGAAGTCGACGCTCATCTCCATGAGGTTCTGCGCGCGGCCGGGGACGAGCGTGAGCTTGCGCGTGCCCAGGACGAAGACGACCACGAGCACCGCGAGGACCAGGAGGCGGATCAGCATGATCCGGTTCAGGTCGAAGCCCGTGCCCTCGAAGAAGGCGATCGGCGGGAAGAACTCCCCGATGGTGGGAGCGTGGAACCCCTCACCCGAGTCTTCAGCGGCGAGGGTGATGATGCGTGGTGCAGCGATGGCTAACAGCGCTATCTCCTGTTTCGGGGCGTGGAGCGCGAGCTCTCGCGGCGACGAACGGATGGGGTGAGAAGACGCCGGCGTGAGGTGGTTCTGGGCACGGCCCGACGGGAATCGTCTGGAGAGAGACTACCAACAATGAGGGTGCCCTGACTAATCGCGTCGCACGCGACTCGGGGACCCGGGTGCGGATCAGCTGCGGGGCGGCTGCGCGTCGCTGACGTAGGGCATGCGGGCCCGGCTGATGACCACGACGTCCATCACGAGGGCGCCGACGACGCCCACCACGATGGTCACGAAGAGCACCATGAGGTTGATCCAGGGCTGCTCCTTGAGGGTGAGCGTGATGGCGAGGAACACGCCGAACTTCACGACCCAGGCGCCCAGCACGATGCCGAAGAAGAGCTGCGGGTAGCTCTCCGAGGCCCGGAAGCGCTGGGCGAAGAGGATGCTGCCGGCGGTGATCCCGAGGAACACCAGCGCCATGGCGCTGCCGATGACGGCGCTGACGACGCCGCGTCCGCCGTCGACCGCGAAGCCGACGATGCCGCCGACGACGGCGATGGCGAGGGCGAGCAGGGCGCCCGCCACCAGGATGCGGGTGAACACGGCCTGCGCGGGCGTGCGGCCGGTCGTCCCGGGGACGCTCGTGTCGTCGGTCATGCGGTCTCCTTGTGGTCCCCCGCGTGCGGGAGGTCGGTGGGTCGGGTCGGCGGGGTGCCGTGCGCGAGCTCGGCGTGCTCGAGCTCGACGGCCTCGAGCTCGGACTCCGAGAGGCGCGCGAGCGGACGGTCGCCCGCGGCCTCGTCGAGCGGGTCGTAGTGCGCCGCGTCGTCGGAGTCGGCGTCCGCGGGGACGAGCTGGGCGGCGGCCTCGAGGCGCTTGCGACGGCTGAGCGGGGCGAGCGTGACCACGGCGCAGGCGATCATGCCCACGACGATGAAGCCCACGCCCCAGGCGTAGGGCTGCACGACGAACATCAGCAGGCAGCCGGCCGAGACGACGCCCGTCCACGCGTAGAAGATCAGCGTCGCGTGCAGGCGCGAGTGGCCCATGTCGAGCAGACGGTGGTGGAGGTGCTTGCGGTCGGCGCTGAACGGCGACTTGCCGGCCCGGAGCCGACGGAAGACCGCGAGGGCGAAGTCGAGCAGCGGCACGATGAGGATCGCGAACGGCAGCAGGATCGGGAGGAACGCGGGCAGCAGCTGCGAGCGGCCGAAGGTCTCCGGGTTCGGGTCGATCTCGCCCGTGACCGCGATGGCGCTCGTGGCCATGAGGAGGCCCACGAGAAGCGCGCCCGCGTCGCCCATGAAGAGCTTCGCCGGGTGCCAGTTGAACGGGAGGAAGCCGAGGCACGCGCCGATGAGGACCGCGCTGATGAGCGACGCGAGGTTGAAGCGCTCGGTCTGGCCGGTGGCGGTGTCCGACAGCAGGAAGCTGTACAGGAAGAAGGCGCCGTTGGCGATGATGGCGACGCCCGCCACCAGGCCGTCGAGGCCGTCGATGAAGTTGACGGCGTTCATCACGAGGACGATCGCGAAGATCGTCAGCATGATCGACATCTGCGAGGAGCCGACCGTGAGGCCGCCGATGGGCAGCGAGGAGATGGCGACACCCTGCCAGGCGAGGAGGCCGGCGGCGAGGATCTGGCCGGCGAGCTTGATCATCCAGTCGAGGTCGTAGATGTCGTCGAGAACGCCGATGACCACGATCATGAGGGCGGCGCCGAGGATGGCGATCACCGGCCCGGGCCGGTCGAAGACGAGGCCGAACCAGCTCACCTGCGACGCCACGGCGAACGCGACGAGGATGCCCGCGAACATCGCGACGCCGCCGAGCCGGGGCGTCGGGCGGGTGTGCACGTCACGGTCGCGGATCGCCGGGTAGAGCCGGTAGCGGTAGCCGAGCTTCATCACGACCATCGAGAGCACGAGCGTGATGACCGCCGAGACGACCGCCATGGCGGCGTAGTAGGTCACCGGGGGTGCGCGGGCGGATCCGCGGAGGGCTGGGACGCGGAGGGCTGGGACGCCGACGGCTGGGACGCCGACGGCGCGTCGCGCTCGGCGCCGCTCGCGATGCCGCGCGGGGCCTCGGGCTCGTCGGGGACCGCGGCGGGAGCGGCGGCCACGGGGGCGGCATCGGCGGCGGCCGGCTCCTCGCCCGAGGCGGCGACGTCCGCGTCGACGGCATCGTCGGCCGGCTCGCTCGGCGCAGCCACGACGGGCTCGAGCTCGTCGCCGATGAGCTGCTGGATCTGCGCGCGCGTGACGGCGCCCTCGCGGACGATGCGGACGCGGCCGCCGGCCTCGGTGACGCGCGACGCGTCGACGATGGTCGAGGCCGCTCCCCCGGCGGCGCCGCCGTCGAGGAAGACCTCGACGCTCTCGCCGAGCTGGTCGACGGCCTCCTGGGCCGTCGCCGCGGCGGGCCGGCCCGTGCGGTTGGCGGACGAGACCGCGAGCGGGCCCGTCTCCGCGAGGAGCTCGAGCGCGACCGGGTTCGCGGGCATGCGGAGCGCGACCGTGCCGCGGGTCTCGCCGAGGTCCCAGACCAGGGAGGGCTGCGCGACGAGGATCACCGTGAGGCCGCCGGGCCAGAACTCGTCCACCAGTCGGCGGACGACGTCGGGGACGAAGTCGGCGAGGGCGTCGAGCGTGGACTGCCCGGGGATGAGCACGGGCGGCGGGGCGTCGCGGCCGCGGCCCTTCGCGTCGAGGAGGCGCTGGACGGCGTCCGGGTTGAAGGCGTCGGCGGCGATGCCGTAGACCGTGTCCGTGGGGATGACGACCACCTCGCCGCGGCCCACCGCCTGTCGGGCGAGTCTCGTGCCGGTGAGGAGGTCGGTGTCGACTGAGCAGTCGTAGATGCGCGCCATGTCGTCGCTCATCGTAGCCGAGCGCACGCCCGCGGCCCTGAGCGGAGGATCCGCGTGGCGGCACCCGCCGCACGCGGGTCCGCGAGGCGGCGCCGAGCATCCGGGAGGATGCGCGCGACCGGGCCGGCCGCATACTGGGGCGGATGACCTCCGCGCCCTCCCCCTCGCCCGCCGCCGGGCTCCTGTTCGTGTTCGACATGGACGACGTGCTCTACGACCACGACTGGCGGGGGCCGGCGGACCGGATCACGGCGGCCACGGGGCACGACATCGCCGAGCTCCGCCGTCGCTGGTACAACGACGACGGCGAGTGGGCGGCCGAGGCGGGGCGCATCGACGCCGACGCCTACCTCGACGCGTTCTGCACGGCGGTGGGCGTGGAGATGGACGAGGACGAGTGGGTGCGTCGGCGTCGCGCCTCCATGACGGTGCGGCCGTCCGCGCTCGAGGCCGTGGCACGGGCGAGGGAGGCGGGCCGGATCACACTGCTCACGAACAACAACGCCCTCGCCGCCCGGCACCTGCCGACCCTCGCGCCCGAGCTCGTGCCGCTGTTCGGCGTCGAGCACCTGCGGACCTCGAGCGGGTACGGCGCGCGGAAGCCCGATCCGGCCGTGTTCCGCGGGGTGCTCGCGGCCTACGGCCAGCCGGCCACGCGCACCTTCTTCGCCGACGACCGGATCGACAACGTCGAGTCCGCGCGCCGACTGGGGATCAGCGGGCACCACGTGCGCGGCGACGGCGACCTGCTGCCGGCGGTCGAGCGCTTCATCGAGGCGCAGCGGGGCTGACCGGCTCGCGGGAGCGTCGTGCGGCCGGCCTGACCGGCTCGCCGGAGCCGGTCGGAGCGCAGCGCGCCGGTGGTCAGCGGACCGCGGTCGTCGCCCGGTCGCGCCGGGTGAGGTCCTCGTGCGTGCGCGTCTGGCGCCAGCCGTCGGCGTAGAGCAGCGCACGGATCTCCGCGCCCTGCAGCTCGCCGTGCTCGATGACGAGCGCGCCGCCCGGATGCAGGAGGCGCCGCGCGGTTATGGAGACGAGCCGCACCACGTCGAGGCCGTCGGCGCCGCCGTAGAGGGCGAGCGCGGGATCGTGCAGGCGGACCTCGGGATCGCGCGGCACCGCGTCGACCGGGATGTAGGGCGGATTCGAGACGACCACGGAGACCGTGCCGTCGAGCTCGGGGAACGCGTCGGCGAGGTCGCCGAGCACGAGGTGCACGTCAGGCGCGAGGCGGGCCACGTTGCGCGCGGTCCACGCGTGCGCGGCGGGCGACACCTCGATGGCGTGCACGCGCGCGTGCGGCACCTCGGTGGCGAGCGCGAGGGCGAGCGCACCGGATCCGGTGCCGAGGTCGACCGCGACGGGCGCCTCCCCCGGTGCGGCGGACAGCGCGTCGATCGCGAGCTGCGCGACGTGCTCCGTCTCGGGCCGCGGGACGAACACGCCCGGTCCCACGAGCAGCTCGAGCGAGCGGAAGTGGGCGACGCCCGTGATGTGCTGCAGCGGCTCGCGGCGGGCGCGCCGGGCGGCGAGCTCGAGGACGCGCGCGGCATCCGCGGCGTCGACCGCGGCGCGCGTGATGGCGCGTGACTGCACCTGCCCCCGTGAGAGGCCGAGGACGTGCCCGACGAGGAGCTCGGCGTCGACCGCCGGGTGCTCGATCCCGGCCGCGGCGAGCGTCGTGCCGACGTGCATGCGGAGGGCGTCGACCGTGGCGGGGACGCCCTCCCCGTCAGCCACGGGCGCGCGGGCCGCGGGCGACGACCGGGGCGACGCGCGGGGCGGTCGCGCGGATCACGCGTCCGTCCCGAGCGCGTCGAGCCGCGCCTCCTCGTCGGCCTGGATGCAGGACTCCACGACCGGGTCGAGGGCGCCGTCCATCACGGCGTCGAGGTTGTACGCCTTGTACCCGGTGCGGTGGTCCGCGATGCGGTTCTCCGGGTAGTTGTACGTGCGGATGCGCTCGGACCGGTCCATCGTGCGGATCTGGCTGCGGCGCACGGCCGAGGCCTCCGCGTCGATCTCCTCCTGCTGCTTCGCGAGGACGCGCGCCCGGAGGACGCGCATGCCGGCCTCGCGGTTCTGCAGCTGGCTCTTCTCGTTCTGCATCGCGACCACGATGCCCGTGGGCAGGTGGGTGATGCGGACGGCGGAGTCGGTGGTGTTGACCGACTGGCCGCCGGGGCCGGACGAGCGGTACACGTCGATCTTGAGGTCGTTGGGGTCGATGGCGACCTCCTCCACCTCCTCGACCTCGGGGATCACGAGCACGCCCGCGGCCGAGGTGTGGATGCGCCCCTGCGACTCGGTCGCCGGCACGCGCTGCACGCGGTGCACGCCGCCCTCGTACTTGAGATGCGCCCACACGCCGAGCGCGGGGTCGTCAGAGGTGCCCTTGATGGCGACCTGCACGTCCTTGTAGCCGCCGAGGTCGCTCTGCGTCTGGCTGAGGACCTCGGTCTTCCAGCGGCGCGACTCGGCGTAGTGCAGGTACATGCGGAGCAGGTCGGCGGCGAACAGCGCGCTCTCGGCGCCGCCCTCCCCCATCTTGATCTCCATGATGACGTCGCGCGCGTCGTCGGGGTCGCGCGGGATCAGGAGCCGCCGGAGCTTCTCCTGCGCCGCGTCCAGCTCCTGCTCGAGGCCGGGGATCTCGTCGGCGAACGCCGGGTCCTCCTCGGCCAGCTCGCGGGCGGCGGCGAGGTCGTCCGTGAGCTGGGTCCACTCCGCGTGCGCGGCGACGATCCGGCTGAGCTCCGCGTAGCGGCGGTTGACCTTGCGCGAGCGCGACGCGTCGGCGTGCAGCTCGGGGTCGCCCAGCTGCTGCTGGAGCTCCTCGTGCTCCTCCAGCAGCTGGACGACGGACTCGAACACCTGGGTCAGCCCTTCTCGTGCGCGCCGTGCCCGTGGCTCTGGTGGGACTGGCCGTTCGCGGTGTTGGGCATCGACGCCTGGACCTTCATGAGGAACTCGACGTTGGAGCTCGTCTCCTTCAGGCGGCTGAGGACGATCTCGAGGGCCTGCTGCTGCTCGAGCCCGGCGAGGGCGCGGCGCAGCTTCCACGTGACCTTGACCTCGTCGGCGCCCATGAGCATCTCCTCGCGGCGCGTGCCGGAGGCGTTCACGTCGACGGCGGGGAAGATCCGCTTGTCGGCGAGGGCGCGGGAGAGGCGGAGCTCCATGTTGCCGGTGCCCTTGAACTCCTCGAAGATGACCTCGTCCATCTTGGAACCGGTCTCCACCAGCGCCGTGGCGAGGATCGTGAGCGATCCGCCGTGCTCGATGTTGCGCGCGGCGCCGAAGAAGCGCTTCGGCGGGTAGAGCGCCGACGAGTCGACGCCGCCCGAGAGGATCCGGCCCGACGCGGGCGCCGTGAGGTTGTACGCGCGGCCGAGGCGGGTGATGGAGTCGAGCAGCACGACCACGTCGTGGCCGAGCTCCACGAGGCGCTTGGCGCGCTCGATGGCGAGCTCGGCGACCGTCGTGTGGTCCTCGGCGGGACGGTCGAAGGTCGAGGCGATGACCTCGCCCTTCACCGTGCGCTGCATGTCGGTGACCTCCTCGGGACGCTCGTCGACCAGCACGACCATGAGGTGGACCTCGGGGTTGTTGGTGGCGATGGCGTTCGCGATGGCCTGGAGCACGAGCGTCTTGCCGGCCTTGGGCGGCGAGACGATGAGGCCGCGCTGGCCCTTGCCGATCGGCGACACGAGGTCGATGATCCGCGTGGTGAGCTTGTTGGGCTCGGTCTCGAGGCTGAGGCGGTCCTGCGGGTACAGCGGCGTGAGCTTGCCGAACTCGACGCGGTTCGCGGCCTCCTCGGGCGGCAGGCCGTTGACCGAGTCGATCTTCACGATCGCGTTGTACTTCTGGCGGCTCTGGCTGTCGTTCTCGCGCGGCTGGCGGATGGCGCCGACGATCGCGTCGCCCTTGCGCAGCGAGTGCTTCTTGACCTGGCCGAGGGAGACGTAGACGTCGTTCGTGCCGGGGAGGTAGCCGCTCGTGCGGACGAACGCGTAGTTGTCGAGCACGTCGAGGATGCCCGCCACGGGCAGGAGGACGTCGTCCTCGGTCACCTCGGGCTCGAAGTCGTCGCCGCCCTGGCCGCGGCCGCGCTTGCGGTCGCGGTACCGGCTGCGGCCGTTGCGGTCCTCGTCGCGGCCGAGGTCGGCGCGCGCCTGGTCGGCGCGCACGTCCTGCGTGCGGTCGCCCTGGCCGCGGCCCGACTGGCGCTGACGGCCCGTGCGGGCCTCCTCCTGCGCCTCGTCGTCGGCGTCCTGCTCGCGCGGGGCCTGGTCGCGGGGCGCCTGGTCGCGACCGCCCTGCTGCTGGTCGTCCTGGTCGCGACCGCGGTCGCGGTTGCGGCGGTTGCGGCTGCGGTTGCGTCCGCCCTCGCGACCGTCGCGGCCCTGGTCGTCGCGGCGTCCGCCCTGGTCGTCGCCGTCGCGGTCGTCGCCGGAGGTCGGTGCGTCGGACGCGTCCGATGCGCTCTCGGCGGGGCCGTCCGGCGTGCGGTCGCCCTGCGGGGCCTGGCCGTTCTGGCCGCCCTGGCCGTTCTGGCCGCCCTGGCCGCCCTGGCCGTTCTGGTCGTCGCGTCCTCCGCGGCGGCGGCCGCGACCGCGGCGCTCGGGGGCCTGCTCCTGGCCGGAGTCGGCGCCGTCCTCGGCGGCGGGCGCCGCGGCGTCCTCCGTCGGCACGAGCTGATCGGCCGTCTGGCCGCTGTTGACGTGCTGGGCCGCCTGGCGCGGGGCCTCGACGGCGGGGTCCACGACGCCGGAGCTCGTGGCGCGGCGCGATCCGCGGCGTGCGGCGGGCGCGTCGGCGCGGGTCGCGGGGGCGGCATCCGCGGTGCGCGGGGCATCGGACTCGGCGGCGCGGTCGCCCGCGGCCTCGGCGATGCGGGCCTCGAGGCCGGTGCTCGCGGGCTCGGCGGCGACCGGGGCCTCGACGGGCTCCGCGATGCGCTCGGGGACGATGCGGGCGGTGGTGGCGCGGCGGGATCCGCGGCCGGAGCGGGCGGGCTGCTCGGCCGGCGCCTCGGCGACGGGCGCCTCGGCGGCAGGGGCGGCGGGCGCCTCGGCGGGGCTCTCGCCGGGAGCGGCGTCCTCGACGACGGGCTCGGCGACGGGCGCCTCGGCCGGAGCCTCGGCGGACGCGGGATCCGCGACGGGAGCCTCGGCGGCGGGAGCCTCCTCAGCGGGGGCGGTGAGTCCGCGGGCGGCCTGGATCTCGGAGATCGCGGCCACCAGCTCGCCCTTGCGGAGCTTGGAGCCGCCCGGGATACCGAGCTCGGAGGCGATGGCCTGGAGCTGGGAGACGCGGAGCGTGCTCAGGTCGGCGCTCGAGGCGCGGGTGTCGACATCGGTCATGTTCGTGGGTCCTTTCCCCGATCCGCCGGGACGAAGCCCGTGCGGAGGAGAGCCGATCGCGTGTGTCTCCGCCGAGCGGCGGACGGTCTGATTCCGTCCGGAGCTGCTGTCGCGCACGGAGGCGCGGGATCTGGCGGGGACGACAGCGGGTGAGTGGTGAGAACGACCACCGGGACCGGATCTCCGACGCTCGTGCGTGGATCCGTCGACCCCGGGGTCGTCTGGAGCCTAGCACCCGGCGCCCCGCCCGCGCAGGGAACGGCGCGCCGGGTCGGGGGGACCGCGCGATCCGGCTAGTGGGAGGGAGCGGATCCCGCGTCGACGACCTGCACGGTGGATCCCTTGACGTCGACCGCGAGCATGAGCGCCTTCCACGGCGTGCTGCCGTGCGCGGCGACGAGCTCGGCCGCGGTCAGACGCTGGCCCGGGTCGCTCCCGAGGACGAGCAGCGACGGGCCCGCGCCCGAGACGACGGCCGCGAAGCCCGCCTCGCGAAGCAGGTGGACGAGCGCGTTCGTCTCCGGCATGGCCGCCGCGCGATAGTCCTGGTGCAGGCGGTCCTCGGTGGCCGCGAGCAGCAGCTCGGGGCTCTGGATGAGCGCCGCGATGAGCAGCGCCGAGCGCGACACGTTGAAGATCGCGTCCTCGTGCGGCACTGACTCCGGCTGGAGGCTCCGGGCGAGCGCGGTGGACATGGTGGCCACCGGCACGAGCACGAGCGGCGACACCCCGCGGTGCACGGCGAGCTTCTTGTGCTGCGGTCCGGTCTCGTCGACCCACGCGATGGTGAGGCCGCCGAAGAGGGCGGGCGCCACGTTGTCCGGGTGGCCCTCCATCTCGGTCGCGAGGCGGAGGAGCGCGTCGGCGTCGATGTCGACGGTGCCGGCGAGGAGGCCCTGCGCCGCCATGATCCCCGAGACGATCGCGGCGCCCGAGGAGCCGAGGCCGCGGCCGTGCGGGATCCGGTTCTCGGCGACGAGGTCGAGGCCGGGCATCGGCTGGTCGAACGCGGCGAACGTGTGCGCGATGGCGGTGACGACGAGGTTGGTCGCGTCGGTCGGCACCTCGCCCGCGCCCACGCCGCGCACGTCGACCGTGGCGCCGGGCGCGTCGCGCACCGTCACCGTGAGGTCGTCGTAGAGCGCGAGCGCGAGGCCGAGCGTGTCGAAGCCGGGGCCGAGGTTGGCGCTCGTCGCGGGCACGCGCACCTGCACGCGGCGCCCGACGAGGAGCGCCCGGGTCATCGGACCGTCGGTCACGACGCGACCAGGTCGAGCACGCCCGCGATCTCGGCGACGTCGACGCCGACGCTCGTGGGGGCGACGTCGGAGCCGTCGGCCGTGCGGAGCGCCCACTGCGGGTCCTTGAGGCCGTGGCCCGTGACCGTCAGGACGACCTTCGCGCCCTTCGGGATCTGCCCGGCCTCGGCGCGCTCGAGGAGCCCGGCGACGCTGATGGCCGACGCGGGCTCGACGAAGATGCCGACCTCGGCGGACAGGATGCGGTGCGCCTCGAGGATCCGTGCGTCGGAGATGGCGCCGAAGTAGCCGTCGGTGAGCAGCTGCGCCTCGAGGGCGAGCTTCCACGAGGCCGGGTTGCCGATGCGGATCGCGCTGGCGATGGTGTCGGGGTCCTTGACGATGGCGCCGTCGACGATGGGCGCGCTGCCCGCGGCCTGGAAGCCGAACATGCGGGGCAGCTTCGTGGCATTGCCGGCCTCGAGGTCCTCGCGGTAGCCGCGCGTGTACGCGGTGTAGTTGCCGGCGTTGCCGACGGGGATGAAGTGGAAGTCGGGGGCGTCGCCCAGGACCTCGACGACCTCGAAGGCGCCGGTCTTCTGGCCCTCGATGCGGTCGTTGTTCACGGAGTTGACGAGGTGCACCGGGTAGTTGGCGCTGAGCTCGCGCGCGATGTCGAGGCAGTCGTCGAAGTTGCCGCGCACCTGGAGCAGCTGCGCGTCGTGGGCGACGGCCTGGCTGAGCTTGCCCATCGCGATCTTGCCCTCGGGCACGAGCACCGCGGCGGTGATGCCCGCGTGGGTCGCGTAGGCCGCGGCCGACGCGGAGGTGTTGCCGGTGGAGGCGCAGATGACGGCCTTCGCGCCGTGCTCGACGGCCTTGGAGATGGCCATGGTCATGCCGCGGTCCTTGAAGGAGCCGGTGGGGTTCATGCCCTCGTACTTGACCCACACCTGCGCGCCCGTGCGGGCGGACAGGGCGGGCGCGGGGATGAGCGGCGTGCCGCCCTCGCCGAGGGTGATGATGGGGGTGGCGTCCGTGACGTCGAGGCGGTCGGCGTATTCGCGGAGGAGTCCGCGCCATTGGTGGGCCATCAGGCTCCTTCTACTCGGAGGACGCTCGCGACTGCCGTCACCGCGTCGAGGTTCGACACCGCGTCGACGGTGGCCCGGAGGGCCGCGTCGGTGGCGCGGTGCGTGCCGATCACCAGGCTAGCGGTGGGCCGGGCGCCGGCCCCTCCCGCCACGGGCGCCTGGTGGGTGGTCTGCTCGAGCGTCTCCACGGAGACGCCGTGCTCGCTGAACAGGTGCGCGATGCGGGCGAGCACGCCCGGCTCGTCCGCCACCTGCAGCGTGATCTGGTACTGGGTCGTGATCGCGCCGACGGGCAGCGTCTCGAGGTCGGCGTGCGTCGACTCCGCGACACCGGGGCCGCCGACGACGTGGCGGCGCGCGGCCGAGACGACGTCGCCGAGCACGGCGGAGGCGGTCTGCACTCCCCCGGCGCCCGCGCCGTAGAACATGAGGTCGCCGGCGGCTTCGGCCTCGACGAACACGGCGTTGTTCGCGCCGTGCACGGCGGCGAGCGGGTGGTCGCGCGGCACGAGGGCCGGGTAGACGCGCGCGGAGACGCCGTCGCGGCCGGTCTCGGGATCCGTGAGGCGCTCGCAGATGGCGAGCAGCTTGATCACGTAGCCGGCCTTGCGGGCCGACGCGAACTGGGCCGGCGCGAGGCCCGTGATGCCCTCGCGATGGACGGCCTCGACCGGCACGCGCGTGTGGAAGGCGAGGCTCGCGAGGATGGCCGCCTTCTGCGCCGCGTCGTGGCCCTCGATGTCGGCGGTCGGATCCGCCTCCGCGTAGCCGAGCTCCGTGGCGGTCGCGAGGGCCTCGTCGAAGCCGAGCCCGTGGGCGTCCATCTGGTCGAGGATGTAGTTCGTCGTGCCGTTGACGATGCCGAGGATCCGCTCGACCCGGTCGCCCGCGAGGCTGTCGCGCAGCGGTCGGATGATGGGGATGGCGCCCGCGACGGCCGCCTCGTAGTAGAGCTGCGCGCCCACCTGCTCGGCGGCCTCGAAGAGCTCGGGACCGTGCGTCGCGAGCAGCGCCTTGTTGGCCGTCACGACGTCCGCGCCCGAGGCGATGGCCGCGAGGATGTGCCCGCGGGCCGGCTCCAGCCCGCCCATCAGCTCGATGACGATGTCGGCGCCGAGGATGAGCGACTCGGCGTCCGTGGTGAGGAGCTCCCGCGGCACGGACGCGTCGCGCGGGGCGTCCGCGTCGCGCACCGCGATGCCCACGAGCTCGAGCCGGGCGCCCACGCGCTGGGCGAGCTCGTCGCCGTGCTCGCGCATCAGCCGCGCCACCTGGGTGCCGACCGAGCCGCAGCCCAGCAGGGCGACGCGCAGGTTCCGGTACTCGATCATCGTGCTCCGTTCACGTCGGGGGATGCGGCGGCCGGCGTGCCCGCGTCGCGCGCCAGCAGGTCGTCCACGGTCTCGCCGCGGACGATGACGCGCGCCTCGCCGTCGCGCACGGCGACGACCGGCGGGCGGCCGATCCAGTTGTAGTTGCTCGCGAGCGCCCAGCAGTAGGCGCCCGTCGCCGGGACGGCCACGAGGTCGTCGGCGCGCACGTCGCCGGGCAGGTAGTCGGCGTGCACGACGAGGTCGCCGCTCTCGCAGTGCTTGCCGGCGATGCGCACGAGGGCCGGCTCCGCGTCCGAGGAGCGGCCGGCGAGGCGCACGGAGTAGTCGGCGCCGTAGAGCGCGGGCCGCGCGTTGTCGCTCATGCCGCCGTCGACGCTCACGTAGCGGCGGATCGCCGTCTCGGCCTCCGCGGCGACGCGCGGGTCCTCCACGTCGCCCGTGGCGGACTCCGCCTCCGCGACCTCGCCGTCGATGCCGCCGACCGTGACGAGCACGTCCTTGACGGTGCCGACCGTGTAGAGCGTGGCGGTGGACGGGCCGACGATGCTCCGGCCGGGCTCCACCGCGATGACGGGCACCGCGATCCCCCGACGGGCGCACTCGTCGCCGACGATGCGGGCGAGGCGCCGGGCGATCTCGGGCACCGGCACGGGCCGGTCGACCGAGGTGTACGCGATGCCGAAGCCGCCGCCGAGATTGAGCTCGGGCACGGGGCCGTCGGCGAGCAGCCGTTCGTGCAGGTCGAGCAGCCGCCGGGCGGACTCGACGAACGCGTCGGTCTCGAAGATCTGGCTGCCGATGTGGGCGTGCAGCCCGGTGAAGGAGAGCGACGCGTGCGAGCGGATGCGGGCCACGACGTCGGCCGCGTCGGCGAGCGTGATGCCGAACTTCTGGTCCTCGCGGGCGGTCGCGAGGTACTCGTGCGTGTGGGCGTGCACGCCGCTGTTGACGCGGAGGCGCACCGGCTGGATCCGGCCGTGCGCGGCCGCCGCGGTGGCGATGCGCTCGACCTCGATGACGCTGTCGACGACGATCTGGCCGATGCCCGCGCCGACGGCCCGTTCGATCTCGGCGACGGACTTGTTGTTGCCGTGGAAGCCGAGGCGGGCCGGATCCGCGCCCGCCGCGAGCGCGACGGCCAGCTCGCCGCCGGAGCAGACGTCGATGTGGAGGCCCGCCTCCACCATCCAGCGCGCGACCTCGATGCTGAGGAACGCCTTGCCCGCGTAGTAGACGCGCGCGGTCGTGCCGACGGCGGCGGCCTCGCGCTCGAAGGCGGCCAGGGTCTCGGCGGCACGGCCCCGCACGTCGGCCTCGTCGACCACGTAGAGCGGCGTGCCGAAGCGGCGGGCGAGCTCGGGGGCGGCGACCCCGGCGATGCGGAGGACGCCGTCGGCGTCGCGGTCGGCTCCGCGGGACCAGACGCGCGCGTCCAGCGCGTTCGCGTCGTCGGGCGGCAGCAGCCAGGACGGGGCCAGCGGGTTCGCGGTCACGGAGTCACCTGTTCGTACGCGGGGCGGACGTGCGGGATGGCGAGCGGACCCGGTGCGGTCCCTGAAGCCGGAGGAGGAGGCGGTGAGAGCATCCTACCGAGGCCGATCGGGGCGCCCGGGCCATGTGACGGCGACGGGCACCGCCCGGCTCAGCCGCAGCTGCCGGTGGCCCCGAGCGAGTCGCGCGTGAGCTTCATGGACGACGACGCGACGGTCATCGACGCCTTCCCGTCCGCGATCGTCACGTCCTGCACCGCGACGCCCGCCGGGAGGTACTGCGCCACGCACACGGGGTAGGTGATGTCGCGGATGCCCTGGATGGTCTGCGCGAGGTCCACCTTCAGCGACCCCGCCTGCAGCTCCACCTGGGTGGGCGTGATGACCACGGTGGACGGGTCGCGCAGCACGGGCTCCGCGGCCACCGTGTAGCCGAGAGTGAGGCCGAGGATCCTCGTGGACCCGGTGTAGCCGAGCGTGCCGTCGCCGAAACGCAGGTCGGGCGGGGTGCCGGCCGTCTTCGCGAGGAGCGCGCTCGCGGGCGCCTGGTCCATGGACACGGTCGCGACCACGCTCCCCACCGTGCGCTCCTGGTCGGTGGGCACGTCCGTCGCGACGATGTGCGCCCGGAAGGGCGTGCCGTCCGCCTGGAGGTTCGCCCCGTCGAGCACGACGCGGTCGAGCGTGCCGCGGATCAGCTGCAGGATGACCCAGTCGCCCTGGATGGACACGTTCACCTTGCCCGACACGCGGCCGGGCAGCTGCTCGGCGATGCGCTGCTCGGCCTGGTCCTCGGCGACGCCGCGGACGGTCTGGTCGATGATCCGCAGGCCGAACGCGAGCCCGACGCCGATGATGGCGAGCACGAGCAGCCAGATGAACACGGTGCCGCCGCGCGGCCCACGCCGACGCCGCCGGGCCTCCCGCGGATCGCGCCGCTCGGGCGCCTCGAAGACCTCGGTGCCGAGGAACCGCCCCGCCATGATCCGCTCCCCTACATGCGCTCGGGGGCGGAGACGCCCACGAGGTCCAGGCCGTTCGCGACGACCCGGCGGACCGCGTCGTTCAGCCACAGGCGCGTGCGGTGGAGGTCGGTGACCTCCTCGTCGCCCCGCGGGACGACGCGGCAGCTGTCGTACCAGCGGTGGTAGGAGCCCGCGAGCTCCTCGACGTAGCGGGCGACGCGGTGCGGCTCGCGCAGCTCGGCGGCCTGGGCGACGATGCGCGGGAACTCCTGCAGGAGCCCGAGCAGCGCCGACTCGGTGGGGTGCGTGAGCAGCTCCGGCGCGAAGGCGCTCCGGTCGACGCCCGAGGCGTCCGCGTTGCGGTCGACCGCGCAGGTGCGCGCGTGGGCGTACTGCACGTAGAAGACGGGGTTGTCGTTCGTGCGCTTGCCGAGGACCGCGAGGTCGATGTCGAGGTTCTGGTCGGCGGAGGAGCGCACGAGGGCGTACCGGCCGGCGTCCACCCCCACGGCGTCCACGAGGTCGTCGAGCGTGACGATCGTGCCGTTGCGCTTGCTCATCTTCACGGGCTCGCCGTCGCGCAGCAGGTTGACCATCTGGCCGATGAGGATCTGGAGGTTGACGCCCGGGGTGTCGCCGAAGGCCTGCACCATCGCCATCATGCGGCCGACGTAGCCGTGGTGGTCGGCGCCCAGCATGATGATGTTCTGCTCGAAGCCGCGCTCGCGCTTGTCGAGGTAGTAGCCGAGGTCGCCCGAGATGTAGGCGGGCTCGCCCGTGGAGCGGATGACGACGCGGTCGCGGTCGTCGCCGAACGTGGTGGTGCGGAGCCAGACGGCGCCGTCCTCCTCGAAGACGTGGCCGAGCTCCCTCAGGCGCGCGACCGCGCGGTCGACGGCGCCGGACTCGTGCAGCGAGTCCTCGTGGAAGAACACGTCGAAGTCGACGCCGAAGTCGTGGAGCTTCTGCTTGATCTCGCCGAACATCAGCTCCGTGCCGGCGCTGCGGAAGACCTCCTGCTGCGCCTCGCGCGGGAGGGCGTCGAGGTCGCCGTCGTACCCCTCCACCACGCGCTCGGCGATCTCGCCGATGTAGGCGCCGCCGTAGCCGTCCTCGGGCGTGTCCTCGCCGAGGTGGCTCGCGAGGAGGCTGCGGGCGAACCGGTCGATCTGGGATCCGTGGTCGTTGAAGTAGTACTCGCGCGTGACGAGCGCGCCCTCGGCCTGGAGGATGCGGGCGAGGCTGTCGCCGACGGCCGCCCAGCGCACGCCGCCCAGGTGGATGGGGCCCGTGGGGTTCGCGGAGACGAACTCGAGGTTGATGCGGATCCCGTCGAGCGTCGTGCCCCGGCCGTACGCGGGGCCGGCCTCGACGATGGTGCGCGCGAGGGCGCCCGCGGCGGCCGCCTCCAGCGTGATGTTGATGAAGCCGGGCCCGGCCACGTCGACCTTCGCGACCTGCGGCAGCGCGCCCAGGCCCTCCGCGATCTCGGCGGCGAGCGCGCGCGGGCTCTCCCCGAGCGGCTTGGCGATGCGCATGGCGATGTTGGTGGCCCAGTCGCCGTGGTCGCGGTTGCGCGGGCGCTCGAGGACGACCATGTCGGGGCTGAGCGTGAGGGCGTCGGACCCCGGTCGTCGACCCGCCGTCTCGGCCACGATGTCGAACAGTGCGCCGGTCAGGTCAGGGGTCGTCATGGGGATCGATCCTACCGGCGGACGCGCGCCCGCCCGCCCGCGCGTCGCCGTGCGGGCCGCGGCGACGGGGAGCGTCCCAGCGGCGGGGCGACCGCGGTGGGTAGGGTGGCGATCCCGCCTCCCCTGCGCGTGGCACGATGCCGCGCGCCTGGCGCCGCACCGCGCGGCGCGACCGGATCCGAAGGAGCACCACCTTGCCCGTCCGCCTCCCCGCGCCCGCACGCCCCCTGGCCCCGCGCTCCGTGCCCGCCGTCGCGGCAGTCGGGCTCGCGCTCGCGCTCCTGCTCTCGGGGTGCACGAACCCCGCGCCGCTGCAGCCCGCCACGCCCGATCCCACGGCGAGCGCGGGCGGTGCCGCCGAGGCACCGGCGGACCGTCCCGGCGCGAGCACGACCGCCTCGCCCACGCCCGCGCCGCCGAAGGGCACGCCGGTCACCACCACGTGCCAGAAGCTCCTGCCCGACCTCGCGTCCTTCGGCCCCGGCTTCGCCGTGACGGCGCTCCCGGCCGACACCTCCACGGACGGCCTCCGCGCCGACATCCTCGCGATGCAGGGCATCGCCTGCGCCTTCCGCGCCTCGGACGGCACCGCCGTCGAGATCGACGTCGCGCAGCCCGTCGCGGCGGAGCTCAAGTCCCGCCGGGACGCGGCCATCCTCCTCGCCGACCCCATCGCGGGCTACCCGTCGGGCGTCGAGGCCTACTTCGAGCTGCAGGACGCGGTCGGCGTCTCCACCATCTACGCGTCGAAGCACATGGTCGTCATGCGCTCGGCGTCGTTCTACGAGCCCGGCGACCACGCCGACCTCGGCAACGCCGTGCTGAAGACCGTCGGCGGCTGATCCGGCGCGGCTCAGCCCAGGCGGACCGGCGCGGTCGCGTCGTCGACCGGCAGCTCGTCGACCGTGGCGAGCACCTCCATCCGGGAGATGGTGACGAGGCTGCGCGTGTTCGTGAGGAACGCCGTGTCCGACGCGTCGCGGCCGGTCGAGATCCGCAGCAGGCTCTGCCGCGGTGCGAGGCCGGTGGCGTCGACCACGTGCCACGCGCCGTCGACCCATGCCTCGGCCACCGCGTGGAAGTCCATCGGGCGGAGGCCCGGCGCGTAGACGGCCGCGAGGCGCGCGGGCACGTCGAGCGCCCGGAGCATCGCGATGACGAGGTGCGCGTAGTCGCGGCACACGCCCCGTCGGGCGAGCAGCGTCTGGACGGCGCCGTCGGTCGGCAGGCTGGAGCCGGGCGCGTACCGCAGCGTGTCCGCCACGAACGCGCGCACGGCCTGGAGCAGCGGCAGGCCGTCGAGGCCGCGGAACTCGCTCCGCGCCGTGGGGAAGAGCGTGTCCGACTCGCAGTACCGGCTCGGGCGGCGGTACACCCAGAGGTCCACGTCGTCGAGGGGCGCGGGATCCCGACGGCCGGTGACCGTGGCGCGGTACTCCATGGTGAGCACGCCCGCGCCGACCTCGAGCACGTGCAGGCGGGTGTCGTGCCGGTCGACCACCTCGGTCGCGGCGACGGGGCGGCCGTCGAGCGCGAACTCGAGGGTCTCGGAGGCGATGTCGGCGCCGCGGGCCACGGCGACCGCGAAGGCCATCTCGCTCCCGCCGGCGACCTGCAGCTCGAGGAGGGAGGAGACGTCGCGGCGCATGCGTCCATGGTGGCATCCGCGGCGGGCGCCGCGCGCCGCGCGCCCCGGTCGGCGCGCGCACCCGCACCGCCCCGCGAGGACGCGGTCAGACTCCGTGCGGCCCGCTCGAGGCGCGCGCGACGAGGGTCGGCTCGAGCAGCCGCGACTCCTGCTCCCGCCCGTCCACCAGGGCGAGCAGCGCCTCGAGCGCGAGGCGTCCCATCCGGTGGGCGGGCGAGCGCACGCTCGTGAGGCCGATGGACCCGGACGCGGCGAGCGGCGTGTCGTTGTAGCCCACGAGCGCGACGTCGTCCGGCACCTGGAGGCCCGCGTCGCGGAGGGCGCCCATCGCCCCGATGGCGGCGAAGTCGTTGGTCGCGAAGAGCGCGTCCGGCCGTGCTCCCGGACCGGCGGCCAGCACCGTCTCCGCCGCCTCGCGTCCCGCGGGCGCGTCGAAGCCGAGGTGGATCACGCGCTCTGGCGGAACGGGCATCCCCGCGTCCGCATAGGCCCGGAGGAACCCGGCCGTGCGGTCCACCGCCGTGGAGGCGAACGGCATCCCGGCGAGGACCGCGGGCCGCGTCCGCCCCTGCGCGATGAGGTGCTCGGCGGCCAGGCGCCCGCCGGCCACGTCGTCGCACGTGATGGCGACGTGGTCGCCACGCCGGCGCGACACGAGCACGAACGGCACGCCCTCCTCCGCCAGCTCGTCGAGGAGCGGGTCGTCGAGGTGGGCGTCGCCGAAGATCATGCCGTCGACGCGGCGGTCGAGCATGCTGCGCGTGCGGGTGCGCTGGAGCTCCGGCCGGTCGAGGCTGTTGGTGACGAAGGTGGAGACGTCGCGCTCGGTCGCCGCCTCGTCGATGCCCTCGTAGACCGTGGCGAGCACGAAGTCCTGCAGCCGCGGCACGAGCACGCCCACGAGGTCAGAGCGCGACGTGCGGAGGCTCGCCGCGTGCGGGTTCCGCCGGTAGCCGCTGCGCTGCGCGATGTCGAGGATCGCGGCGACGGTCTCGGGTCCGGCCCACCGCTCGGGGTGCTCCTCGCGGGAGTTGAGCACGCGGGAGACGGTGGTGACGCTCACGCCCGCGAGCTCCGCGATCATGCGCTGCGTGGTGGGCGGCCGGCGCTTCTGGGTCACTCGCGCCTCCTCACCCGATCAGCATGGCACAGCGTCCGCGGGGCGCCGGGAGAGGCATCCGCCCCGCCGGCGCCGAAACACCCGCGCAACAGGACGGCAACACGAACGTTCCACGAGAACCATTGACGCAATCGTTTGCGGAATTCAGGATCGACGTCATGCCCCACGTCCTCGTCCTCGCCACCGGCGGGACCATCGCCTCGCGCACGCGCCCCGACGGCGCCGCCGTGGCCGCGGATCCCGCCGAGCGCCTCCTCTCGTCCATGCCCGCCCTGCCCGCCGCGATCACGGTGGAGAGCCACGACGTGCTCCGCGCCAACTCGTTCGCGCTGACGCACGCCGACCTCCGCACCATCGCCGAGGCGGTCGCCGCGGGTCTCGCCCGGGACGACGTCGACGGCGTCGTCGTGACGCACGGCACCGACACCCTCGAGGAGACCGCGGCGCTCCTGCAGCTGGTCGGCGACGACGCGCGGCCGGTCGTGCTCACGGGCGCGCAGCGCGCCGCCGACACCCCGGGCGGCGACGGACCGGGCAACCTGCGGGACGCGATCGTCGTGGCCGCGTCGCGCGCGGCGCGCGGCGCCGTCGCCCTCGTCGTCTTCGCCTCCCGGATCCACGCCGCCGACGGCGTCGCCAAGGCCCGCACGCTCGACGCGGACGCGTTCGCCCCGCGCGACGGCGAGCCTGTCGGCCGGGTCGCGGGCGACGACGTCACCCTCCTCGCGCCCGAGCGGGCGCTGCCGCCGCTGCCGCTGCCGTCGCCCCGCTTCGACGGCATCCGCGTGGACTGCGTGAGCGTGCACCCCGGATCCGACGCGGTCCTCTTCCGCGCCGCCGTCGCCGCGGGGGCCCGCGCGGTCGTCGTCATCGGCACGGGCGCCGGGAACACGAACCGCGCGCTGATCCCGGAGATCGCGGCGGCGACGCGCGCCGGGATCCTCGTCGCGCTCGGCACGCGCGTCGCCCACGGACCCGTCGCCGCGATCTACGGCGACGGCGGCGCGGCCGACGCGGTGCGCGCGGGCGCGGTCCCGCTCGGCCGCCTCTCCGTGGCCCAGGCGCGCATCGCCATCGCCCTGCTCCTCGACCACCACCCCGTCGACGACGCGCGCCGACTGCTGGCTGCCGCCGCCGACCCCGCGACCGCACTCCCCCACCCGGCCGACAGCCCGACGCCGGCCTGACCCGCATCACCCGATCGAAAGGACCACCCATGGCCAAGGACATCATCATCGCGTTCGGCATCGACGTCGATGCCGTGAGCGGCTGGCTCGGCTCGTACGGCGGCCAGGACTCCCCCGGCGACATCTCCCGCGGCCTGTTCGCGGGCGAGGTCGGCGTGCCCCGCCTCAACGCGCTGCTCGCCAAGCACGATCTCCCCTCCACCTGGTTCTGGCCGGGCCACTCCATCGAGACGTTCCCCCGCGAGTTCGACCAGGTCGTCGCCGCGGGCCACGAGATCGGCGCGCACGGCTACAGCCACGAGAACCCCATCGAGATGTCGCGGCAGCAGGAGGCCGACGTGCTCGACCGCTCCATCGAGCTCATCGAGTCGCGGGCCGGCCGCCGCCCCAGCGGCTACGTCGCGCCGTGGTGGGAGTTCTCCCGCGTGACGAACGAGCTCCTCATCGAGCGCGGCATCCGCTACGACCACTCGCTCATGCACCGCGACTTCGAGCCGTACTACGTGCGCGTCGGCGACACGTGGCAGGGCGTCGACTACACGAAGGACGCCGCCAGCTGGATGCACCCGCTCGTGCGCGGCGAGGAGACCGACCTCGTGGAGATCCCCGCGTCGTGGTACCTGGACGACCTGCCTCCCATGATGTTCGTCAAGGGCAGCCCGAACAGCCACGGCTTCGTGAACCCCCGGCACCTCGAGGAGATGTGGCGCGACCAGTTCGACTGGGTCTACCGCGAGCAGGACTACGGCGTCTTCACGTTCACGATCCACCCCGACGTCTCGGGACGCCCGCAGGTGCTGCTCATGCTCGAGCGGCTCATCGCCCACATCAACTCGCACGAGGGCGTCCGCTGGGCGACCTTCGACGAGATCGCCCGCGACTTCCAGGCGCGCTCGCCGCGCGTCCGCTGACCCCGACGCCCTGGAAGGACCACGACCATGAGCACCGGCACCTCCCGTCCCACCGCCTCCCCGGCGGGCGGCTCCTCCGCGCCCGCCGCCCTCGAGACCGTCAGCGTCCGGCAGACCCGGCGCGTGACCGGCATCGCGTTCCTCGCGTGGACCATCGCGGTCTACGACTTCATCCTCTTCGGCACGCTGCTGCCGGACATCTCGCGCGACTTCGGCTGGGACACCAGCGAGGCGCTGCTCGTCTCGACGCTCGTGAGCGTCGGCACCGCCGTGGTCGTGCTGCTCGTCGGCCCGATGGTCGACCGGCTCGGCCGCCGCGTGGGCATGGTCGTCTCGGTCACGGGCACGGCGATGTCGTCCGGCGCGACGGCCCTCAGCGCGGGCGCCGCCTCGCTCGTCGGCATCCGCAGCATCAGCGGGCTCGGACTCGCGGAGCAGTCGATCAACGCGACGTACCTCAACGAGATCTACGAGCTGACGGAGGACGAGCGGATCCGCCGCAACAAGGGCTTCGTCTACGCCATCGTGCAGACGGGCTGGCCCATCGGGGCGTTGCTGGCGGCGGCGTTCGTGACCCTCATCACCTCGGTATTCGGGCCGGGCGAGTGGCGCATCGCGTTCGGGCTCGCCACCGTGCCGGCGCTCGTGGTCGCCGCGGTCTGCCTCACGCTGCGGGAGAGCCCGCAGTTCGTGGCGCAGCAGCGGATCCGCCGGCTGCGCGCCGCCGGCCTCGAGGACGAGGCCGCCGCCTTCGCGCGGGCCACCGGCCTCGACGTGCAGAAGTCCGCGCCGCTCGCGCGCATCTTCCAGGGCAAGCACCTGCGCAGCACGATCGTGCTCAGCGTCGCGTGGCTGCTGAACTGGTTCGGGATCCAGACGTTCTCGGTGCTCGGCACGACCGTGCTCGAGTCGGGCAAGCACATCGACGCGTCCGACGCGCTGCTGCTCGTCATCGGCTCGAACTGCGTGGGCGTCCTCGGCTACCTCGTGCACGGCTGGCTGGGCGACCGGCTCGGGCGGCGCAACGTCATCGTCGGCGGCTGGCTCATCGCGGGCCTCGCCTTCGCCACGATGCTGCTCGGGCCGGACGACGCGGGCTTCGTCCTCGTCGCGTACATGGTGGGCCTGTTCTTCCTGCTCGGGCCCTACGCCGCCATCCTCTTCTTCCAGGCCGGCTGCTTCGACAGCGACTGCCGCGCCACCGGGTCCAGCTTCATCGGCGCCATGAGCCAGCCCGGCGCGATCATCGGCGGCTTCCTGCTCACGGCGCTGACGGCGGGGTCGATGACCTTCGGCACGGCGGCCCTGTGGGTGGGCGCGGGCGGCATCCTCGCGTCGGCGCTCGTGATGCTGCTCGCGAAGTCGACGGGCGAGTCGCGGGGAGCGGAGGCGTGAGCGGCAGCGCGGGCGGCGGCGCGGGCGCGCCCGTCGCGCTGATCTCCGGCGGAGCGTCGGGCATCGGCCGGGCCACGGCGGTGCGGCTGGCCGCGCGCGGCGACCGCGTGGTCGTGGGGCGCTTCCCCGCGGATCCGCACGATGCGGGCGAGACGCTCGCGGCCGTGCGCGCGGTCGGCGGCGAGGGCGTCGCGGTGGACCTCGACGTGTCGTCCACGGCGTCCGTCGACGCGTTCGTGCAGGCCGCCCTCGACGCGTACGGCCGGGTGGATCACGTCGTCGCGGCCGCGGGCATCCTCCGCCGCGCGCCCCTCGGCGCCATGACCGACGACCGGTGGGACGAGGTGCTCGGCGTCGACCTCGGCGGCGTGATGCGCCTCGTCCGGGCGACCGAGCCCCATCTCGGCGCGGGCGGTTCCGTCGTCGCCGTCTCCTCCATCGCGGGCGGCGTCTACGGCTGGGGCGACCACGCGCACTACGCGACCGCGAAGGCCGGCGTGGTGGGACTCATCCGCAGCGTGGGCGTGGAGCTCGCGCCGCGCGGCATCCGCGCCAACACCGTCATCCCCGGCCTCATCGAGACGCCGCAGTCCCTCGACGGCGTCAACTCGCTCGGTCCCGACGGCCTCCGCCGGGCTGCCGAGCGGATCCCGGCGGGCCGCGTCGGCCGTCCCGAGGACGTGGCCGCGGTCATCGCGTTCCTCGCCTCCGACGACGCGGCGTACGTGACCGGGCAGTGCATCACCGTCGACGGCGGCCTGACGGTCGCGATGCAGGAGTGAGCGCGGTGACGGCGCCCGGACCCGCCCGCAGCGAGCGGCTCCTCGGGCGCACGGCCCTCGTCACGGGCGCGGCGAGCGGCATCGGCCGCGCGGTGGCGGCGCACTTCCTCCGGGCGGGCGCGCGCGTCGTGCTCCTCGACCGCTCCGCCGCGGTGCACGACGTCGCCGCCGACCTCGGCGCGGACGGCGCCGTCACGGCCGACCTCGCGGACGAGCGCGAGGTCGCGCGCGCCGTCGCGGAGGCGGAGGCCCTGCTCGGCCGGATCGACGCGCTCGTCTCGTCGCACGGCATCCTCACCGAGGCGCACGTCGCGGACATGGACCTCGCGACCTGGCAGCGCACGATCGACGTCGACCTCACGAGCGTCTTCCTCGTCACGCGCGCCGTGCTGCCGGGGATGCTCGCCCGGCGCGACGGCCGCATCATCCAGATCGCCTCGCAGCTCGGGCAGAAGGGCGGCACGGGCCTCGCGCACTACGCGGCCGCGAAGGCCGGGGTCATCGCGTTCACGAAGTCGCTCGCGCTGGAGGTCTCGGCCTCCAACGTGCTGGCCAACGTGATCGCGCCGGGGCCCATCGAGACCCCGCTGGTCCACGGGATCTCCGAGGACTGGAAGGCCGCCAAGCGGCGCGAGCTGCCCCTCGGGCGGTTCGGAACGGTCGACGAGGTGGCGCCGGTCGCGGTGATGCTCGCCGCGGATCCCGACGGCAACCTCTTCGTCGGCCAGACCCTGGGGCCGAACAGCGGCGACGTCATGCCCTGACGCCCACCGGGATCCGGACCACGGCGACCCGCCCGCGCGCGACGCGGGCGGGTCGCGTCGTGCGCGGGCCGTGCGTTCTCGGACCGCGTCGGCTCAGGCCGCGACGTCCGCCCGCGCGGGCTCGCGGCGGGCGCACTGCTCGGCGAGCGCCGCCAGCAGCGCGGGGAGCTGGTCGCGCTCGGCGGCCGCATCCTCCGGGTGCCACTGCACGCCGGTGATGGGCGCCGTCTCGTGCTCGACCGCCTCCGGCACGCCGTCGGGCGCGACGGCGACGACGCGGAGTCCCGCGCCCGGCCGGTCGACCGCCTGGTGGTGGGCGCTGCGCACGACGAGCGCGGTGGATCCGAGGACGCGCGCGAGACGGCTGTCGGCCGCGACCCGCACGTCGTGGTCGCGCATGACCGCCGTGATGTCGTCCGCCTGGTTGCGGTGCTCCCCCACGCCGTCGATGTGCTGCTGGAGGGTGCCGCCGAGCGCGACGTTGACGATCTGGGCACCGCGGCAGATCCCGAGGAGCGGCGTGCCCTCGGCGACCGCGCGGCGGACGAGCGCGATCTGGCCGGCGTCCGCCACCTCGCGGTGCGGCGAGCGGCCCTCGTAGTCGGCGGGACCGCCGTAGAAGCGGGGCGCGACGTCCTCGCCGCCCATGATGACGACGGCGTCCGCGTCGCGCGTGCGCTCGAGGAGCGACTCCACGCCCTCGTCCTCCGCGGCGAGGTTCTCCACGACCCAGCCGGCCTGGCCCGCGACCTCGGCCACGCGCATGTTGAGGCCCTGCACGAGCCGGTGGTAGTCGACGGCCTCGGGCCGGGATCGGGTCACCTGCACGACGGCGAGGCGGCGGAGGGGTGCGGGCATGGATCCAGTGTGCGGGCTCGGGTGCGGCGCCGCACCCTCCGCGTCATCTGCCGCAACACGCTCGCGGCCCGCGCCCGGCGGCGCCGGTCAGGGCCAGACGAGGGTGTGCGACCAGGTGCCGTCCGCGTCGGCGCGGTAGATGATCCGCAGCTGCCCGTGGTCCTCCGTCGCCTGCCAGAACTCGACGACGGTCGGCTGGAGCACGTAGGCGCGCCACGACTCGGCGACGAGCTCGGGATCCGCGTCCACCGCCTCCCGCGCACGGGCCACGCGCGCGTCGCGCTCCTCGGCGTCGGGCATCGGCTCGCTCTGGTCGCCCGCGATGACCTCGGCGCGCGACGCGGGGTGGCGCGCGAGGAAGTCGCGCTCGCTGACCTCGCGGTCGCCGTGGAAGACGGGGCCCGTCGCGCGGATCTGGCGCCCGCGCTCGCGCCAGTACGCGACGAGCGCCGCGCGCGGGTTCGCCTCGAGGTCGCGGCCCTTGGGGCTGTCGGCGAGCGATGAGAACCACAGGGCGCCGGGCTCGTCGTCGACGGTGGGCGTGACGTCCTTGAGGAGGAGGGTGCGCGCGCTCGGGCGGCCCTCGGCGTCCGCGGTCGCCAGCACGACCGCGTTCACCTCGGCGGCGTCGTGGGCGACGGCGTCGCGGATCCAGTCGATGACGAGGTCGATCGGGTCGCCGGGCAGCGCGGCCGGGTCGAGCTCGGGGAAGTCGTGGGGCTTCGGCTTCGCGCCCTTCAGGAGGTCGCGGAGGGAGGTGGAGTCGTCGTCGTCTGCCATGCGCCGAGCCTAGGCCGCCTGTGCGGGGGTGCCGGGAGGCGACGGGCAGAGGCGTCGCGGGCGCGCCGGAGCGGCCGTTCGGCACCCGGAGGGGATCGGATTGGCCCCTGCTCCACTGGCCTTTTCCAGTACCGGCGCGCCTTCTCGGCCGCGGCGGCCTCCCCTAACGTCATCGACAGGCCCGCCCCCCAGTTGGGCCCAGCATCGCGCGGCGGGACCCGAGACCCGTCTCGGGCCTCGCCGCGTGTCTTCGCCGCGACTCCATCGCCCGTGGGATGCCGGCCGAGCGCGACGGCCCGACCCCGTACGCACGAGCGGCCGGCCCCGCTGACGGGACCGGCCGCTCACCGCACCAACACGGGATATGGGAAGGTGTGCCCCCAGGAGGATTCGAACCTCCGCCCCTGCCTCCGGAGGGCAGTGCTCTATCCCCTGAGCTATGGGGGCCAGGGTGCGCGCGAGCGCGGATCCAGGGTAGCACCGGCGGGGACGCCCGCCGCGCCGCCTCCCTCGTCCGCGGTGGGCGCGTGTCCGGCTCGCGCGCGGCCGTCGCATTCCCTCTCCCGAGGAGACTCCCCGCTCCGGCACAGGCGCGACCCGCCAGGATGGTCGGAGGACGACCGCCGCGCCGCCCGGGCACGGCCCCACCCGATCCCCTACATAGGAGACCACCCGTGAAGCTGTCCCGCATCGCCGCCGCCGCCACCGGATTCCTGCGCACGTCCAAGGGCCAGGACGTCGGCCGCACCGCCATCGACAAGGTGTCGGGCATCGCCGACAGGGCCACCGGCAGCAAGCACGCGGACAAGATCCAGAAGGCGCGCCAGGCCGCCGACGACCAGCTGCGGAAGCTCGGCCCCGACGGCGGCCGCGGCCAGGGCCCGACGCCGCCCCCGACCCCGCCCCGCCCCTGAGCGCCGGCAGCGTCGAGTTCACGCTGGACGCGGCGTCCGACGCCGCGGTCCGCGGCATGTGGCGCGCCCTCGCCGACGCCGCGGTCCCGAGCCTCGCCGACCACGCCGGTGCGACGAACCGGCCGCACGTGACGTTGCTCGCGGCGCACGGCCTGGTCGGATCCGCGGACGACGCCGTGCGCGCGATCGCCGCGTCCGCTCCCCTGCCGACGCTCCGGCTGGGCGGCCTCCTCGTCTTCGGCGTCCCGCCGCGCGGCCTGGTGCTGGCGCGGCAGGTCGTGGTGGACGAGGCGCTGCTCGCGCTGCACGGGCGGATCCACGCGGCCGTCGACGCCTCCCTCGTGAGGCCGGGCCCGGACGGCGCCGACGCCGACGCGGAGCCGGTCGAGGTCGTCCCCCACACGCGCCCCGGATCCTGGACCCCGCACGTCTCCCTCGCGCTGCGCCTCACCGCGGAGGAGCTGGGCCGGGCGGTCGACGCGCTCGGCCGGCTGGATCCGGTCGCCGCCCCGGTCGCGGGCCTCCGCCGCTGGGACCCCCGCGACCGCACGACCACGGAGCTCGCGTGACCCGGACGGGAGCCGTCCCCGCGGCCCCGCACGGCACCCGCGCCACTAGCCTGGACGGAGCACGACCTTGAGACGACGGAGGAGTCGCATGCCGCGGTCCGCGAGATTGCTGGGGGCCGCGCTCGCGCTCGGTCTGGCCGGGGCCCTCGTGCCCCAGATGGCGCAGGCCACGGAGCCGGTGCAGTTCGGCGGGGCGTCGATCCTCGACCCGGCCGGTGCCGTCACCTCCGCGCAGGAGCAGCAGATCCAGCAGGCGATCGACCAGCTGCAGCAGCAGACCGGGGTGACGCTCCACGTCGCGTACGTCGACACGTTCACGGGGGCGGCGAGCCAGAAGGCCTGGGGCGAGGCCACGAAGGCCGCGAACGGCTTCGGCTCGAACGACGCCATCGTCGCGGTCGCGGTCGACGGCCGGCAGTTCGTCGTCGGCGTCCCCGACAGCGTCTCCCTCGCCCAGCGCGATCAGCTCGAGAACGGCGTGGTCAAGCCCCGCCTCGAAGCCGGCGACTGGTCCGGCGCCGCGATCGACGCGGCGCAGGGGCTCCGGTCCATCTCGCAGACCGGCACCGTCGCCGAGACCGGCACCGGATCCACCCCCTCGACCGGGAACGGCTCCGGCATCGACTTCGGCCTCGTCCTCCTCTACGTGCTCGGCGCGATCCTCCTGGCCACCGTCGTGACGACCCTGCTCGGTAGACGCAAGAAGAAGAAGGCCGTCGCCCAGAAGCGGCAGGCGGTGCTTGAGGAGATGCGGACCGCCGAGCAGCGCGCCGGCAGCATGCTCGTGCAGCTCGACGACGCGCTCGAGACCAGCGAGCAGGAGGTCGGCTTCGCGGAGGCGGAGTTCGGATCCGGCGCGGTCGGGCCCTACCGCGAGGTGCTCGTCTCGGCGGGCGGCAAGGTCCGCGAGGCCTTCGCCCTCAAGCAGAAGCTCGACGACACGATCGAGGACACCGACGAGGAGCGCCGCACGTGGGCCGCCCGCATCGTCGACCTGTGCGAGGAGGCGCGCGCCGAGCTCGACGCGCAGGCCGCGTCGTTCGAGGAGCTCCGGGCGCTGGAGCAGAACGCGCCGCAGACCCTCGCCGCCATCGTCACCGACGCCGAGGCGCTGAAGTCGCGCATCGAGCGCACGCAGGAGGCGGTGGAGCTGCTCGGCCGCCGCTACGCCGGCCCGTCGATGACGACCGTCACCGGCAACGTCGACCAGGCCCGCTCGCTCCTCTCCTTCGCGACCGACACGGCGCAGGAGGCGGCCGACGCGATCCGCGCGGGCGACCGGACCTCGACCGGCGAGATCGCGGTGAAGGTCCGCGCCGCGCAGCAGTCCGTCGGTCAGGCCGGGAAGCTCCTCGACGTGGTCGACCGCGTGTCCTCCGACCTCGAGCACGCGTCCACGCGCGTGCAGGAGGAGATCGCGGACGTCCGCAGCGACATCCAGGACGCCCGCGCCGCCCAGCGCGGCGGGCGCATGCCGGAGCTGACGCGCCTCGTGGAGGCCGCCGAGCAGGCGATCGCCGACGCGAAGCCGCTGCAGGGCCGCCTCGCGGATCCGCTCACGAGCGTCACGCTCCTGCAGGAGGCGGAGGCCCGGCTCGACGAGGCGCTCGCGCCGGTACGCGAGCAGCAGGAGCAGGTCCAGCGCGCGATCGGCTACCTGCCGCGCGCGCTCTCGACCGCCGAGAGCCAGGTGGCCACGGCCCGCGACTTCATCTCCACCCGCCGCGGCGGCGTCGGCGAGGAGGCGCGCACGCGCCTCGCCCACGCGCAGCGCGCGCTCGACGACGCGCACGAGGCCGCTCCCCGGGATCCGGTGCGCGCGGTCGCCGCGGCGCAGGCCGCGACCTCCTACTCGGCCCAGGCCATCGAGGCCGCCCAGCGCGACCTCGACCAGGGCGGCGGGTACGGCGGCTACGGCGGCGGCATGATGGGCGGCCGCGGCGGAGGCGGCGACGCCTTCGGCGGCGCGATCATCGGCGGCATCCTCGGCGGTCTCCTCAGCGGGGGAGGCGGAGGCGGCGGCTGGGGTGGCGGCGGCGGCGGTTTCGACGGGGGCGGCTTCGGCGGCGGAGGCGGCGGCTTCAGCGGAGGCGGCTTCGGCGGCGCAGGCGGCGGAGGCTTCGGCGGCGGCGACTTCTAGCGGATCCGCGCACCCCACGCATCGCACGCACGACGGCACGACGACGAGAACGAGAGCGACCCATGATCAACCCATTCCGACGAAGCACCAGACGAGAAGGAGCAGCACCCATGTCCAAGCAGTCCATCCTCGGCCGCATCGCCCAGCTCGCGAAGGCCAACATCAACAACCTCATCGACCAGGCCGAGGACCCGCAGCTCATGCTGGACCAGATGGTCCGCGACTACACGGAGAGCATCCGCGAGGCCGAGAGCGCCGTCGCCCAGACCATCGGCAACCTGCGGATGATCGAGGACGACCACCGCGAGGACGTCCAGGCCGCGGGCGACTGGGGTCGCAAGGCCCTCGCCGCCAGCCAGAAGGCGGACGAGTACAGGAACGCCGGCAACACCCCGAACGCCGACAAGTTCGACGCGCTCGCCCGCGTCGCGCTCCAGCGCCAGATGCAGTCGGAGAGCGAGGCGAAGGGCGCCGAGCCGACCATCGCGTCGCAGACCGAGGTCGTCGAGAAGCTCAAGCAGGGCCTCGACACCATGCGCGGCAAGCTCCAGCAGCTCTCGTCGAAGCGCGACGAGCTGAACGCCCGCCAGAAGACGGTGCAGGCGCAGTCGCAGGTGCAGGACGCCATGAAGAGCATCGACATCATGGACCCCACCAGCGAGGTGAGCCGCTTCGAGCAGAAGATCCGCCGCGAGGAGGCCCGCGTCCGCGGCGCCGAGGAGCTGCAGGCCTCGAGCCTCGACGCGCAGTTCGAGGAGCTCGAGGACCTCGGCGAGCTGACCGAGGTCGAGGCGCGCCTGGCCGCGCTCAAGTCCGGCGGATCCGCGCCGAAGCAGGTCACGTCCGGCGAGTAGCCCTACCGGCCAGATGCGCGGGCGCCGTCCTCCGGGGCGGCGCCCGTCGTCGTCCGCGGGGAATGCCTGCCAGGTGGCAGCCGTTCCCCCCTGCATGACCAACATCGGAATCATCGGCGCCGGACTCATCGGCAGCCAGCTCGCCCGCCTGTTCACCTCCACCGGCCACGACGTCGTCATCGCGAACTCCCGCGGCCCGGAGACGCTCACCGACCTGATCGCCGAGCTCGGCGAGCACGCGCGCGCCGCCACCGTGCAGGAGGTCGCCGAGGCCGGCGAGATCGTCGTCGTGACGATCCCGCTGAAGGACATCGACAGCGTGCCGGTCGAGCCCCTCGCCGGCAAGGTCGTCATCGACACCGACAACTACTACCCGGAGCGCGACGGCCACATCGCCGAGCTCGACGAGGAGACCACCACGACCGCGGAGATGCTGCAGCGTCACCTCCCCGAGTCGAAGGTCGTCAAGGCCTTCAACCACATCTACGCCGCCGACCTCACGGAGCACGGCACGCCCGCCGGCACGCCGAACCGCCGCGCGCTCGTCATCGCGGGCGACGACGCCGAGGCGAAGGCCACGGTCACCGGGATCCTCGACTCCTTCGGCTACGACACCGTCGACGCGGGACCGCTCGCGGAGGGCTGGCGCATCCAGCGCGACACCCCCGGCTACGGTCCGGCGCTCGACGCCGACGGTCTCCGCACGGCGCTCGCCGAGGCGAAGCGCTACCGCGACATGGAGTAGCCCCGCTCCTCCCCGGGTCGATGCCCGTCCTCCCGCCACCGCGGCGAGGGCGGGCATCGCCATGTCCGGCGACGCACGCGATACTGGGGACGTGCCCGCCTCCTTCGTCGTCGTCCCCCAATGGCAGGGCTCGGGCTCGTCCCGCGCCATGAGGCTCGCGGACGGGGCGGAGGCGATCCGCGGCGACCTGCCCGCGTCGGCCACCCGCGTCGTCGAGGTGCCCGTCGAGGCCGGGGAGTCGCTCGGCACCGGCATCCACCGGTACGCGTCGCTGCTCGCGGTGCGCACCCGCCAGGAGGCGGCGCTCCGGGCCGCGGACGGGCCCGTCATCACCATCGGCGGCGATGGCGGGGTCGAGCTGGCGTCCATCGGGCACGCGGCGGAGGCGCATCCGGGCCTCGCGATCGTCTGGCTCGACGCCCACGCCGACCTGCACACGCCCGCGTCTTCCCCGTCCGGGGCGTTCCACGGCATGGTGCTGCGCGCCGTGCTCGGCGAGGGCGCCGACGGCCTCGCGCTCCCGATCGGGGCGGTCACCGCCGACCGCGTCGTGCTCGCCGGCGTGCGCGCGCTCGACGAGGCCGAGGCCGCGTTCGTCCAGAGCGCCGGCATCGCGCACCTGCCCGTGGACGCGCTCGACGCGGAGTCGCTCGTCGCGGCCGTCGCGGCGACGGGCGCCACGCACGTCCACGTCCACGTCGACCTCGACGTGCTCGACCCGGGCGCCATGTCCGGCGTCGGCTTCCCCGAGCCGTTCGGGCTCGACGTGCAGGTCCTCACCGACGCGATCAAGGCGCTCCGCCGGTCGTACGGGCTCGCGGGCGCGGGCATCACCGAGTTCGCGCCCTCCTCCCCTGCGGCCGCCGTGGACGACATGGGCACGATCCTCCGCGTCATCGGAGCGCTCACCGGGCCGGTCTGATCCGCGGGGCGCGGCGTCGCGCCCCGCGCTCCCGGCCTGGCGCCGCCCGCGCTCCGGCGCGTCCCTGCTCCCGTTCGGGAGGTCGCGGCGCGCGACGCGCCCTGCGAGGCTGGCGGGGACGATCCAAGGAGACCGCCGTGACCGACGACGACGCCCGCACCGCATCCGCCCCCGACGCGCCCCGCCCGGCCGACGACGACGCTCCCCGCGTGCGCGTCGAGCGCCGCGGGCACATCCTGCTCATGGGCCTCGACCGGCCCGCCAAGCGCAACGCCGCCGACATGCGCATGCTCCGCGAGCTCGCGAGCGCCTACGGCCTGCTCGACCGCGACCCGGAGCTGCGGGTCGGCGTCGTGCACGCGATCGGCGACCACTTCACGGGCGGGCTCGACCTCGCCGACGTCGCGCCGCACATCGGCCGTGGCCCGGGCGGCGGCCTCGACACGGTGCCCGACGACGGCATCGACCCGTGGCGGGTGACGGGCCCCGGCGTCGGCAAGCCCGTGGTGCTCGCGGTGCAGGGCACGTGCCTCACGCTCGGCATCGAGCTGGCGCTCGCGAGCGACGTCGTCGTGGCGGCCACGGGCACGCGCTTCGGGCAGATCGAGGTGGCGCGCGGGATCCTGCCGTTCGGCGGGGCGACCCTGCGCTTCCCCGCCGTCGCGGGCTGGGGCGACGCCATGCGCTGGATGCTCACGGGCGACCTCTTCGATGCGGAGGAGGCCCGGCGGATGCGGATCGTGCAGCTCGTCGTGCCCGACGGCGAGCAGCTGGAGGCCGCCGTCGGGATCGCCGAGCGCATCGCCGCCCAGGCCCCGCTCGCCGTGCAGGCGACGCTCCGGAACGCCCGTGCCGCGCAGCGCGATGGCCACGATGCGGCCGCGGCCACGCTGCCCGCAGAGCTCGTGCGCCTGGCCGGATCCGAGGACGCCGCGCGCGGCATGCGGGCCGCCGCCGAGCGCCGCCCGGCGGACTTCGTCGGGCGCTGATCCGCTCGCCGAAGCGGCCCCACGGGCGTGACGGGGGCCGGGCGTAGGGTCGGGACCATGACCTCCTACGACCTCATCGTCATCGGTGCCGGCCCCGTCGGCGAGAACGTCGCCGACCGCGCGAAGCAGGGCGGGCTCTCCGTGCTCGTCGTCGAGTCCGAGCTCGTGGGAGGCGAGTGCTCCTACTGGGCGTGCATGCCCAGCAAGGCGCTCCTCCGCTCCGGCAGCGCCCTCCGCGCGGCGCGCGCCGTCGCCGGATCGAAGGAGGCCGTCACGGGCGACCTCGACGTGGCGGCGGTGCTGGAGCGCCGCGACTCCTTCACGAGCTCCTGGGACGACCAGGGCCAGGTGAGCTGGCTCGAGGGCATCGGCATCGACCTCGCGCGCGGCCACGGCCGCATCTCCGGGCCCCGTCGCGTCACGGTCACCGCGCCCGACGGATCCGTCACCGAGCACGAGGCGACGCACGCCGTCGCCGTCTCCACGGGCACCGCCGCCCTCCTGCCCGACATCCCGGGCCTCGCCGAGGCGCAGCCGTGGACGAGCCGCGAGGCCACGAGCGTCGAGGTCGTGCCGGCATCGCTCGTCGTCATCGGCGGCGGCGTCGTCGCGGCCGAGATGGCCACCGCGTTCGCGTCGCTCGGCAGCGCGGTCACGATCGTCGCGCGCAGCGGCCTCCTCGGCGGGCAGGAGCCGTTCGCGGGCGAGCTCGTCGCCGACAGCCTCCGCGGCATGGGCGTCGACGTGCGCCTCGGCGCCTCGCCCTCCCGGGTCACGCGCGACGGGGACGAGGTGCTCGTGGAGCTGTCCGACGGATCCTCCGTCACGGCCGCCGAGGTGCTCGTCGCCACCGGCCGCACCCCGCGCACCGACGACCTGGGCCTCGAGACCGTGGGCCTCGAGACCGGTGCGTACCTCGACGTGGACGACACGATGCTCGTCACGGGCGACGTGAACGCGGAGACGCCGTGGCTGTACGCCGTCGGCGACGTCAACCACCGCGCGCTCCTCACCCACCAGGGCAAGTACCAGGCGCGCGCCGCGGGCGAGGTCATCGCCGCGCGCGCGACCGGCGGCACGGTCGACGACTCCCCCTGGGGCGTGCACGTCGCGACCGCCGACCACCGCGCCGTGCCGCAGGTCGCGTTCACCGACCCCGAGGTCGCGAGCGTCGGCCTCACGGCGAAGGCGGCGGAGGACGCCGGCATCCGCTCGCGCGTCGTCGACTTCGACCTCGGTTCCGTCGCGGGCTCGAGCCTGCACGCCGACGGCTACGCGGGCCAGGCGCGCATGGTGGTCGACGAGGACCGCGGCGTCATCGTCGGCGTCACGTTCGTCGGCCCGGACGTCGCCGAGCTCCTGCACTCCGCCACCATCGCGGTCGTCGGCGAGGTGCCGCTCACGCGCCTCTGGCACGCCGTGCCGTCGTACCCCACCATCAGCGAGGTGTGGCTGCGCCTGCTCGAGACGTACGGGCGGCCGACCGCGTGATCCGGGCCGGCCTCGGCGCGGTCGCGGGCGCAATCCGCGGCGTCCTGCTCGACTCGCCCGTCTCGCGCGCGGGCAGCGGCGTCGCCACGGGCATCGCGCTGTCCATCGGCCTGCCGCTCAGCACGGGCGAGGTGCGGCGCCAGGGCGACCTCATCGTCCTCACCGGCCTGCCGTCCTGGGTCTTCGGCCGCGGCGGCACGTGCATCGGCCGGGTGTACCTCACCCGCGACAACGCGGGGCCCGCGGTGCTCGAGCACGAGGCCGTTCACGTGACGCAGTGGCGGCGGTACGGCCTGCTCATGCCGCTGCTCTACGCGTGGGCCGGGCGGGATCCGCTGCGCAACCGGTTCGAGATCGAGGCGGGCCTGGAGAAGGGCGGCTACCGGTGACGGGCCCGCTCGACGGGCGCACGATCGTCATCACGGGCGCGAGCTCGGGCATCGGCCGCATCGCCGCGCGGGAGCTGCACGCGCGCGGCGCCGACGTGGTCGTGGTCGGCCGGGATCCGGAGCGCACGCGCGGCATCGCGGCGGAGCTCGGGGCTCGGCACGTCGTCGCCGACATGGACCGGCTGGCCGACGTGCGGCGGCTGGCCGCGACGCTCCTCGAGACGTGCCCGCGGATCCACGTGCTCGCCCTCAACGCCGGCAGCCTCGTGCCGCGGCGCGCCCGCACGGTCGACGGGCACGAGACGACGTTCCAGCGCAACGTGCTCGCGCCGTTCCTCCTCACGCGCCTGCTGCTGCCGCGGCTGGAGGAGACGCAGCGCGACCTCCGCGCCGACGAGAGCCCCGTGCGCGTCATCGGCACCGCGAGCCGCGCGAACCTCTGGGGTCGCGTGCGCCTCGACGACCTCGAGTGGCGGAAGCGCCCGTGGCTCGGCGGCTGGCAGGCGTACGGCACGTCGAAGGCGATGATGATCCTGATGATGCGCACGCTCGCCGAGCGCGTCGGCCCGCGCGGCATCGAGGCGGTCTCGTTCCATCCCGGACTCGTGCGCACGTCGTTCGGATCCGACAGCACCGTGATGCGCGCGGTGCTCGCGCTCTCGATGGGCGCCTACGGGATCTCCGCGGAGGCGGGCGCGGTGCCGCTCGTGCAGCTCGCGTCGGTGCCGGATCTGGGCGCGGCGAACGGCACCTACTTCGACCAGCTCACGCCCGACGGGAAGACGACCGCGCAGGCCGCGGACCGGCAGCTGGGGCGGGACCTGTGGGCAGCGCTGGAGCTCGCGGTCGGCGCCGACGGATCCGCCCGGCGCTGAGGCGCGCACGGCAGGCGGCGTCGGCGACGCGCAGCCGCCGGTGCGTCAGCGCGTCGCGAGCAGGTGCAGCAGGTCGTCGTGGCCGCCGACGTGTCCGCCGAGCAGCACGCTGACCTCGGTGACGGGGTGCTCGTCGGAGGTGGGCGCCGCGAACACCATCATCTCGCTGGCCCAGGCGCCGACGGCCCGAGCGACGGCGGTCATGGGCGCGGCCGGCGCGCCGTCGTCCCCGCGACGGGCGCGGGAGATGACCGTGACGACCATGCGCGGCGGATGCGCGAGCGCGACCTCGACGGACGCATCCGGCACCTCGACGAACACGCTGCCGCGCGTGCACATCGGCAGCGCGGCGAGCGCGGCCTGCGTCTGGGCGAGACCGGTCTCGTCGGTGACGAACAGCACCTGCCGCTTCGTGCCCTTCGCGGCGCGCGTGCGGGTGGATCCGGCCACGGTCAGGATCCCTCGGCCGCGCCGCGGCGCCAGTAGCCCATGAACGCGACCTGGCGGCGGTCGATGCCGGTGTCGCGCACGAGGAACCGGCGCATGGCCTTGATGCAGCCGGACTCCCCCGCGAGCCACGCGTAGAGCGTCGAGCCCTCGTGGACGACGGGCGCGTCCCAGACGATGCCGTCGGCGTCGTCCTCGGCGAGCGGCTGCGCGTCGGCGGCCAGCGCGACCTCGGGGGTGGCGATGGCGCCGACCTTCACGTGGCAGTCGACCCAGTGGCGCACGGCCTCCTCGAGGCGCGACCCGTTCGGGCGGCCGTCGCGCGGCAGCCACGTGAGGTTCACGCCCTTCGGCACGCGCACCTCGAGGCGGTCGCCCGTGACGGGCACCTCGATGAAGGCGCAGCCCACGGCATCGTCCGGCAGCGAGGAGAGGATGTTGCAGATGGCGGGGGCGGCGGTCTCGTCGCCCGCGAGGAGCAGCGAGCGCGCGGCGCCCGGGTGCCACTCGATGCCGAGGCCGCGCGCCGGGCTCAGGGCGTCGGGGCCGATGAGGACCATGGGGTCGCCCACGGCCGCGGCGCCGGCCCAGCGGGACGCGGGACCCATGTCGCCGTGCAGCGCGAAGTCGACGTCGACCTCGCCGAGCTCCCGGCGGACCGCGCGGGACGTGTAGGTGCGGAGCGGGTTGCGCTCGGCGTCGGGCAGCGCGCGCCACCACGCGAACCAGTCGTCACCGCCGACCCCGGTGAGGTCGGGCAGGCCGTGCTCGGCGACGGGCAGCAGCAGCTTGATGCGCTGGTCGAGGCACTCGTCGCCGAAGTCGCGCAGGTCGTCGCTCTGGAACGTGATGCGGAGGAACGTGGGGCTCACGCGCTCGGTGCGGGCGACGCGCGCGGCGAAGGGCCGGTAGGCGGGGCGCTCGACCTCGGGTTGCTCCTCGACCACGGGCTCCACGGCGGCGGTGCTGCGGGCGTGGGTCGCAGTGGAGGTAAGCACAGCCTAAGTATGGCATGCCTAACCTCAGCGGTCGAGGGCGGGCAGCGGATCGGGCGCCCGATCCACGGGAGGATGTCAGGGTGATCGCCCCCGTCCTCGTCGCCGTCTTCGTGGGCGCGATCGCGCAGCGCGTGACGGGCCTCGGGTTCGCGCTGGTGGTGGCGCCCGTGCTCGTGATCCTGCTGGGGCCCTTCGACGGCGTGATGATCGTGAACCTCTGCAGCGTGCTCTCGGCCTCGCTCGTCCTCTCGGCCGTGCGGCGCGACGTGGAGTGGCGGCGCTACCTGCTGCTCGCCGGGCCCGCGGTGGTCGGCATCGTGCCGGGCGCGCTCCTCGCCTACCTGCTCCCGGAGCCGGCGCTCGAGATCGGGATCGGCGTGCTGCTGGTCGCCGCGCTCACGACATCGCTCGCGCTGCGGCGGACGACGCGCGTGGTCGACGGCCCCGGCGTGATGGCCGGCTTCGGCTTCGCCGCGGGCGTGATGAACGCCGCGGCCGGGATCGGCGGCCCGAGCGTGAGCGTCTACGCGGTCGTCAGCCGCTGGGAGCAGCGCGGGTTCGCGGCCACGCTGCAGCCGTTCTTCCTCACGACGGGCGCGGCGTCGCTCATCACGAAGCTCGTGCTGGCGCCGGAGCGCTGGCCGGACCTCGGCGCGGCGGCGTGGATCGGCATCGTCGTGACGCTCGTCGCGGGCGTCGGCGCGGGCACGCTGCTCGCGCCCCGCATCCCGGGCCGCGGGGCGCGCACGGCCGTCGTGGTCATCTCGTTCGCCGGTGCCGCGACGGCCATCGTCAAGGGCGTCAGCGCGCTCGCGTAGCCCCCGCGTCGACGACGCCGCGTCTCACCACTGCGGCGGGTGCCGCCGCTGCCAGTGCAGGCGCCGCTCGAGCTGGCGGCCGATCGCGAGGAGCGTCGCCTCGCCGCCGGGCCGCCCGATCAGCTGCACGCCCATCGGCAGGCCGTCGTCGGTGAGGTGCACCGGGAGCGTGATGGCGGGCAGGCCCGTGACGTTCGCGAACGACGTGTACGGCGTGTACTGCACCTGCTGCGCGAAGTTCCGCTCGCCGTCCTCCGCGTCGTACCAGCCGATCGGGCGCGGCTCCTGCGCGAGCGCGGGCGTGAGCACGGCGTCCACGTGCGCGAACTGGGCGATGACGCTGCGCTCGTAGGCGGTGAGCTGCGCGAGCGCGCGGGCGAGGTCGCGCGCGCTGAGTGCCCGGCCGCGCTCGACGAGCCAGCGCGTGAGCGGCTCGAGGAGGTCGAGCTCGGCGCCCTCGGCGGGGATCCCCGCGGCGCCCGCCTGCCAGATGGTGCGGAACGCGGGCGCGTAGGTCGGATCCGGCCGGAGCGCGAGGTCCTCGAGGCCGTGGCCGACGGCGGCGAGCTCGCGGACCGCGAGGGCCAGCGCGTCGCGGGCGGAGGGGTCGAGGGCGATCTCGTAGGCGTCGTCCCAGGGCGTGGTGGTCATCACGCCGATCTGGAAGCGGCCCTCGCCGCGGACGGCCGCGCCGAGCAGGTCGCCGTCGTGGTCCTCGGGCGCGCGCAGGGTGAACGGGTGCGGGATGCGGCCGTTGACCCGGCCGATCATCGCGTCGAGCAGCATGGCCGCGTCGGCGACGCTGCGCGCGAGCGGGCCGGGCACCACGAGGCCCGCGAGCGACTCCTGGCCGGATCCCGCGGGCACCAGGCCGCGCGACGGCTTGAGGCCGACGAGGCCGGTCGCCGCCGCGGGGATGCGCACGGAGCCGCCGCCGTCGGATCCGGGCGCGAACGGCAGCAGGCCCGCGGCGACCGCGACGGCCGCTCCCCCGCTGGATCCGCCGGCGCCGCGCGTGGTGTCCCAGGGCGTGCGCGCGGGCGGCGCGACGAGGCTCTCGGTGTAGGAGGGCAGACCGAACTCGGGCGCGCTGGTCGTGCCGAGGCTGATGCCGCCCGCGTCGTCGAGGGCCTGCGGGATGGGGTCGGTGCGCTCGGACACGTGGTCGCGGAAGAGGCGCGAGCCGAAGGTGGTGCGGACGCCCGCGCGCTCGGAGAGGTCCTTGTCGCCGAACGGCAGGCCCCAGAGCGGCGCGGTGCGCGGCACCTCGCGTTCGACGTGGCGGGCGCGGTCGAGGGCGCGGTCGGCGTTGACGGTCGTGAAGGCGCCGAGTTGCGGATCCAGCCGCTCGATGCGCTCGAGGTAGTGGGTGACGAGCTCGGTCGGGGTGACCTCGCCGCGCTGGAGCTGGTCCCACTGGTCCTGGGCGCTGAGGTGGTGGAGTGCGAACACCGGTCCAGCGTAGGCCGGGCCGGACGCGCGGACGGGGCGGGCGCCGGTCTCCCGGCACCCGCCCCGTCCTGGGGATCCGCGATCGTCAGCGGCGCGCGGCCGCCGATGCGCGGCGGCGGAACGCGACGAGCGCGAGGCCGAGCGCGAGCGCCGCGAGCGAGGTGCCGAGGACGGGCCCCGCCTCGGATCCCGTCGCCGCGAGCGTCGGCTCGGTGCTGGGCGCGGGCACGACGCCCGTGCCCGACGGGACGACGGATCCACTCGCCGTGTCGAGCGCGAAGAGCACCGACGCGCCCGTGCTCGGCAGCAGGAACGCGAGCTGGTGCGCGCCCGCGGCGAGGTCGGCCGGGACCGTGAACCGCACGCTCGCGCGGCCCTGCTCGTCGGTCGTGTCGACCACCGCGGCGTCGATCGGCGTGCGCGCGACCTCCTCGCCGTCGATGAGCGTGACCACCTCGGTGTCCTGCACGGGCGCGTTCGAGACGAGCAGCGACGACAGCTCGTAGGAGCGCTCCTGGCCCGCGCGCGGCGCCGCGCCCGTCGTGTCGACGATGCCGATGGAGCGCGTCGCGGAGTCCGGGTCGACCGGCGAGAACTCCGTCACGTAGTCGACGAAGGCCGTGAGGTCGACGCGCCCCGAGTCGCTCTGCTCGGTCGTGTTCGCGAGCTCGGTGAAGCCGTCGCCGCCCTCCGCGAGGAAGCTGTTCGCGACCATCGTGAAGACGCGCGCGGGATCCACGGGCGCGCCTCGGAAGAACACGCCCGTGATCCGCTCGCCGCGCGCGGCCGTCGGGTCGTACGTGTAGGTGAGGTCGCGCGAGATGCCGAGCTTCAGGAAGGGGCGCGTGGCGCCCTCGCCCTGCCACTGCTGCTCGAGCACCGCCCGGATCCCGGCGCCCGTGATCTTCGCGGTCGTCAACGTGTTGGCGAACGGCTGCACGACGGCGGCCTCCTTGTACGTCACCTCGCCCTCCGCGTCACCGGCGCCCGAGGACGCCACGGTGAGGTCCTGGCGGATGCCGCCGGGGTTCATGAAGGCGATCTCCGTGCCGAGGTCCGCCTGCGTGGCCCACAGCTGCGCGTCGGCGACGAGGTTGCCGATGGTGGACTCGCCGCCGCGGTTCTCCGCGCCGTCCGCCTGGCGGGCGCGCCTGATGTCGCCCGTGATCTCGCCGACCGTGCGGCTGCCGATGACCTCGGCCTTCGCGACCGCGTCGTCGACGATGCGCTGCACCGCGGGATCCGCCGGGAACGCCGGCTTCCCCGCGGCGGTGAGCAGCGGCACGAGCTCGGAGGAGATGGAGGTGAGGGCCTTCGTGGCGGGATCCACCGTGAGCGACAGGTGCCCGAGGTTCGTGCCGTAGCTGCCGGTCTGCAGCACCGGGAGCGGGAGCGCCCTGCCCGCGACGGGCAGCTCGTAGTCGTAGCCGAGGTGCGTGTGGCCCGAGATCACCGCGTCGACGTCCTGCTGGACGCCCGTCACGATGCGGCCGAAGACCGAGTCGTCGGTGAGGGACGCCTCGTCGGAGGTGGACGCGCCCTCGTGCACGACGAGCACGACCACGTCCGCCTCGCCGTTCGCGTCGTCGCCGTCGCGGAGCGCGCGGGCGGTCGAGGTGGAGGCGTCGACGACGCTGCCGACGTCGAGCGTCGCGAGGCCGGCGGGGCTCACGAGCTCCGGCAGCGACTCGGTCGTGGCGCCGACGAACGCGACGCGCACGCCGCCGATGTCCTGCACGTCGTACGCCGCGTACGCGTGCTCCGTCGTGCCCTTCTCGTACAGGTTCGCCGAGATGTAGGGGAAGTCCGACGCGGGGACGACGCGGTCGTCGACGTCGTCGCGGCCCTGGTCGAACTCGTGGTTGCCGAGGGTCGAGACGGAGACGCCCATGGCGTTGAGCGCGTCGAGCGTCGGCTGGTCCTGCTGCGAGAGCGAGGTGAAGGTGCTCGCGCCGATGTTGTCGCCCGCGGAGATCAGCGTGCTGTTCGGGTTGGCGGCCTTCGCCTGCTGGAAGGCGCCGGAGATGACGGCGGCGCCCGCGGTGGACGACGTGGTCTCCAGGCGGCCGTGGAAGTCGTTGATCGAGTAGACGTCGATGGCGACGTCGCCCTCGGCGGCGGATGCGGGGGCGGCGCCGAGCCCGAGGGCGGCGGCGGACAGACCGGCCACGAGGGCGAGGGCGCCCGTGCGGACGGTGCCGGAGCGCGCGGCCCCGGACGGGTGGCGGGTGGGGGCAGAGCGCATGCGGGGACGTCCTCGTTCGGGCGGGCGGGTGGTGGGGATGCCCAATACCTTACGTAGCCGAGGTTTCCATGGGGTTAACTCGCGCACCCGCTCCGAGGGCGCCCGGCGCCTCTCGCCCGGCGGCCGCCGCCCGCCGCCCGCCGCCCGCCGCCCGCCGCCCGGCGCCCGCCGCCCGCGTCAGCCCCGCACGAGCCCCGCGAGCTCCGCGCGGGTGGAGGCGCCCATCTTCCGCAGCAGGTTCGCGACGTGGAACTTCACCGTGTTCTCGCTGATCCCCAGGGAGGCGGCGATGGCGCGGTTGCGGGATCCGCCGGCGACGAGCGCGAGCACCTCCCGCTCGCGTGCGCTGAGGCCCGCCTCCCCCGCAGCGTCGAGGCCCGCGGCGGGCGCGTCGAGCGGCAGGCGCACGGCGATCTCGGACCCCCAGCCGGGCGTCGCCGTCACCTCCAGCGTGCCGTCGAGCGCGGCGACCCGGTCGGTGAGGCGGCGGAGCGCGTCGAGGTCGGCGGTGGTGGATCCGGCGCCGTCGTCGCGGATCCCGACGAGGAGGTTGCTGCCGTCGCAGTCCCACTGGATGCGCACGCGCGTCACGTCCGGCTCCTCCACCAGCGCGAGCACGGCGCCGCGGACGATGGCCCGGCCCGCGTGCGCGACCTCGCCCGGCAGCGCGCGGCCGTCGACGGGCGGCTCGACGAACTGCACGTCGAGGTCGCGGAAGCGCACGAGCGGGCGGAGGTCGTCGCGCAGCCGGGCGAAGGCGCGCGCGACGGGCTCCTCGCCGAGCGAGCGGTCGCGATCGCTCGCTGCTCGCAGCTCGACCATGGCGTTGGTCGCGAGGTCGGCGGCGGTCTGGCGCGCGGCCGCGTCGCCCGTGCGGGAGGAGCGCAGCACCGCGAGCAGCGACTCGAGGGTCGTGGCGTGCGCGTCGCCGAGCTCGGCGACCACGCGGGCGCGCTCCGAGGAGACCGCGCGGGCCTCCGCGAGGTAGGCGGGCGGGGCCGCGGCGACCTGCTGACGGATCCCGTGGGCCACGCTCCGCCAGAGCGCGCGCACCAGCTCGCGGGCGGCGGGCACGTCGTCGTGCGCGGCGACGGGATCCACGAGGACGAGGAGCGCGCCCGTGTCGGCGCGCCAGGCGGCGACAGTGCGCGGGCGTCCGCCGACCGGGTGCTCGACGGCCCAGGCGGAGCCGTCGTCGTCGTCGGATCCTGCCGCGAGGCTCGCGAGGATCCCGTCGAGCTCGGCGATGGTCACGTTCTCGACCACCTCCGCCTCGCCGGCCTTCTTGCGCGGGCGGCCCGTGCAGTCCTCCGTGAAGATCACGAGCGCGCGATGCGCGACCACCGGCTGCAGCAGCGTCGACAGGGCGCCGGCCACCTCCTGCAACGGGGCGGCGAGCGCGTCGTGCAGGCCGTCGAGGAGGCCGACCGCGCCGGCGGCGGCGAGCGCGGACGGACGGGCGGCGGGCGAGGCAGGGTGGGTCCGGGACGGCATCCTGCCACCGTACGCCCACCCGGAAGTGCGGCCGTGGCGAGCGGCACCTGCCCGGACGGGTAGGCGGATCCACCCGTCGGGTGGGCAGCGCGCACGCCGCGGCGCGGCCACCATGGACACGATGACGAACACGACGCCCGACCCCCGCCCGACCGGCGACGCCTCCGTCGACGTGGCCGCGGCCCTCACGCTCATCTCGGACGAGAACACCCGCGTGGCCCGCGCGCTGACGGACCCGGACCTCGCGGAGCGCCTGGACGAGGCCGCCCGCGTGATCCGCGACGGCCGCCGCGTCTTCGCACTGGGCGCCGGCCGCTCCGGCCTCGCGCTCCGCATGACCGCCATGCGGTTCATGCACCTCGGTCTCCACGCGCACGTCGTCGGCGAGGCCACGTCGCCCGCGATCGAGGAGGGCGACGTCCTCGTCGTCGCGAGCGGCTCCGGCACCACGGCGGGCATCGTGAGCGCCGCCGAGATCGCGCACGAGGTCGGCGCCCGCATCGTCGCGCTCACGACGGCGGACGATTCGCCGCTCGCCGGCCTCGCGGACGTGACCGTGCTGATCCCCGCGGCCGCCAAGCAGGACCACGGCGGCACGGTCTCCGAGCAGTACGCGGGCGGGCTCTTCGAGCTCTCCGTCGCGCTCGTCGGCGACGCCGTGTTCCACGCGCTGTGGCAGGCGTCCGGTCTCTCGGCCGACGACCTGTGGCCGCGCCACGCGAACCTCGAGTGACCGACGGTCACCCGATCCCCCACCACCCCGACACGCATCACGACAGGAAGAGGAACCGCATGAAGCTCCAGGTAGCCATGGACGTGCTCACGACGAAGGACGCGCTCGAGCTGGCCGGCAAGGCCGCGCCGCACGTCGACATCATCGAGCTGGGCACCCCCCTCATCAAGGCCGAGGGCCTCTCCGCGATCACCGCGATCAAGGAGGCGCACCCCGACAAGATCGTCTTCGCCGACCTCAAGACGATGGACGCCGGCGAGCTCGAGGCCGACATCGCGTTCTCCGCGGGGGCCGACCTCGTGACCGTCCTCGGCGTCGCCGGTGACAGCACCATCGCGGGCGCCGTGAAGGCCGCGAAGAAGCACGGCAAGGGCATCGTCGTCGACCTCATCGGCGTCGCCGACAAGGCGACGCGCGCGAAGGAGGTCACCGAGCTCGGGGCCGAGTTCGTGGAGATGCACGCGGGCCTCGACGAGCAGGCGGAGGACGGCTACACGTTCGGCGACCTCCTCGAGGCGGGCAAGGCGTCCGGCGTGGCGTTCTCCGTCGCGGGCGGCGTGAAGCCCGGCACCATCGGCGACGTGCAGGACGCGGGCGCCGTGGTCGCCGTCGCCGGCGGCGCGATCTACTCGGCCGACGACCCAGCCGCGGCCGCCGCCGAGCTGCGGGCCGCGATCCGCTGATCCACCCGCGCGAACCACGAGCGCCGCGCACCCGTCCCCGGACGGTGCGCGGCGCTCGTGCGTGCGGACGCGGGTCCCGTCAGCGCAGGTCGGAGAGGACCGCGAGCTCCTCGTCGCGCGTGAGCCCGGACCGCCGCGCCCGGTCGACCCCGCGGTCCCGCTCGTCCGCCAGCACGTCGCGCATCGTCTCGGCGAGCGGGCGACGCGCGACGCCCAGCGCCCGGATGCCCGCGTCGCTCCGGGCCAGCATCCCGCCCGCCTCGCGCGGCAGCCACAGCGGCAGCGACCGCGCGCCGGCCCAGTGCCGCACGCCGGCATCCGCCAGCCGCGCGTCCGAGGCGACGACCCGCTCGCCCGTGGATCCCGCGGCGTCCGCCGCGAGGTCCAGCGCCTCCGCGAGCGGCACGCTCTCCCCCACCGCGTCCACCACGCCGTCGAGCCCGCGGACGCCGACCTCCACGACGAGGTCGGCGAGATCGCGCGCGTCGATCACCTGCACCCGGCGGTCGGACGCGTCGGGCACGAGCACCGGCCCGTCGCCCGCGAGCGCGAACCGCGCCGGCCAGTACCCGAACCGGTCGCTGTCGTCGCCCGGACCCGCCATGAGGCCGGGGCGCACGATCATGCGGCGTCCGGCGAGCGCTGCGGTCACCGCGCGCTCGGCCGCGACCTTGGCCTGGCCGTACTCGTCGAGGTCCACCGGATCCACGACCGCCGCCGACTCGTCGTCGCCCGCGCGCTCGAAGGACGCGTACACCGACACGGTGCTCACGAGGGTCCAGTGCCGGGCCCGGTCGGCGAGCGCCGCCACCGCGGCGCGCGCGTGCGCGGCCGAGGAGGTGAGGTCGACGACCTCGTCCCAGTCCGCAGACGCCACCGCGTCGTAGGCGTCGTCGCCGTCGCGGTCGGCGACGACGTGCCGCGCTCCCGCGGGAGCGGATCCCGAGGCGCCGCGCGCGAGGCACGTCACCCGGTCGCCGCGCGCCACCAGGCGCTCGGCGACGAGCCGGCCGATCCACGCGGTGCCGCCGAGCACGAGCACGTCGCGCGGCTCCCGCGCTCCGGCCGCCGCTCGCCCGGCCTCCGCGGCGCTCACGCGTCGCGCGTCGGCGTGGGCTTCCCCGGCCGCACCGACGCGGTGTCCGCCACGTCGATCCGCGTCACGCCGTCCTCCGGCTCCGACACCTGGACGCGCGGCGCCGCATCCGACTCCACCGCCTTCGGGGCCGTGGTGAGCTGCTCGTGCCGCTTCTCGTCGAAGTCCTCGGGTCGGTCCTGATCCTGCTGCATCGGTGCGCCTCTCGTCCGGTCCACCGTACGCGGCACGGGCCGCCGCCGGTCGCGCGCGACCCCGCCCCTCCGCCGCGCGCCCTCCACCCTCGGGTGGATGTCCGCGCAGCCGTGCCCCGGTACCTTTGCCGCATGAGCGCACCGGAGCCGATGCCCCCCGCCCCGCCGTCGACGACCGGGGCCGCGGCCGTCGGCTTCCCGGTCCCCGCGCCGCCGGCCCTGCCGCCGCTCCCCGAGCGCCGGCCCGTGCCGTACCACCACGGCCTCCGCGACACCGGCGGTCCGTGGCGCGGCGTCGTCGCGCTCGTCCTCGGCGCCATCGCCTTCTTCGTCCTGTCGCTCGTCTTCGGCCTCGTCGCCTTCGGCATCGAGTTCGCCACGGGCCGCCTCGACGCGTCGGACGCGTCGTCGCTCGAGACCATGACGCCCGTCATCATGCTGGCCACCAACCTCTCGCTCGCGGCCCTCATCCCCGTCTCGATGCTCCTCCAGCGCTGGCTCTTCGGCGTGCGCATGGGCACGCTGTCGTCCGTCGTCGGCCGCTTCCGCTGGCGCTGGCTCGGCCGCGTCGCGCTGGTGATCGCGCCGGTCTTCCTCGTCTACATCGCGGTCACGTTCGCGCTCGACCCCACCGGCGAGATCCGCGTCGACGGCGAGGTGGTCGCGTTCCTCGTCATCGTGCTGCTCACGACCCCGCTGCAGTCGGCGGGCGAGGAGTACGGCTTCCGCGGCCTCGTGCAGCGCTCGGTCGGATCCTGGTTCCGCGACACGCGGGTCGCGCTCGTCGTCGGGGCCATCGTCGCCAGCTCCCTCTTCGCGCTCGCCCACCTCGCCGAGGACCCGTGGCTCATCGCCTACTACTTCGTGTTCGGCATCTCGGCCACGATCTCCGCACGGCTGACCGGCGGCCTCGAGGCGCCCGTGCTCATCCACGCGCTCAACAACACGCTGCTGTTCATCCCCACGGCGCTCCTCGGCCAGATGTCCGAGTCGCTGGACCGCAGCGACGGCACCGGCGGCCCGTTCATGATCCTGCCGATGGCCGTGGTGCTCGGATCCGCCCTCCTCACCGGATGGTGGGCCCGCCGACACCGCGTCGAGACCGTCGCGCCGCGCCCGCTCACCTCTAAGGAGCAGCTCCAGGAGCGGCAGCGGGCGTGGTGGGACGAGGAGCGGCGTCGCCAGGAGACGATCGCCGCATGGCCCGCGCCCACCGGCCCGGCCGCTCCGTCGGCTTGAGGCTCGCCTGCATGGTGACGGTGCCGAGCCAGCGCCCGAACTTCCAGCCGACGCGGCCCATCCGCCCGCTCTCGGTGAAGCCGAGCGACGCGTGCAGCCGGATGGACGCCTCGGCGCCCTGGTCGGCGATGACCGCGATGACCTCCCGGATCCGCGCCTCCCGGCACGCGTCGAGGAGCGCCTCCAGCAGCGCGCGGCCGAGGCCCTTGCCGGTGGACGCGGCGCCCAGGTAGATCGAGTCCTCCACCGTCGTGCGCGACGAGCGGCGGTTCCCGACGGGCTCCACGAGCGCGTAGCCGAGCACCTGGCCCGACGGCGAGACGGCGACGAGGAACGGCATCCCCATCCGCTCGAGCTGGCCGAACCGGCCGCGCCACCGGGCGAGCGTCATGCGGGTCTCGTCGAAGGTGACGGTGCTGTTCATGACGTAGTGGTTGTAGATCTCCCGGATGTCCGGGAGATCGGAGACGGCGGCTGCGCGGATCTCGAAGGAGAACACGGGCACGGGCGGCGCGGGCTTCCGGAGGTGGGCGGGCAGGCGGCGCCTCGTCTGGTATTCCTCCTCGAGCATGGGGCGATCCTACGGCCAGGGCCGCGCGCCGGTCCGGGCGGTGTGCGCGGCCGTCCGCAGCGCGGATCAGGTGCGGACGGCCGCGGGCTCAGAGCCGCCAGTCGACCGGATCCGCGCCCTGCTCGCGGAGCAGCGCGTCGGCCCGGCTGAACGGCCTCGACCCGAAGAAGCCGCGCGATGCCGACAGCGGGCTCGGGTGCACGGACGTGATGGACGGCACGGGCGCGAGCATCGGCGCGAGCGACCCGGCGTCCTTGCCCCAGAGGATCGCGACGAGCGGGCCGCCGCGGTCGGCGAGCGCACGGATGGCGCACTCCGTCACGGCCTCCCAGCCCGTGCCGCGATGCGAGGCGGGCGCGCCCGGCCGCACCGTGAGCACGCGGTTGAGCAGCAGCACGCCGCTGCGGGTCCACGCGGTGAGGTCGCCGTGCTCGGGGGTCGGGATGCCGAGGTCGTCGCGCAGCTCCCGGTGGATGTTGACGAGGCTCCGCGGCACGGGCCGCACGTCGGGCTCGACCGAGAACGAGAGGCCGACGGGATGGCCGGGCGTGGGGTACGGATCCTGCCCCACGATGAGCACGCGCACGTCGGCGAGCGGCTGCTGGAACGCACGCAGCACGCGGTCGCCCGCCGGGAGGTAGGGACGGCCGGCGGCGACCTCGCCGCGCAGCCACTCGCCCATCCGCGCGATGTCGTCGGCGACGGGAGCGAGCGCCTCCGCCCAGCCGGCGTCCATGAGGCCGCGCTCGACGAGCTCCGGCAGGGTCAGCGCCACGGGCGGCCGATCAGGAGGCGCCGGCGGAGCTGACGGTGACGCCGGTCTCCGAGCCGATGACCGACCAGACGCTGCCGCGCCCCTCGACGACCAGCTGGCCCTCGCCCACGATGAGCACGGTGCCCTCGTCGATGGCGACGCCGCCCTCGACGAGCCCGGCCTCGGTGGCGGCGATGAGCCGGGTGAGGGTGCCCCACTGCGCGGCGTGCACGTCGACCGCGACGTCGATGAGGCCGATGCCCTGCTCGACCGTGACCTCGTCGAGGTCCTCGCTCGCGGACTCCTGCACGACCTCGACGTCGCCGATGCGCCAGCCGCCGACGATGGCGGTCTCGGCGGCGACCGCGGCGCCGGCGGAGAAGCCGAGGTACGGGACGCCCGCGGTGACCTGGCGGCGGATCTCGCCGAAGACCGGCTCGAGCGCCTGGCGGTACGCGGGCGTGAGGCCCCCGCCGACGACGATGCCGTCCACGTCCTGCAGCTGCGCGACCTCGATGGATCCGCCCTCGGGCGCGAGCACCGCGACCGGCTCGCACGAACCGGCGGCACGCAGCGCCTGGGCGTACTGGTCGAACCACTCGGCGCCGAGGCCGTCGTGGACGAGGACCACGGCGATGCGGGCCGGCTCCAACCGGGCGGCCGCGGTCGCCCTCGTCGTCGCCTCGGACAGGAACCGCGCGAGGAGGGGGGTGTCGTCATCCGACAGGCCGCCTCCGACCAGGTGCACACTCACCCCTCGACGGTACAGGCCGCGGGTGTCGCCCCGAGCCGGATCCGCCGCCGGGGAGAAGAAGAAAGCCCGGGCCCTCCGTGAGGAGGGACCGGGCTGGATGACGCGGTGGTGACCCCAACCGGATTCGAACCGGTGTTACCGCCGTGAGAGGGCGGTGTCCTAGGCCGCTAAACGATGGGGCCGTTTTTGCAACTCGTCGAGTATGCCACAGCGCGCACAGCCCGACCAAATCGAGCCCCGACCGGGCCGGTTTGCCCCCGCCGCCTCGACGGTGTTGGCTCCTCTCATGCGATTGACGAAGCTCGAGCACGCCGCCCTGGTCCTGGAACAGAGCGGACGGAAGCTCTTCATCGACCCGGGCTCCTTCACCACCCCCATCACGGAGGCGATGAACGCCGACGCGATCGTCATCACGCACGAGCACCCCGACCACTGGACGCCCGAGCAGCTGAAGCGGATCCTCGACAAGAACGAGGGCGTGCCCGTCTACGCGCCGTCCGGCGTCGCGGCCGCCGCGACCGACTTCGACGTGACCGTCGTCGAGGCGGGCGACGTCGTCGAGGTCGGCCCGTTCACGCTGCGCTTCTTCGGCGGCGACCACGCCGTCATCCACGAGTCGATCCCCGTCGTGCAGAACCTCGGCGTGCTCGTGAACGACGCCCTCTACTACGCGGGCGACTCGTTCACGATCCCCGAAGGCGTGGAGGTCGACCTCCTGGCCGCTCCGGCCGGCGCGCCCTGGATGAAGATCAGCGAGTCCATCGACTACGTCCTCGCGGTGAAGCCGCGTCGCGCGTTCCCCACCCACGAGATGGTGCTGTCGGCGGCGGGCAAGGCCATGTCGAACGGGCGCCTGCAGTGGGCGACCGAGCAGGGCGGCGGCGAGTTCCACGCGCTCGAGCCCGGCGACAGCATCGACCTCTAGACGGCGGGCCGAGCGACTCCGCTCCGCGCCTCCCCCGCCCGGACCACGGGGGGCGCCCCGATAGCATCGAGCTCCGGGCCCGGTCGGGTCCACCACGAGCGGACGCGGGGGCACCACGCATGGACGGTCTCGCCGCGGCGTCCCTCATCATCGAGTTCCTCACCTGGATCGCGCTCGTCCCGGGCATCGCGCTCTACGTGGCGGGCGTCTCCGTCCGCGTGCTCGGCCGCCGCTGGACGGCGACGGAGGGGCTCGTGGCCGACGCGCCGTCGGGCCACGACGGCGCCGGATCCGCCCGCGTCCTCCGGTGGTTCGACGACGACGGCGACGTGCACGAGGCGCCCGCCGACACCGACGAGACCCGCGACCTGGCCGCCGGATCCGACGTGCGCGTCTGGTTCTCGCCGCGCGCCCCCTGGCGGGTCCGCACCCACGCGCCCGAGCTCGACGGCCGTGCGCTCCGCATCACCGGCCTCGTGCTGATCGGCATCGGCGCCGTCGCGGCGGTCGCCGGCATCGCGCTGCTCTTCCTCGAGTAGCGGCACCTCTCGCGCCGGGCCCGAGCGCGCTCGCCCGGCTGGGGATCCGCCCGCGTGGTCGGATGCGCTCCATGCGGCCGTATACACTCGTGTCCCGAAGGGGAGTACTCCCATCCGGCGGTCGTGTCGTCAATACGGTCGGACCACTCCGACCCGTGCGGCCGGTTCCGTGAGCAGCAGCTCGCGGGGTGGAGGAGACCTTCAGTACCCCACCGGACCCACAAGCGGTCCGAGTACTGGAGAACCCCCGAAATGGATGTCCCCTTCTGGCTCTGGGCCGCGACCATCGCGGCCGTCCTCGGCCTGCTCGTCTTCGACTTCTTCGCGCACGTGCGGAAGGCGCACGAGCCGACGCTGAAGGAGTCCGCGACCTGGTCGGTCGTCTACATCGTCATCGCGCTCGTCTTCGGCGTGGGCGTCGGCGTCTTCTCGAACTGGACCTTCGGCGGCGAGTACTTCGCCGGCTACGTGACGGAGAAGGCGCTGAGCGTCGACAACCTCTTCGTCTTCCTCATCATCATGTCGAGCTTCGCCGTGCCGAGGGCCTTCCAGCAGAAGGTGCTCCTCGTCGGCATCGCCATCGCGCTCGTGATGCGCGGCATCTTCATCGCGATGGGCTCCGCGATCATCGACAACTTCTCCTGGGTCTTCTACCTCTTCGGGGCCCTGCTCCTCGTGATGGCCTACAAGCAGATGAAGGAGACGCACGACGAGGACGAGTCCGACTCGAAGCTCATCCGCGTGCTCCGCCGCTTCATCCCCACCTCGGACCACTACGACGGCGACAAGCTCACGACCCGCGTCGACGGCAAGAGGCTCTTCACCCCGATGTTCCTGGTGATGCTCGCCATCGGCCTCACCGACGTGCTGTTCGCGCTCGACTCCATCCCCGCGATCTTCGGGCTGACGCAGGAGGCGTACATCGTCTTCACCGCCAACGCCTTCGCGCTGCTCGGCCTCCGCCAGCTGTACTTCCTGATCTCCGGCCTTCTCGAGCGCCTCGTCTACCTCTCGCAGGGCCTCGCGGTCATCCTCGGCTTCATCGCCGTGAAGCTCGTGCTGCACGCCATGCACGTGAACGAGGTGCCCTTCATCAACGGCGGCGAGCCGATGCTGTGGGCCCCCGAGATCCCGATCTGGTTCTCGCTGTCGTTCATCCTCCTCACCATCACGGTGGCGACCGTCGCCAGCCTCGCGAAGACGAAGCGCGACGCGTCCGCCGTGGAGGGCACCGACCAGGCGGCCGCCGTCGAGGGCGAGAAGGCCCCCGCCGACGCGGACGACGACGCGGCGCGCGGCTCCGGCCGCAGCGTGGAAGCGGACGCGGACGCCCCGCGCCGCTAGCGCTCCCCGCACGACCACGACGCCCGCTCCCGGACTCGGGGGCGGGCGTCGTCGTGCGTGCCGCCGTCGCTCACTTTCGTGCGGAACCGCGGAGGTGCCCGGCGTACGGTCGGACCATGGAATTCAGATACCTCGGCAACTCCGGCCTCAAGATCTCCGAGATCACCTACGGCAACTGGCTCACCCACGGATCGCAGGTCGAGAACGACACCGCGACCGCGTGCGTGAAGGCCGCGCTCGAGGCGGGGATCACCACCTTCGACACCGCGGACGTCTACGCCAACACCAAGGCGGAGACCGTGCTCGGCGAGGCGCTCAAGGACGAGCGACGTGCCTCCATCGAGATCTTCACCAAGGTCTTCGGCCCCACCGGGCCCAAGGGCCACAACGACGTGGGGCTCTCGCGCAAGCACATCATGGACTCGGTCGAGGGCTCGCTCCAGCGGCTCCAGACCGACTACATCGACCTGTACCAGGCGCACCGCTTCGACTACGAGACGCCGCTCGAGGAGACGATGCAGGCGTTCGCCGACGTCGTCCGCCAGGGCAAGGCGCTCTACATCGGCGTGAGCGAGTGGACGAGCGAGCAGCTGCGCGCCGGCCACGCGCTCGCGACGGAGCTGGGCTTCCAGCTGATCTCGAACCAGCCGCAGTACTCGGCGCTCTGGCGCGTCATCGAGGAGGAGGTCGTGCCCACCTCGAAGGAGCTGGGGATCTCGCAGATCGTGTGGTCCCCCATCGCGCAGGGCGTGCTCACCGGCAAGTACAAGCCCGGCCAGGAGCTGCCGTCCGGATCCCGCGCGACCGACGACAAGGGCGGCGCGAACATGATCAAGCGGTTCATGAACGACGACACGCTCTCCCGCGTAAAGGCGCTGCAGCCCGTCGCCGACGAGCTCGACCTCTCTCTCGCGCAGCTCGCGGTCGCGTGGGTGCTGCAGAACGAGAACGTGGCGTCCGCGATCATCGGCGCCTCGCGTCCGGAGCAGGTGCACGAGAACGTGAAGGCCTCCGGCGTGGAGATCCCCGCCGAGCTGCTGACGCGCATCGACGACGCGCTCGGCGACATCGTCGAGAAGGACCCGCGCAAGACGGAGGACAGCTCGCCGAAGACCCGCGAGGCCTGATCCGGCGCCCCGCCCGCACGAACGCACGACCGCGCGGCCCCGCCCGAGATGATCGGGCGGGGCCGCGCGCCTGGTGCCGCGCGGCGACATCCGACCGCGGTCGCCCGGCTCCCGTCGCCTCACGACGGACCTGCGCGGCGGCCTCCTGCGCGATGTCGTCCGGGCGGTAGCATCTGACGCCGATGATCACCCGGAAGGCGCGTCCCGTGCCGACGGAGCACAGGAGGACGCCATGACGCCGAGGTCGCTGCCGCGCGCCGAGAGGGCCTCCGTCGCCCTCGGCTCACTCGTCGTCGCCATGGGCATCGTCGCCATCGCCGGCATGCTGCTCGCGGCCCTCGCCTTCGGCAGCGGCCTCGACATCCGCATCCCGTTCGTCCTCGCGCTCGACGGCGGCGTCGAGCCGTCCGGATCGCCGAGCGTCTCCATCACCGGATCATGGATGGGGGCAGCCGTCGTGGTGGTTCTCCTCGCGCTGCCCCTGTCGGTCGCGGCATTCCGACGCCGGACGGCATCGACCCCACGCTGACGTCCGCGCGGCCGCCAGGCCGGCGCATGTCCACCCCGCGGTCACCGCCCCGACAGACCGCGTCCGACGGGGCTCCAGCGGCTGCGGCGTAGGGTCGGGACATGGAATTCCGCTACCTAGGCAACTCAGGCTTCAAGATCTCCGAGATCACGTACGGCAACTGGCTGACCCACGGGTCGCAGGTCGAGAACGACACCGCCACGCAGTGCGTGCAGGCGGCCCTCGAGGCCGGCATCACCACGTTCGACACGGCCGACGGCTACGCGAACACCGTCGCCGAGAAGGTCCTCGGCGACGCGCTCAAGGGCGAGAACCGCGACGGGCTCGAGATCTTCACGAAGGTCTACTTCCCGACCGGCGCCAAGGGCCACAACGACACCGGCCTCTCCCGCAAGCACATCATGGCGTCGATCGACGGCTCGCTCAAGCGCCTCCAGACCGACCACGTGGACCTCTACCAGGCCCACCGCTACGACTACGAGACCCCGCTCGAGGAGACGATGCAGGCGTTCGCCGACGTCGTCCGCCAGGGCAAGGCGCTCTACATCGGCGTCAGCGAGTGGACCCCGGCGCAGCTCCGCGAGGCGCACGGCCTCTCCCGCGAGCTCGGCTTCCAGCTGATCTCGAACCAACCGCAGTACTCGGCCCTCTGGCGCGTCATCGAGGAGGAGGTCGTCCCCACGTCGAAGGACCTCGGCATCTCCCAGATCGTCTGGTCCCCCATCGCGCAGGGCGTCCTCACCGGCAAGTACAAGCCGGGCCAGGACCTGCCGCAGGGCTCGCGCGCCACGGACGACAAGGGCGGCGCCGACATGATCAAGCGCTACATGAACGACGACACGCTCACCCGCGTGCAGGAGCTGCAGCCCGTCGCGGACGAGCTGAACCTGTCCCTCGCGCAGCTCGCGGTCGCGTGGGTGCTGCAGAACGAGAACGTCGCCTCGGCGATCATCGGCGCCTCGCGTCCCGAGCAGGTGCACGAGAACGTCAAGGCCTCGGGCGTGAAGATCCCGGCCGAGCTCCTGACCCGCATCGACGACGCCCTCGGCGACGTCGTGGAGAAGGACCCGTCCAAGACGAGCGACAGCTCGCCGAAGGGGCGCCTCGCCTGATCCGATCCCGCTGAAGGCGACGACGGCCCCGCTCGAGCAGATGCTCGGGCGGGGCCGTCGGCGCGGATCGGCGGTGCGCGCCGGGGAAGGCCCGCGAGACCGACGGCTCCGGCCAGCGCGGAGCATCCGCGGGCGGGATCGGACCATCCGGAAGACGCCGACTGATCCTTCCGGCAGGATCGACATGGGCGAAGGAGGCCACATGGGGATCTATGTCCGGAAGAGCGTGAAGGCGGGGCCGTTCCGCTTCACCGCCGGCAGAGCAGGCGTGAACGTGAGCGCGGGGATTCCCGGGTTCCGCGCCGGCTCCGGACCTCGGGGCAACTACGTGAGCGTGAATGCCGCCGGCCTCTCCTACAGGGCGACAGGACCATCCCGTCCTCGCGGAGCCGGGCGACCCGCAGCGGCGCCGTATCAGCCGAGCGCAGTGCTGATGGAGGACGTGACTGGCGCTGACGCAATGGAGCTCTCACCCACCGACGGTGATGATCTCGTCGAGCAGCTCAACCAGGCGGCGGCTCGACGCCGCTGGGCGTGGCTGGCCGTGCTCGTGTGCGTCGTGGTCGGGGCTGTCTCCCTCCCGTATGGAGTCGTCGTGTGGGTGCTCGCGGTACCCCTCTGCTTGTGGCTCTTCGCACGGGACGCTGCGCGACGAACGGTGGCTGTCATCTACGACGTCGACGACTCCGCAGCGGCCTGGTTCGAGGCCCTCGTCACCGCATGGACCCCTTCCGGTCCCGCGGAGAGGGTCTGGAGGGTCACCACGTCCGGGAAGGTGCGGACGACCCATCAGCACAAGACGAATGCCGGAGCTGGGGAACTCGTCCGACGCACGACCGCTCGGAGTGATGCCGCAGGCACGAAGCACCTCGCGACGAATGTCGCCGTCCCGTCGGTGACCGTCGGCGACTCGGCGCTCTACTTCCTCCCCGACAGGGTCCTCGTCCGTGACGGCAAGCACTTCGCGGCCGTCCCCTACCGCGAACTGATTGTGACCGCGGTATCGGAGCGTTTCATCGAAGACCCGGGTCCTCTCGCATCCGACGCGGAGAAGGTGGGCGAGACGTGGCGATACGTGAACGTCAAGGGCGGGCCGGATAGGCGTTACAAGAACAACACCGTGCTGCCGATCATGCGGTACGGATCCTTGCGGATCACCTCGCCCCGAGGATTGAGCTGGATCCTGCAGACGTCGAGCCATGTCGCCGCACGTCAGCTCGCTCGTGTGCTGGAATCGTCCCCCCTGAGTAGTGAGGACGGCGCTCGCTGACTCGATCGATGCTGGCCTGAGGCATCGACCCGGAGACGCTCACCTTGGCTAGGCCGCCCCCGCTCGAGCAGATGCTCGGGCGGGGCGGTCGTCATGTTCAGGGCAGGAGACGCAGCATGTGCGGACGCGCTCGCATCGCATGGATGACGAGCTCGTTCCCGCTGTCGAAGACCAGCACCACGGTCTCCAGCAGTCGACCCGAGCGGTCGAAGCCGAGACGGAGCTGCCGCGCGGGGCTGTCGTCGTCGAGATCCTCGATCCAGATCGCCCATGATGCAGCCTCAATGGCATCCTCGGGTTCGATCCCGTGCTTCCGCGCGGAAGGGTGGGCCCTCACGCCGCGGAATCGTGGAGGGCCTGCCGGATCACCTCGGATCGGGATGTGCCCTCGCGCGTCGCTCGCGCGTCCACCGCGGCGAGCTCGTCATCGGTCAGCCGCACGGCGACGACCTGGGACGGTCGCGCTCCGCGACCGGGTCGGCCGCGGCCGCGCTTCGTGAGCGCGTCCACGTCGTACCCGACCTCGGCCTCATCAGCCCACGCCTGGATCTGCTCCTCCGTCACGGGCACGCCGTCGATGGTCTCGTCGCCTGTCATGCGAATAACGTAATACGCCCACCGGCTCGGTGTCGAGAGACGCACGTGGACAGGACGTGCGGGGCGGCCTCACCCGGCGCTGGAGCCCGGGAGGCGAAGCCGGCGACGACCGCTCGGAGATGGTCCGGGAAAAGGAAAAGGCCCGGATATCCGGGCCTGTCATTTCCTGCGTGTTCAGTGCTGGGGTACCTGGACTCGAACCAAGAACAAAAGAATCAGAATCTTCCGTGTTGCCAATTACACCATACCCCAAGGCCCCGATGCGCGATCGGGCCTCGTCGAGTGTAGCCCATCGGCCGGATCGACGCCAAACCGGAGCGCGGCCGACGGGCCGCGAGACGCGTCAGATCACGGGCAGCAGGTCCCGGTTGATCGCGCTCGCGGCGCGCGCCCCGAAGCCGGCCGCGATGATCAGCTGCTGCGGCCCCGGCTGCGAGCTGTCGCCCGCCGCGTAGACGCCCGGGTGCGACGTGCGGCCCTCGGCGTCGACGGCGATGTGGCCGTCGTCGTCCGTGTCGAGGTCGAGCCCCGCAAGGAAGTCGAGCGCCGTCGAGTAGCGCGGGCGTACGAAGCCGCCGGAGCGCGGGACGACCGAGCCGTCCTGCATCCGGATGCCCGTGACGACCGCGCGCTCGCCCTCGATGTCGGCGACAGGCCGGCGGTCGACGCGGATCCCGAGGGACGCGAGCCCACGCTCCCCCGCCTCGTCGACCTCCGCGACGCCGTTCGTGAACACGATGATGTCCCGCGACCACTGCGAGAGCAGCAGCGCGCGCTCCACGAGGTCGTCGGTCTCGCCGATGAGGGCGAGCGGCTCGTCGCGCTTCTCGTAGCCGTCGCATTCCATGCAGCTGTGCACGGCGGTGCCGTAGTACGCGCGGATGCTCGGCAGGTCGGGCAGCGTCTCCACGAGGCCTGTGGCGATGAGGATGCGACGGGCGCGCACCTCGCGGTCGGGGGCGCGACGCACGCCCTTCGCGCGGATGGTGAACCCACCCGGGGACGGCTCCGCGGACTGCACGACGGCGAGCTGGAACTCGCCCTCGTCGTAGGACTCCACCTCGAACTGGCCGAGCTTGCGGAGCTCGAGCGGGGAGATCCCGTCGCGCGTGACGAAGCCGTGCGACATGAGCGTCGCGGCGTTGCGCGGACGGCTGCTGTCGAGCACGAGGGTGCGGCGCCGGGCGCGCACGAGGTTCAGCGCGGCGGAGAGGCCCGCGGGGCCCGCGCCGATGACGACGACGTCGTAGGAGTCGCCCGTCGCGGTGGATCCGGCACCGTCAGCGCCGGCACCCGCGGGATCACTCACCGAGCATCCCCGCGAGGCGGTCGAGGCGCGCGATGGTCTCGTCCTTGCCGAGCAGCACCATCGACTCGAACAGCGGCGGCGAGATGCGGCGCCCGGAGACGGCGACGCGCAGCGGCCCGTAGGCGAGGCGCGGCTTCATGCCCATGCCGGTGATGAGGGTGTTCTGCAGCATCTCCTGCACCAGGTCGACGTCCCACTGCGTGTGCGGGACGCCGTCGAGCGCACCGCGCGACGCGGCGAGCACCGAGGGGGCATCGTCCTTGAGGGCCTGCACCGCGGCGTCGTCGTAGGGCAGCGCGTCGGCCGTGGTGAAGAGGAACGACAGGAGGTCGGGCGCCTCGCCGAGGAGCTGCATGCGCTCCTGCACGAGCGGGGCCGCGGCGTCGAGCATCCGCTGCTCGTCGTGCGTGAGCTCCGCGCCGACGACGCCGGCGGCCTGGAGGTACGGCACGAGCCGCTGCGCGAAGTCCTCGAGCGCCAGCAGGCGGATGTGGTCGCCGTTCAGCGACTCCGCCTTCTTGAGGTCGAAGCGCGCGGGCGCCGGCGTGACGTCGGCGACGTCGAACGCGGTGATCATCTCCATCCGGGAGAATACGTCGCGGTCGTGCGTGAGAGACCAGCCGAGGAGCGCCAGGTAGTTGATGAGGCCCTCGGGGATGAAGCCGCGGTCGCGGTGGTGGAACAGGTTCGACTCGGGGTCGCGCTTGGAGAGCTTCTTGTTGCCCTCCCCCATCACGTAGGGCAGGTGCCCGAAGCGCGGGATGGCGTCGGCCACGCCGATGTCGATGAGCGCGTGGTACAGCGCGATCTGCCGGGGCGTGGACGAGAGCAGGTCCTCGCCGCGGAGCACGTGCGTGATGCCCATGAGCGCGTCATCGACGGGGTTCACGAGCGTGTAGAGCGGAGCGCCGTTGGGGCGCACGAGCACGAAGTCGGGGAAGGACCCGGCCGGGAACGTGACCGTGCCCCGCACGAGGTCGTCGAACGAGAGGTCGGTGTCCGGCACGCGGAGGCGGAGGGCGGGCGCGCGGCCCTCGTCGCGGAACGCCTGGCGCGCGTCCTCGGTGAGGTCGCGCTCGAAGTTGTCGTAGCCCATCTTCGGGTCGCGGCCGGCGGCGCGGTTGCGTGCCTCGATCTCCTCGGCCGTCGCGTAGCTCTCGTAGAGGTGGCCGGACTCGGTGAGCTTCCGGATCACGTCGAGGTAGAGGTCGGTGCGCTGCGACTGGCGGTACGGCGCGTGCGGTCCGCCCACGCCCTCGCCCTCGTCCCAGTCGATCTCGAGCCAGCGCAGCGCCTCGATGAGCTGGCCGTAGCTCTCCTCGCTGTCGCGCGCGGCGTCGGTGTCCTCGACGCGGAAGACGAGCTTGCCGCCGGTGTGGCGCGCATAGGCCCAGTTGAACAGGGCCGTGCGGATGAGCCCGACGTGCGGCGTCCCGGTCGGGGACGGGCAGAACCGGACGCGGACGTCGGTGCCGGAGGCGGTGGTCACGGGGTGGGTCGTTGCGTCAGTCATCCTGGTCACGATTCTAGGGCTCGGGCTGCGGCTCCCCGTCGGTGCCGGGCGTGCCGTCCGCGCAGTACGGCTCGAGGAGGTCCCACCGGTCGTACTGGTCGCCGGGCGGCACGCCGCACTCGAGGAGCACGGCGCCCGCGGCGCGCGTGGGGTCGAGCCCCTCGAGGGTCCCGGATCCGCGGAAGGCGCCGTCGCAGCCCGTCACCGTGACGTGCGCGGACTGCGCGGAGCCGAGGTAGCCGATCACGTAGCGCGCCTCGCGGTCGAGCACGGGATCGAACGACGTGATCTGCAGCGGCCGCCCGAACCGGGGCCCCACGAGGTCGCGGTCGCGCAGGTCCGCGCCGAGGAAGGCCGCCCAGGTCTCCGGCGGGGCGAGGCTGTCGGCGACGGGGACGGGGACGGGGGATCCGTCCCGCTCGTCCAGCTCCAGGCGGAGCGCCGGCCGCAGCGCGGTGTCGGTGCGCGTGACCCGCTGGGTGGTGGAGCCGAGGCCGGGCTGCTCCCCCGCGCTCGGGATCCGCACGGTCATGACGCGCACGGCCAGCAGCTCGTCGGCGGGTCCGGACTCCGGCTCCGCCCAGTCGATCGAGAGGTCGGCGGGCGTGCACCCCGCGGGCAGCCGGAGCTCCGCGGCGCCCGGGGTCGGCGACGCGGTCGGCGCGGAGGCGTCCGAGGGTCCCGGCGTCTCGAGCCCGTAGTCGGACACGTCGTACACGCACCCCGCGAGCACGGCGACCGCTCCGGCCGTGAGCGCGAGGCGCAGCGCGCGGCCGGGGCGGGTCATCGTCAGGCGCGGGCGCGCGCGGGGTTCGAGAGCGTGCCGATCCCCTCGATCGACACCTCGACGACCTGGCCGTCGGTGAACGGGCCGACGCCCGCGGGCGTGCCCGTGAGGATCACGTCACCCGGCAGCAGGGTCCAGACGCGCGACGCGAACGCGATGAGCTCGGGCACCGAGTGCACCATCTCGCTCGTGCGGCCGGACTGCCGCAGCTCGCCGTCCACGCGCGTCTCGATGAGCGCGTCCTCGAACGAGCCCTCGGTCTCGATCCACGGGCCGAGCGGGCAGAACGTGTCGTACCCCTTGGCGCGCGCCCACTGGCTCTCGGAGTGCTGGATGTCGCGGGCGGTCACGTCGTTGCCGATCGTGTAGCCGAACACCGAGCGGGCCGCGTCCTCCACGGTGGCGTCGCGCGTGATCCGGCCGATGACCACCCCGAGCTCGCCCTCGTGCTCGACCCGCTCGCTGTCGGCGGGCAGGCGGATCGCGTCGTCGGGGCCGACGACCGAGGTGTTCGGCTTCAGGAAGATGAGCGGCGTGGTGGGCGCCTCGCTGCCGTGCTCCGCCGCGTGCGCCGCGTAGTTGCGGCCCACGGCGACGACCTTGGAGCGCGGGATGACCGGCGCGAGCAGCCGGGCGTCGGCGAGCGGCACCCGCTCCCCCGTGGTCTGGTAGCCGCTGAACATCGGGTCGCCGGAGAGGACGACCAGGTGCCCCTCCTCCTCGTCGAGGATGCCGAAGCGGGGGTCGTCACCGGTGCTGAATCGCGCGATCTTCACGGTGTCGACCCTAGCCGTGCGGGCGGATCCCGTCCGCCCGCACGAGCGGCGCCCGGTGCGCGCTACGCGTCGAGGCGCGTGAGCCAGCCGTGGCGGTCGGGGATGCGGCCGTACTGGATGTCGGTGAGCTCCTGGCGCAGCGACATCGTCAGCTCGCCCGCGGGCGCGTCGATGTCGCCGACGTCGAGGCCCTCGCCCATCAGGCGGCCGATGGGCGTGATGACCGCCGCGGTGCCGCACGCGAACACCTCGGTGATCTCGCCGGACGCGACGCCGTCGACCCACTCGGACAGCTCGACGCGCCGCTTCTCGACCGTGAGGCCGCGGTCGCGCGCCAGCTGGAGGATGGAGTCGCGCGTGATGCCCTCGAGGATGCTCTCGGAGTCGGGCGTGACGATCCGGCCGTCCCGGTAGACCAGCACGATGTTCATGCCGCCGAGCTCCTCGAGGTAGCGGCCCTCCTCGGAGTCCAGGAAGAGCACCTGCGCGCAGCCGTGCGACGCGGCCTCGGCCTGCGGGAGGAGCGACGCGGCGTAGTTGCCGCCGCACTTCGCGGCGCCCGTGCCGCCCTTGCCCGCGCGGGAGTACTGCGTGGAGAGCCAGATGGAGACGGGCGCGACGCCGCCCGTGAAGTACGCGCCCGCGGGGCTCGCGATCACGTAGTAGCCCACGCGCTGGGCGGCGCGCACGCCGAGGAAGCTCTCGTTGGCGATCATGAACGGGCGGAGGTACAGGCTCTGCTCCGCGGCGCGGGGCACCCAGTCGATGTCCGCGCGGACGAGCTGCCTCACCGACTCGACGAAGTCCTCGGTCGAGAGCTCCGGCAGCGCGAGGCGGCGGGCCGAGCGCTGGAGGCGGGCGGCGTTGCGCTCGGGGCGGAAGGTCCAGACGGACCCGTCGGCGTGCGCGTACGCCTTCATCCCCTCGAAGATCTCCTGGCCGTAGTGCAGCACGCTCGCGGCCGGATCCAGCTGCAGCGGGCCGTACGGGACGACGCGGGCGTCGTGCCATCCGCCGTCGAGGGTCCAGTCGATCTGCACCATGTGGTCGGTGAAGTGCTTGCCGAACCCGGGGTCCGCGAGGATCGCCTCCCGCTCGGCGTCGGCGCGGGCGCGCTCCGACGGGGTCCGCTCGAAGGAGAGGGGGAAGGCGGCGGGGCTCGGAGTGGTGCTGCTGGTGGTGCTCATGGGGTCCTTCAGCGGTTCGTGGAGAGGGCGCGGATGACGGCGTCGCCGACCTCCGCGGTGGAACGGGGTGCCGTGTCGCCCGCGGCGCGTGCCGCGAGGTCGGCCGAGACCGCGGCCGTGACTCGCGCGGCCGCCTCGGGCAGGCCGAGGTGGTCGAGCAGGAGCGCGACCGAGAGGATGGCGGCGGTCGGGTCGGCCTTCTGCTGCCCGGCGATGTCGGGCGCGGATCCGTGCACCGGCTCGAACATGCTCGGGAACGCGCCCGTGGGGTTGACGTTGCCGGACGCGGCGAGGCCGATGCCGCCCGAGATCGCCGCGGCGAGGTCGGTGATGATGTCGCCGAACAGGTTGTCGGAGACGACGACGTCGAAGCGGGCCGGGTCGGTGACCAGGAAGATCATGGTGGCGTCGACGTGCAGGTAGTCGACCTCGATGCCGGGGTGCTCGGCGGCGACGCGGTCGACGGTGCGCTGCCAGAGGGATCCGGCGAAGGTCAGCACGTTGGTCTTGTGCACGAGCGTGACGCGCTTGCGGTCGCGCTTCTCGGCCAGCTCGAACGCGAAGCGGACCGTGCGCTCGACGCCGTGCGCCGTGTTGACCGACACCTCCGTCGCGATCTCGTGCTCGGTGCCGCGACGGAGAACGCCGCCGTTGCCGGCGTACGGCCCCTCGGTGCCCTCGCGGACCACGACGAAGTCGACCTCGCCGGGCGCGGCCAGCGGCGAGACGACGCCGGGCAGCAACGCGGTGGGCCGGAGGTTGATGTAGTGGTCGAACGCGAAGCGCAGCTTGAGCAGCAGCCCGCGCTCGATGATGCCGCCGGCCAGGCGCGCGTCGCGGGGGTCTCCGCCGACGGCGCCGAGGAGGATCGCGTCGTGCTGCGCGAGGGCGGCGAGGTCGGAGTCCGTGAGGATCTCGCCCGTCTCGAGGAAGTGGCCGGCGCCGAACGGGTACTGCGTGGTGTCGAGCGACACGTCCGCGGGGACCGCCTCCCGGAGCACGCGGAGGGCCTCGTGGACGACCTCCGGGCCGATGCCGTCCCCCGGGACGACGGCGAGCGAGATGGTGCGGGGCATGGATCCTCCCGGGCTCGGTGGGTGTCGGGCCAGGTTACCCGCACGCCGACGGCACCCGCGCGCTACGGTGTACGCACCCGACCGACCGGCGGGTTCGACTGAAGGACCCCCATGAGCATCGGCCTCGGCATCTTCCTCGTCATCGTCGGCGCGATCCTCGCGTTCGCCGTCGACATCACCGTCCCGGGCGTCGACCTGCGGCTGGTGGGCTACATCCTCATCGGCGGCGGCGCGCTCGTCGTCATCATCGGCGTCGCGCTCCTCGCCCGTCGCCGAACGGCCGTGAGCGAGACGCGCACGCGCATCGACCCCGCCACGGGACAGCGCATCACCCGCAGCGAGCGCTCGGACGACAACATCGTCTGATCCCCTCCCCGAGCGCGTCGGGCCCGTCACCTCGCGAGGTGACGGGCCCGACGTGCATCACGGCACCGGCCGCGCTCAGTCGTGCGAGCTGGCCCGACGGAGGCTCGTGAGCGAGATGACGATGGCCCCCACCATGAGCACGGCGCCGATGATCGAGGTCGTGACGACGCCGCCGTCGAACGCGGTGTGCGCCGACTCGAGCAGCGCGGCGCCCACGTCGGACGGCACGCGGTCGGCGACGGACACCGCTCCGCCGAGCGTCTCGCGCGCCGCGACGGCGTCGCCCTCCGAGAGCCCGGCCGGGAGCACGAGGCCCGTGCGGTAGGTCGCCGTGAGGATGCTGCCGAGCACGGCCGTGCCGAGCACCGCGCCGACCTCGTACGCCGTCTCCGACACGGCGGACGCGGCCCCGGCCTTGGCGGGCGGGACGGCCGCGATGATCAGGTCGTTCGAGATGGTCTGCGACGCGCCGATGCCCGCGCCGAGCAGGCAGAACGCGAAGACGAGGAGCCCGACCGAGGCGCCCTTCCCGGTGGCCGCCAGGATCACGTAGGCGATCGCCGAGAACGCGAGCGCGATCGCGACCACCCGCGACGGCCGGGCGCGCGCCACGATGGGCACGATCACGAGGCCGGAGACGATCACCACGACGGATCCCGGGATGAGCGCGAATCCGGCGGACAGCGGATCGAGCCCCGCGACGAGCTGCAGGTGCTGCGTCACGAAGAAGAGGAAGCCGACGAGCGAGACCACGCTCAGCAGGTTGACGAGCACCGCGCCCGTGAAGACGGGCTCGCGGAAGAGGCTCACGTCGAGCATCGGGTTCCGGGCGCGCGACATGCGGCGCACGAAGAGGATGCCGGCCACGACGCCCACGACGGGCGCCGCGATCGCGAGCGGCGTGACGCCCTCGGTCGCGAAGGTCTTGATCGCGTAGACGATGGGCGCGACCGTCGCGAGCGACAGCAGGATCGCGACCACGTCGATGGGGCCGGGGGCCGGGTCCTTCGACTCCGGCACCAGCACGGGCGTGAGGATGAGCAGCGGCAGCAGCACGGGCACGGCGACGAGGAACACGGATCCCCACCAGAAGTGCTCGAGCAGCACGCCGCCCACGAGCGGGCCGAGCGCGGATCCGCCGGAGAAGCCGGACGCCCAGATCGCGATGGCGAGGCGGCGCTGCTTGCGGTCGGTGAAGATCGAGCGGAGGAGCGAGAGCGTCGACGGCATGAGCATCGCGCCGAAGAAGCCGAGCGCGGCACGGGCGGCGATGAGCTGGGACGCGTCGGTGGCGAAGGCGGCCAGCGCCGAGACGAGGCCGAAGCCCGCGGCGCCGATCATGAGCATGCGGCGTCGGCCGTAGCGGTCGCCCATGTTGCCCATCGCGACGAGGAGCCCCGCGAGCACGAGCGGGTACGCGTCGATGATCCAGAGCTGCGCAGCCCCCGACGGCTCGAGGTCGCGCGCGATGGACGGCATCGCGAAGCTCAGCACGGTGTTGTCGATGGAGACGAGCAGCACGGGGAGCATGAGCACGACGAGCGCCGCCCACTGTCGTGTCCCGGCGCGCGCCGGAGCGGTCACGGGGACGGAGGCGGTGCGGGGGCTGGACATGACGGGGCTTCCTGACGTCGGGAGGCGACGGCGCGGGGCGCGCGGACGGGGCCGCCGGGCGGCCGAGATCACTGTACCGTCCGGTCGGTACAGCGGGCAAGCCGCGGTTACGCTGGGGTCATGCCCGACGCACCGCCCGACTCGCCCGCGCCCCACGCCGCCGATCCGTCCGCCTCCATCGAGGCCGTCGCGCCCGGCGCCGGCTCCCCCGCGACCACCGCGACCGCCACCGCGCGCGACCGGATCCTCGATGCGTTCGAGGAGCTGCTCGTCCAGCAGGGCGAGCGGGGCACGACGCTCGAGTCGGTCGCCGCCGCGGCCGGCGTCTCCAAGGGCGGCCTCCTGTACCACTTCGGCGGCAAGGAGGCGCTCGTCGAAGGGCTCCTCGCTCGCATGTCGGCGCTCGCCCGCGAGGACGTGGAGCGGCTGCGGCGGGCCGAGCGCGGGCCGGTCGATCGGTGGATCCGCGGCTCGCTCTCCACCGCGACGCCGTTCGACCGCGCCTACGTCGCGACGTCCCGCCTCGCGCAGGGCAACCACCCGCGGGCGCGCGACACGCTCACGCACCTCCAGGACGAGTGGGCCGCCGTGATCCTCGAGGCCGTCGGCGACCCCGCCGTCGCGCGCGCCGTGCTCCTCATCGGCGACGGGCTCTACTACAACTCGGCGCTGCAGCCGTGGCTGGGCGGATCCGCGCCGGCCGACTCCGCGCTCGACGAGCTCATCCGCGTGGTCGACGACCTCGTGCGGCTCCGCTCGACCCGCGGCTGAGGCGGGGCATCAGCCCGGACGCGCCGCGAGGGCGGCCGCCGCAGCAGCCGCCCTCGCGGTGATGGTTCCGACGGGGATCAGTCGGCGATGTCGATCTCGCGCAGCGACGTGGCCTGGATGGCCTTCCGCACGTTCTCCAGCACGCCGTCGGGCACGGGCGAGTCGACGCTCAGCACGCTGAGCGCGCGGCCGCCGGCCTCCTGGCGGGCGATCTGCATGCCCGCGATGTTGACCTCCGCGTCGCCGAACTCCTTGCCGTACACCGCGACGATGCCGGGACGGTCCTCGTACTTCATGACGATGAGGTGGCGGCTGAACGGCACCTCGACGTCGTAGCCGTCGATCTCGACGAGCTTCTCGATCTGCTTCGTGCCCGTGAGCGTGCCCGAGACCGACACGGTCGTGCCGTCCGAGAGCGCGCCGCGGATGCTGAGCACGTTGCGGTACTCCTCCGAGACCGCGTCCGTGATGAGGCGCACCTCGAGCCCGCGCTGCTCGGCGAGGAGCGGCGCGTTCACGTAGGAGACGTTCTCGCTCACCACGTTCGTGAACACGCCCTTGAGCGCCGCGAGCTTGAGCACGCTCACGTCGTAGCCGGCGAGCTCGCCGCGGACGACGACGTCGATGCTCGTGAGCGCCTCGTGCGCGAGGCCGGAGAACACCTGGCCGAGCTTCTCCATCAGCGGGATGCCGGGCCGCACGTACGGGTCGATGACGCCGCCGGCGACGTTGACCGCGTCCGGGACGAGCTCGCCGCCGAGCGCCAGGCGCACGCTCTTCGCGACCGACACGCCCGCCTTCTCCTGCGCCTCGTCGGTGGAGGCGCCGAGGTGCGGCGTGACGATGATGTTGTCGAGCTCGAGCAGCGGCGACCCCGTGGGCGGCTCGCTCACGAACACGTCGAGCCCGGCGCCCGCGATGCGCTTCGACTTGAGCGCCGTGTAGAGCGCGTCCTCGTCGATGATGCCGCCGCGGCTCGCGTTGACGATGCGCAGCGACGGCTTCGCGAGCGCGAACTGCTCCGTCGAGATGAGGCCCGTGGTGTCGGGCGTCTTGGGGATGTGGATGGTGATGAAGTCGGACGCGGCCATCAGCTCGTCGAGCGGCAGGAGGCGCACACCCAGCTGCTGCGCGCGCGCCGGCGTGACGTAGGGGTCGTACGCGACGAGCGTGGCGCCGAAGCCCGCGAGGCGCTGGGCCACGAGCGTGCCGATGCGGCCGAGGCCGACGATGCCGATGGTCTTCTCGTAGAGCTCGACGCCCGTGAAGGACGAGCGCTTCCAGAGGCCCTGCTTGAGCGAGGCGCTCGCGTCCGGGATGAATCGCGCGAGCGAGAGGATGTGGCCGATGGCGAGCTCGGCGGCCGAGATGACGTTCGAGGTCGGCGCGTTCACGACCATGACGCCCGCGGTGGTCGCGGCCTTGATGTCGACGTTGTCGAGGCCCACGCCCGCGCGGGCGACGACCTGGAGGCGCGGCGCCGCGGCGATGGCCTCCGCGTCGATCTTGGTGGCGGAGCGCACGAGCACCGCGTCCGCCTCGGCGAGGGCCGCGAGCAGCGCCGGGCGGTCGGTGCCGTCGACGGATCGGACGTCGAAGTCGGGCCCCAGGGCGTCGACGGTGGCGGGCGAGAGTTCTTCGGCGATGAGCACCACGGGCTTGGTCAATGGGGGTCCTTCGGGCTGGGGGCGGCTGGGACCATCACATGCTAGTGGCCCCACAATGGGCGGATGAGCGATGAGACGTGGGCTGCGATCCAGCTCGCCGTGCGGATCCTGCTGGCCCTCGTGTTCGTCGGGATGGGGGTGAACCACTTCGCACCCAAGGCCGCCCGGGTCATGGCGGAGATCATCCCGCCGTCCTTCCGGCGGCCCGGCGTGCCCTCTCCCCTGGCGCTCGTCTGGTTCACCGGCGTCTGCGAGATCGCCGGCGGCGTGGGCCTCCTCGTCGAGCCCGTCCGCCTCGCGGCGGGCATCGCGCTGGCGGTGTTCCTCGTCGCCGTCTTCCCCGCGAACGCCTTCGCGGCGCGCCACCCGGAGCGCTTCGGGCGCATCGCGATCCCGCTGGTGCCGCGGCTCGTGGCGCAGGTCGTGCTGATCGCGCTGGTGCTGTTCGCGGGCTGGCCGCTCTAGGCCGACGCCGGCCTCAGAGCATCGGCACCAGGGTCGCGACACCGACGGTGAGCGCGCTCGCGGCGGCGAGGCCCGCGAGCATCACGAGGACGCGCGCGGCGACCGGCCGCCCGCGCGTGGCGCGCGCGGCGACGACGAACGCCGCGACGGGGACCACGATCGCGCCGACGAGGGCCGCGACGGTCCCGCCGCGGAGCGTCCCGCCGAAGGCCGCCGCGATGTCGCGGAAGGCCGTGTACTGGTCGACCGCCTGCCACACGAGGACCCCGTGAGCGAGGGCCCCGAGGATCCCCACGACCCAGCCGGTGCGCGTGGGCCGGCCACGGCGCGGGCGGACGGGGACGGACGCCGGCGACCCTGACGCGGTGCGACGGGCGCTCACCGGGTCACCAGCCAGGGCCACGGGAACAGGATCACGGCGCCGACGGCGAGCACGAGCATGCGTCCGCCGAGGCGCATCCCGCGCCCGGCGGCGATCACGGCCGCGAGCCACAGCACGGGCGCGAGCACGGTGAGCGCCTCGGTGGCCTGCGCGACGCCCACCTGGAACGCCGATCCCGCGTTCGACGGGTTGTCGCGCACCACGAAGAACCAGGCGATGGCCTCGAGGATCGCGACGGCACCGAAGAAGGCCAGCCCGACGACCTCGGGCGACGCCTCGGGCGCGACCTCGTCGTCGGCGACCAGGCGGCCGCGCGGGGAAGGGACGTCACCGGAGGACGCGTCGGCCGAGGACGCGCCGGCCGAGGACGCGTCGGCCGAGGCGGCCCGGCGCGCGGCCGTGGCCCCGAGGGCGGACGCGCGACCGGCGCCCGCGGCGCGGGGGTCGGCGGAGGTGCGGTGCGGCTGGGCGCGCTGCGGCTCCGGCGAGCGGGCGAGCGTCGGGTCCGCCTCCTCGCCGGCCCAGCTCAGGGCGTCGTCATCGGGAGTCCGGGGCATCCCCCGATGGTACGGGCTCCGCACCGAGCGGCCGCCGCGGGCGCCACACCGCGGGCGCCCACACCCCAGGCGCCCACCTGGCGGGACGCCGGGCCCGCACGCACGGACGCCCGGTCGCACGAGGCGACCGGGCGTCCGGTGATGCGGGGGCGTCGGCTAGCGGGCGACCGAGCCGTCCGTGTAGTCGTCGTCGGCCTTGTTCCACGCGAAGAGCTTGCGCAGCTCGCGACCGGTCGACTCGATGGGGTGCTGCTCGCCCTTCTTGCGCAGCTCGAGGAACTCGGGCGCGCCGGCGTCCTGGTCCTCGATGAAGCGCTTGGCGAAGGCACCCGACTGGATGTCCGCGAGGACGGCCTTCATGTTCTCCTTGACGTCCGGCGTGATGACGCGCGGGCCGGAGACGTAGTCGCCGTACTCGGCGGTGTCGGAGATGCTCCAGCGCTGCTTGGCGATGCCGCCCTCCCACATGAGGTCGACGATGAGCTTGAGCTCGTGCAGCACCTCGAAGTACGCGATCTGCGGCTGGTAGCCCGCCTCGATCAGCGTCTCGAAGCCGTACTGCACCAGCTGCGAGGTGCCGCCGCAGAGCACGGCCTGCTCGCCGAACAGGTCGGTCTCGGTCTCCTCGGTGAAGGTGGTGCGGATGGCGCCGGCGCGCAGGCCGCCGATGCCCTTGGCGTACGACCAGGCGAGGTCCCACGCCTTGCCCGACGCGTCGACCTCGACGGCGACGATGACGGGGACGCCACGGCCGGCCTCGAACTCGCGGCGCACGGTGTGGCCCGGGCCCTTGGGGGCGACGAGGATGACGTCGACGCCCTCGGGCGCCTCGATGTAGCCGAAGCGGATGTTGAAGCCGTGCGCGAAGACGAGCGTCTTGCCCTCGGTGAGGTTGTCGCGGACGCTGTCGGCGTAGAGGCCGCGCTGGTGCTGGTCGGGCGCGAGGATGACGATCACGTCGGCCCAGGCGGACGCGTCCGCCGGCGTCTTGACCTCGAAGCCCTGCTCCTCGGCCTTGGCGCGGCTCGACGAGCCCTCCTTGAGGCCGATGACGACCTCGACGCCGGAGTCGCGGAGGTTCAGCGCGTGCGCGTGGCCCTGCGAGCCGTAGCCGATGACGGCGACCTTGCGACCCTGGATGAGCGAGAGGTCGGCGTCCTTGTCGTAGACGATGTCAGTCACGTGATGGATCTCCTTGTTCTGTCGTCCCCGCGGGTGGTGCGAGGGGCGGTCGTGCCGAGGCGCCCCGCGCTCGCGCGGGGCGTGGGTCGTGGACGTTCGGGTGCGTGCATCGTGCCGTGCGCGGGGAGCCTAGCGGCTGGGCCGCGGGCGTAGCCGCACGTTCCCTACGATGTGCGGAAGACGCGGTCGGTGATCGACTTGGATCCGCGCCCCATGGCGAGGAGTCCCGACTGCGCGAGCTCCTTGATGCCGAAGGGCTCGAGCACGCGCAGGAGCGCCTGCACCTTGCCCGAGTCGCCCGTGACCTCGATGATCAGCGCGTCGGTGGCCACGTCGACCACGCGGGCGCGGAAGAGGTTCACGGCCTCGAGCACCTGCGAGCGGGTCGCGTTGTCCACGCGCACCTTCACGAGCAGGTGCTCGCGCTCGACGGCCTGGCCGGGATCGAGCTCGACGATCTTGATGACGTTGACGAGCTTGTTCAGCTGCTTGGTCACCTGCTCGAGCGGCAGCGCCTCCACGTCGACGACGACGGTGATCCGCGACAGCCCCTCGATCTCGCTCGCGCCCACCGCGAGGGACTCGATGTTGAACCCGCGGCGGGCGAACAGGCCCGCGACGCGGGTGAGGAGGCCCGGCTTGTCCTCCACCAGGAGGCTCAGGATGTGGCTCACTTCTCGGTCCTCCCGGTCTCGGCGAGGTCGTCGTCCCAGTCGGGCGCGTGGTCGCGGGCGTACTGCACGGCGCTGTTGCTGAGGCCCTGCGGCACCATCGGCCACACCATGGCGTCGCGGCTGACCACGAAGTCGATGACGACGGGGCGGTCGTTCGTCGCGAGCGCCAGGCGGATCGCGTCGTCCACCTCCTCCGGCTTCGTCACGCGGATCCCGAGGGCGCCGTACGCGTCGGCCATCTTCACGAAGTCGGGCACCATGCGGGTGCCGCCGCCCGTGTTGAGGTCGGTGTTGGAGTAGCGGCCCTCGTAGAAGAGGGTCTGCCACTGCCGCACCATGCCGAGCGAGGAGTTGTTGATGATCGCGACCTTGATGGGGATGTCGTTGATCGTGCAGGTGGCGAGCTCCTGGTTGGTCATCTGGAAGCAGCCGTCGCCGTCGATCGCCCACACGTGCCGGTCGGGCTGGGCGACCTTCGCGCCCATCGCCGCGGGCACCGAGTAGCCCATGGTGCCGGCGCCGCCCGAGTTGAGCCACGAGTTGGGGCGCTCGTACTTGATGAACTGCGCGGCCCACATCTGGTGCTGGCCGACGCCCGAGGCGAACACGCCCTCCGGGCCGGTGATCTCGCCGATGCGCTGGATGACGTACTGAGGCGCGAGCTGGCCGTCCGCGGGCTCCGTGTAGCCGAGCGGGAACTGCTCGCGCAGCCCGTCGAGGTACGTCCACCACTCGGCGATGTCCTGCTCCGCGGCGGACGCGGCCTTCGCCTCGCGGAACGCGACCACCAGGTCGGCGATGACGTCCTTCGCGTCGCCCACGATGGGCACGTCGGCGATGCGGATCTTGGAGATCTCCGCCGGGTCGACGTCGACGTGCACGACCTTGGCGTGCGGCGCGAACAGCGACGCCTTGCCGGTGACGCGGTCGTCGAAGCGGGCGCCGAGCGAGACGAGCAGGTCGGACTCCTGGAGCGCGAGCACCGCCGGCACCGTGCCGTGCATGCCCGGCATGCCGAGCTGCTGCGGGTGCGAGTCGGGGAAGGCACCTCGGGCCATGAGCGTCGTGACGACGGGGGCGCCGACCGCCTCGGCCAGCGCGAGGAGCTCCTCGTGGGCCTTCGCGCGGATCACGCCGCCGCCGACGTAGAGGACGGGCTTCTTCGCCTCGACCAGGAGCTGCGCCGCGGCCTGGATCTGCTTGCCATGCGCCTTGACGACGGGGCGGTAGCCGGGCAGGTCGATCTTGGGGGGCCAGACGAACGGCGCCTCGAGCTGCTGGGCGTCCTTCGTGATGTCGACGAGGACGGGACCCGGGCGGCCCGTGGAGGCGATGTGGTACGCCGACGCGATGGTCGCCGGGATGTCCTCGGGCTTGGTGACGAGGAAGCTGTGCTTCGTGATGGGCATCGTGATGCCCACGATGTCGGCCTCCTGGAAGGCGTCGGTGCCCATGAGGGTGGAGAACACCTGGCCGGTGATGGCGAGGAGGGGCACCGAGTCCATGTAGGCGTCGGCGATGGCGGTCACGAGGTTCGTGGCGCCGGGGCCGGAGGTGGCGATGCAGACGCCCGTGCGTCCGCTCGAGGACGCGTAGCCCTCGGCGGCGTGGCCGGCGCCCTGCTCGTGGCGGACGAGGATGTGGCGCAGCTTCGTCGAGTCCATGAGCGGGTCGTAGGTGGGGAGGATGGCGCCGCCGGGAAGGCCGAAGATGTCGTCGACCCCGAGGAGCTCGAGCGTGCGGACGACGGCCTCGGCGCCCGTGAGGATCTCGTCGCCCTGGTGGGCGGTCGGCGCCTGCGGCGTGGGGGGCGGGGTGGGCAGAGCTGGCATGGGTGCGCGATTCCTGGGAGGTGGTGCGGGAGGTGAGGAGGGGATCATCCCGTGATGGCGCCCTCGGCGGCCGAGTGCACGAGCCTGGCGTACTTGGCGAGGACCCCGCGCGTGTAGCGCGGCGGGAGAGGGGCCCACCCCTCACGGCGGGCGGCGAGCTCGGCGTCGTCGACCAGTAGGTCGAGCGTGCGAGCGGCGATGTCGACGCGGATCCGGTCTCCATCGCGCACGAAGGCGACGGGACCTGCGTCCACCGCCTCGGGAGCAATGTGGCCGATGCACAGTCCGGTTGTGCCGCCTGAGAATCGACCGTCCGTCAAGAGTAGTACATCCTTGCCGAGGCCGGCGCCCTTGATGGCGCCCGTGATGGCGAGCATCTCGCGCATGCCGGGGCCGCCCTTGGGGCCCTCGTAGCGGATGACGATGACGTCGCCCTTCGAGATGCGGCCCTCGGTGAGGGCGTCCATCGCGGCGCGCTCGCGCTCGAAGACCCGGGCGGGGCCCTCGAACACGTCGAGGTCGAAGCCGGCCGTCTTGACGACCGCCCCCTCCGGGGCGAGCGAGCCGTGCAGCACGCTGATGCCGCCGGTGGCGTGGATGGGGTCGTCCATCGTGCGGAGGACCGTGCCGTCGAGGCCCGCGAGGTCCATCGACTCGAGGTTCTCGCGCATGGTGCGGCCCGTGACCGTCATGACGTCGCCGTGCAGGAGGCCCGCGTCGAGCAGCGCCTTCATGACGACGGGGACGCCGCCGACGCGGTCGACGTCGTTCATCACGAAGCGACCGAACGGCTTGAGGTCGCCGAGGTGCGGCACGCGGTCGGCGATGCGGTTGAAGTCGGAGAGCTGGAGGTCGACCTCGGCCTCGCGCGCGATGGCGAGGAGGTGGAGGACGGCGTTCGTGGATCCGCCGAACGCCATGACGACGGAGATGGCGTTCTCGAACGCCTCCTTCGTCATGATGTCGCGCGCGGTGATGCCCTTCGCGATGAGGTTCACGACGGCCTCGCCGGAGCGGTGCGCGAAGTAGTCGCGGCGGCGGTCGGCGCTGGGCGGGGCGGCGGAGCCGGGGAGGCTCATGCCGAGGGCCTCGGCCACGCTCGCCATGGTGTTGGCGGTGTACATGCCGCCGCAGGCTCCCTCGCCCGGGCAGATGGCCTTCTCGATGCGGGTCAGGTCCTCCTGGCTCATCGTGCCGGCCTTGCACGCGCCGACGGCCTCGAAGGCGTCGATGATGGTGACCTCCTTCTCCGTGCCGTCGGAGAGCTTGACCCAGCCGGGGGCGATGGATCCCGCGTAGAGGAACACGGAGGAGAGGTCGAGGCGCGCGGCGGCCATGAGCATGCCGGGCAGGGACTTGTCGCAGCCGGCGAGGAGCACGGAGCCGTCGAGGCGCTCGGCCATCATCACGGTCTCGACGCTGTCGGCGATGACCTCGCGCGAGACGAGCGAGAAGTGCATGCCCTCGTGGCCCATCGCGATGCCGTCGCTGACGGAGATGGTGCCGAACTGGAGCGGGTAGCCGCCGCCCGCGTGCACGCCCTCCTTGGCACCCTGGGCGAGGCGGTCGAGGCTGAGGTTGCACGGCGTGACCTCGTTCCACGAGCTGGCGACGCCGATCTGGGGCTTCTCCCAGTCCTCGTCGCCCATGCCGACCGCGCGGAGCATGCCGCGCGAGGAGGTGGCCTCGATCCCGTCGGTGACGTCACGGCTCCGGGGCTTCATGTCGATCTCAGGCATGGCACGAGCTTAGATCCTCGCGCGGAGCAGTCCCGGCGGCCTGGGGGTCGGCGGACCGCCGCGTCAGCCGATGCCGGGCGGCAGGCGGCCGTCGTCCGGCTCGTCCGCGCGGCCGCCGTGCCCGGGGTCGGCGGGCGATGCCACGGGCGCCGCCTCGTCGCGGGGACCCGCGCCGCCCGGGACGTGGCCGGCCTCCTCGGCGGCGATGTTCTCGGCGGATCCCACGGGCAGGGTCGACGCGTCCACCTCCTCCGCGTCGCGCAGCTCCTCGTGGGCACGGTCGATCGCCTCCTCGAGCTCGTCGACGAGCAGGTCCTCGCGCAGGAAGTGGCGGAGGCGGTAGCCGGCGCGGCCGACCATGTGGGCGGAGATGGGCGCCGTGAGCATCTGGAAGAGGAGGACGGGCACGAGCATCGCGACCGTGCTGAGGCTCTGCGACTGGAGGGCGAGGGCCAGGAGCACCAGGATCACGCCGAGGATCTGCGGCTTGGTCGCCGCGTGCATGCGCGCCAGCGGGTCCGGGAAGCGCAGGAGGCCGACGCCCGCGGCGACCGACAGCACCCCGCCGAGGAGGAGGAGCACGAGGCTCACGACGTCGAGGGCGTCGGCGAGCGGACCGGAGGCGAGCACGTCGCTCACGAGGGGTCCTGCTTCGAGACGTAGCGGGCGACGGCGACGGTCGCGAGGAACGCGGTCATGGCGAGCACGAGCATCACCGGGACCGTGCGGGTGTGTCCGTTGAAGATCATCTCGGCGCCGAGCACGCAGATGAGCGTGGTGAGCAGCACGTCGGACGCGATGATCCGGTCGAGGATGCTCGGACCGCGCACGATGCGCACGAGCGCCATCACCGCGGCCGAGAAGAAGAGGGCGCCGACGAGCACCCAGCCGACCTGCATGACGATGCTCACGCGAGCTCCTCCCCCGTCGTCGTGATGAGCCCCGCCTCGAGGTCGCGGTCGCGCACCAGCTCGTGCGCGCGCTGCCGACGGGTCTGGAGCAGCGGCTCGCGGCCCGTCTCGCGCCGCTCGCGGTTGACGCGCCACACGTCGTCGGCGGTGCCGAGCGTGAAGACGATGCGGCTCTCCACGTCGAGCGTCGTGCGCCGCACGCGCTCGACGTCCTCCGCGGTGGAGGTGCCGAGCGCGTGGAGGTAGAGGATCGACCGCTCCCGGTCGGCCTCGACGACGATGGAGCCGGGGACCAGCGACACGACCTCGGCCGTGAGCGTCATGACGAAGTCGCTGCGCGTGTGGAGGTGCACGGCGATGACCGAGTTGACGGGCACGCGGCGCCAGTCGAACGCCTGCGCGGCGACCTGGAAGGACGCGCGCACGAGGTCGACCGCGAAGTGCCCGAGCAGGATCAGCGCCCAGCGGATGTCGAACCGGCCCGAGAGCTCCACGGGCGGCAGGTAGAACACGCGCGTGACGAGCAGCGCGAGCACGATGCCGGTGACCACGGAGATGACGGTGACGTGGCCCCACAGCAGGAGCCACAGGATCACGAGCCAGACGAGGAGCGGCAGCTGCACCAGGAGCGTGAGCCGCTCGGCGCGGGCGCGCGCCCGACGCGGGCTCACTCGACGCCTCCGGGGAAGACCGTCTCGACGTAGCCCTGCTCGCCGGAGCCGACGCCGGATCCGGGGCCGGTGAGGCTCTCCCCCGCGCGCTCGGAGAGGGCGTAGACCGGACCCGCGAACACGGTGAGCGCGACGCTGACGACGACCATGCCGGCCGTGGCCCCCGTCATGAGCAGCGGGGTCTTCCGCACGGTCGTGGTGGTCTCGCCGCCCGGGCGCTCCGAGAGCTGCTCGAGCAGCGGCGACTCGTAGTCCTCGACCTCCTCGGCCCCGCGCCAGAACGCCATGTTCCAGACGCGGGCGAGGGCGTAGAGCGTGAGGAGGCTCGTGGCGGCGCCCGCCGCGATGACCGCGTAGGTGAGCCAGCCGCCGACCTCGGCGCCGGAGTCGAACAGCGCGACCTTGCCGATGAACCCCGAGAACGGCGGGATGCCGCCGAGGTTGAGCGCCGGGATGAAGAACAGGATCGCCATCACCGGCGCCGCCTTGAGCAGGCCGCCGAGCTTGTTGATCGACGTGCTGCCGCCCGTGCGCTCGATGAGCCCGGACGCGAGGAACAGCGTCGTCTGCACGACGATGTGGTGGATCACGTAGTAGATGGTCGCGGTCATGCCGGCCACCGTGTTGAGCGCGATGCCGAAGATCATGTAGCCGATGTGGCTCACGAGCGTGAACGACAGCAGCCGCTTGATGTCGGCCTGCGCGACCGCGCCGAGGATGCCGATCACCATGGTCAGCGCCGCCACGACCATGAGGGCCGTGGAGAGCTGGTCGGTGGGGAACATGACCGTCTCCGTGCGGAGGATCGCGTAGACGCCGACCTTCGTGAGGAGGCCCGCGAAGACCGCGGTGACGGGTGCCGGGGCGGTCGGGTAGGAGTCCGGCAGCCAGAACGACAGCGGGAAGACGGCCGCCTTGATGCCGAACGCGACCAGCAGCATGATGTGCAGGATCAGCTGCACGTCCGGCGGGATCTCGTCGAGCCGCACCGAGATCTGCGCGATGTTCACCGTGCCGAGGGCGCCGTAGATCATGGCGATGGACGCGAGGAACAGCATGGAGGAGACGAGGCTCACCACGATGTACGTGACGCCCGCCCGGATGCGCGCCTCGGTGCCGCCGAGCGTCAGCAGCACGTAGCTCGCCACGAGCAGGATCTCGAACCCGACGTAGAGGTTGAAGAGGTCGCCCGCGACGAAGGCGTTGAAGACGCCGGCCGCGAGGATCAGGTAGGTCGGGTTGAAGATGGAGACGGGCGTCTCGCCGTCGCCGTCCTCGAGGCCCTGGCCGATCGAGAACATGAGGACCGCGAGCAGCACGATCGACGAGATCAGCAGCATGAGCGCCGAGAGCCGGTCGACCACGAGCACGATGCCGAACGGCGCCGCCCACCCGCCGACCTCCACGGACTGGCCGCCCTGCTGGTCCACCAGCACGAGGAGCACCGCGCTGATCGCGACGACGACCACGAGCGCGAGCACCGAGACGGCGACCTGCAGGCGGCGCTGGCGCGCCGCGACGAGGGCCGCCGCCGCGCCGAGCAGCGGCACGAGCACGACCAGCGGGATGAGGGTCGGGAAGATCGTCACGAGCCCTCCCCCTCCCCCTTCTCGGCGCGCTTCGTGCGGAAGTCGCGGTCGTCGTCGTCGTCGGCGGAGTCGTCGATGGCTTCTTCCAGGTCGGATCGATTGCCGCGGAGCTCGCGGGCGGAGGCGATGGCCGCCTCGGCGTTGGTGCCGAACTCGGTGTCGTCGTCGTCGGGCACGGTGGGCTCCTCGCCGAGGCCCGTGCGGGGCCCGCGCATCGCGAGGTCGTCCTCGTCGTCCGTCACCACGTCGGCGTTGGCCAGCCGCCAGGAGCGGTAGATGAGCGCCATGAGGAACGCCGAGACGCCGAAGGTGATCACGATGGCCGTGAGGATGAGGGCCTGCGGCAGCGGGTCGGCGTACTCCGACGGGTCGACCTCGGGGTCGTAGATGGGCGCGAGGCCCACGCGGCCCGACATGATCAGGATGAGGATGTTCGTCGCGTTGCCCACGAGCAGGAACCCGAGGAGCACGCGCGTCATGCTGCGCTCGAGCATCAGGTAGATCCCGGTCGCGTACAGCGCGGCCATGATCACGATGAGGGTGACGGAGACGCTCACACGCTCACCCCCTGCTCGGTCTCCATGCCGTCCGCTCCCTGCTCGACCGTCCGGTCGCTCTCCTCCTGGCGGTCGACCTCCGCGCCGAGGCTGCGGAGCACGTCGAGCGTGAGGCCGACGACGACGAGGTAGACGCCGACGTCGAAGAAGGTGCTGGTGACGAACTCGACGTGGCCGACGAAGGGCACCTCGGTGTCGATCCAGGTGGAGGTGAGGGCGTCGGCGCCGAAGACGAGCGGCACGATGGCCGTGCCGACCGCGAAGACGAGGCCGGTGCCGAGCACGCGGCCCGCATCCACGGGCGCGGCGGCGCCGAGCTCGTAGCGGCCGCCCGCGAGGTAGCGCGCGACGAGCGCCATGCCGGCGAGGAGCCCGCCCGCGAAGCCGCCGCCGGGGAGGTTGTGGCCGGAGAACAGCAGGTAGACCGACACCACGATGAGGCTGTGGAACAGGAGCCGCACCACGACCTCGAGGAGGATCGAGCGGTTCTGCGGCGCGAGCGTGCGCCCGGCGAGGAGCCAGGGGCTCCGCTCGGTGCGGCCCTGGTCCTTGACCGCCTCGCGCGCCGCCATGCGTGGACCCGCGGCGCCCTGCTCCACCTCGAGGGGCGCCTCCGTGGTGGTCGCCGGGTCGTGCCGGCCGGAGAGGCGCGCGAGCAGGCTGCGGCGCGACGGCGCCGTGAGCCGGGGCAGGGAGTCGGTGCGGCGGTTGAGGAAGATGAGGCTCGCGACGCCCGTGGCCGCGACGATGAGCACCGAGATCTCGCCCATGGTGTCCCAGCCGCGGAGGTCCACGAGCGTGACGTTGACGACGTTGCTGCCGTGGCCCTGCTCGTAGGCCAGGCGCGGGAACTCGAGCGAGATGGGCGTCGCCACGCGGGCTCCGAGCGCGACGACGGCCACAGTCGACATGAGCGCGGCGACCGCGATGCCGATGGACGCGCGCCAGATCGGGTGCACCGACCGGTTCCGCTCCCCCAGCCGCACGGGCAGGCGGCGGAGCACGAGCACGAAGGCGACCAGGGTGATGGTCTCGATGAGCACCTGCGTGAGCGCGAGGTCGGGGGCGCCGTGCAGCGCGAAGAGCGCGGCCATGCCGTACCCCGTGACGCCCCACGAGCACGACGGCCTGGAACCGCTTGCCGGCGCGGGCGGCGGCGATGGCGGCGACGATCATCACGACGCCGATGACGGGCTGCGCCGGGTGGTCGAAGGGCACGGCCGTGGCGGGCCAGGAACGGTTGAGGGCGAGCGCGGATCCCACCGAGCCGATGAGCACGAGCAGGATCACGCCGAGGTAGAAGGGCAGCGAGCCGCGCTGCGTGGTGGCCGTGGTGCGCGCCGCGACCCGGTCGATGAGGCGCATCGAGGCCCAGTAGACGCGCGCGGCGTCGACCCAGGACGGCACACGCGACTGCAGCGCGAAGACGCCGTCGCGGAACCGGAACATCGCGAGGCCGACGACCAGCGTGCCCGCGGAGATGAGGAGCGCCGGCTCGATCCCGTGCCAGAGCGCCAGGTGGTAGGTGTGGTCGGGCTCGCCCGAGGCGCCGGCGCTCACGGCCGGCAGCGTGTCCGCGTAGCCGGCGATCCACCCGTCGACGGACGAGGCGAGGAAGCCGAGCACGAGGCCGGTCGCCGCCAGCACCGCGGGCGGCACCAGGAAGTCGAGGTGCTCGTGCACGGGCTGGACCTCGTCCACGCCGCGCTTGCGGGCGAACGCGCCCCACAGGAACCGGGCACTGTACGCGACCGTGAGGCAGGATCCGACCGAGACGCCCACGAGCGCGACCCAGCCCAGGCCGCCGCCGAGCTCCGCGTCGAGGAGGAGCGCCGAGAGCACGGCCTCCTTGGCCACGAAGCCGAGGAACGGCGGGAGGCCCGCCATCGAGGCGAGCGCGAGCGCCGTGATCACCGCGAGCACCGGGGCCTTGCGGCCGAGCCCGCTGATCTTGCGGAGGTCGCGGGTGCCGGCCCGGTGGTCCACCACGCCGACGACGAGGAAGAGCGTGGCCTTGAAGAGCGCGTGGGCGAGGAGGAGGGCGACGCCCGCGAGCGCGGCGTCGCGCGTGCCGTAGCCGACGACCACCGTGAGGAAGCCGAGCTGGCTGACGGTGCCGTAGGCGAGGACGAGCTTGAGGTCCATCTGCTTGAGGGCGCGCCAGCCGCCGACGAGCATCGTCGCGACGCCGAGCGACACGAGCAGTACGCGCCAGCCCGGCACGTCGGCGTAGCCGGGGGCCAGGCGGGCGATGAGGTAGATGCCGGCCTTCACCATCGCGGCGGCGTGCAGGTACGCGCTCACCGGGGTGGGCGCGGCCATCGCGGCGGGCAGCCAGAAGTGGAAGGGCACGAGCGCCGACTTCGAGAGCGCGCCGAGCAGGATCAGCACCACGGCGACCGGGATGAGCGGGCCGCCGGGCGGATCCGCCACGAGGGCCGCCAGGCTCGTCGTGCCGCCCGCGACCGAGAGGATCACGAGGCCGACGAGCATCGCGAGCCCGCCCGCGGTCGTCACGAGGAGGGCCTGCAGCGCCGCGCCGCGGCTCGCCTTCTTGCCCGTGTAGTGGCCGATGAGGAGGTAGGACAGGACGCTCGTCGCCTCCCAGAACGTGAAGAGCACGAACACGTCGTCGGCGAGCACGAGGCCGTACATCACCCCGGCGAAGGCGAGCAGGAGGCCCGCGAACCGTCCGAGCCCGTCCTCGCTCGAGCGGAAGTAGCGCGCGCAGTAGAGGAGGACGAGGGCTCCGACGCCCGTCACGACGAGCGCGAGGAGCCAGGACAGCGCGTCCATCCGCATGTCGAGCGTGATGCCGAGCGACGGGATCCACTCCAGCCGCTCGACGACCTCGCCGTCGGGCAGCACGGCCGGCCCCTGCAGGGCGGTGAAGGCGAAGGCCGCGGCGGGCACGAGCGCGGCCACGACGAACGCGCGGACGCCGAGGGCCCGGGTGAGGAACGGCAGGACGATCGAGGCGATCAGGAACGCCGAGAGGAGGACGAGCAACTGCGGTCTCCTCTCGCGAGTCGGCTATTTCCCCAGTCTACCTGGGCCCTGCCTGGGAGACCGCGATGGATCCGCCCGCGAGCTCAGTCGGGCAGCACGGCCGGCTCGCCGCGCAGGTCCGCGAGCACCTGGAGCACGCGCGCGACGTCGTGCGGGCCGTCGACGCGGAAGTCCGCCGCGGTCGCGCCGGTGCCGCTCTTGAGGCCGAGGTCGCCGGCCTGGAGCGCGGCGAAGGCGTCCTCGTCGGTGACGTCGTCGCCCGCGTAGAAGACGGCGGACGCCTCGGCGTACCGCCGCAGGTGCTCGACGGCCTCGCCCTTGGTGGCCTGGCGGATGCTGAACTCCAGCACGTCCTTGCCGGAGCGCACCTTGAGGCCGTCGACCTCGGCGTGCGCCTCCTGCGTCGCGACGAGGTGCGCGATGCGGCTGTGCTTCTCGGTCGCGAGGCGCGTGTGCAGGGCGAAGCCCGCGGGCTTCTCCTCGATCCACACCTCGTCGAGGGAGTCGGCGACCTGGCCGAGCACGTCCGAGAGGACGCCGCGCTGCGCGAGCTCGCCCTCGTCGAGGGTGAGCTCGATGTCGTCGCTGTCGAGGCGGATCTCCACGCCGTGCGAGCCGACGAGGAGCACGTCGTCCGGCAGGTCGGCGACGGCCTCGAGGCTGCGGAGCGCGCGACCCGAGACGAGCGCGACCCGCGTGTCGGGCAGGGCGAGGAGCGCGAGCACGGCGGCGCGCGCCTCGGGCACCGCGCGCGCCTTCTCCGGGTCGTCGACCTCGGGCGCGAGCGTGCCGTCGAAGTCGAGCGCGACGAGCAGGCGCGGCGTGCGCGCGAGCTCCGTCAGCGCCTCGAACAGCCGGCCCGGGAAGCCGCGGCCGCCCTTGGCCTGGATGTCGGTGGTCAGCTCGGCCACGCCCGCTACCAGCCCTCGTCCATGAGGGGCTCGACGACCTCTTCGTCCGGGCCCTCGTGGATCGCGGCGGCGTGCGTGCGGCCGAGGTCCGCGAGGAAGGAGCTCGACCACGCGGCGACGTCGTTCTCGAACACGCGCTTGCGGAGCGACCGCATGCGCTTGCGCTGCTCGGCCTTCGGCATCTCGATGGCGCGGAGGATGGCCTCCTTGAGACCCTCGATGTCGTGCGGGTTCACGAGCAGCGCGGCCTTCAGCTCGTCCGCGGCGCCCGCGAACTCGCTGAGCACGAGCACGCCCTCGTTGGAGTGCTTCGTGGCGACGTACTCCTTGGCCACGAGGTTCATGCCGTCGCGGAGGGCCGTGACGAGCATCACGTCGGCCGCGAGGCACAGCGCCACCATCTCCTCCCGCGGGTAGCCGTGGTGCAGGTAGCTGATGGCGGTGTGGCTGATGGAGCCGTAGTCGCCGTTGATGCGGCCGACCGTGAGCTCGATCTCGTCGCGCAGCTGCTTGTACGTCTCCACGCGCTCGCGGCTGGGGCTCGCGACCTGCACGAGCGTCGCGTCCTCCACCGTGACGCGGCCCTCGGCGAGCAGCTCGCCGAACGCCTTGAGGCGGTGGCCGATGCCCTTGGTGTAGTCGAGCCGGTCGACGCCCAGGAGGATCGTCTTCGGGTTGCCGAGGTCGGCGCGGATCTGGCGGGCGCGCTCCTGGATGGCCGGGTCCTTGGCCATCTCCTCGTAGCTGCGGGCGTCGATCGAGATCGGGTAGTGCTTGGCGACGACCTGCCGGGTGCGGAGCTCGCGCACGGGCTTCGAGGGCTTCGTGCCGGGGACGGTGAGCGGGATGCCGCCGCGCACGGGCACGTCGACCGTGGATCCGCGGGTCGTGTACCCGAAGAGGCGGCGTACCGCGCGCGTGAAGTTGCCCGCGTCGGCGACGCGCTGGAAGCCGATGACGTCGGCGCCGAGGAGGCCCTCGATGATCTGCGTGCGCCACGGCAGCTGCGAGTAGATGCCGTAGGGCGGGAACGGGATGTGGTTGAAGAAGCCGATGGTGAGGTCCGGCCGCTGCTCGCGCAGCATCTTCGGCACGAGCTGCAGCTGGTAGTCCTGCACCCACACCGTGGCCCCGGGGGCGGCCGCCTTCGCGGCCGCGTCGGCGAAGCGCTGGTTGACCTTGACGTAGGTGTCCCACCACTCGCGGTGGTAGCTCGGCTGCGCGATGACGTCGTGGTACAGCGGCCACAGGGTGTCGTTGGAGAAGCCCTCGTAGTACTCGGCGAGGTCCTGCTCGCTGAGCGTGACGGGGATGATCGAGATGCCCGCGTCGACGAACGGGTCGACGTCGTGGTCGGCGATGCCGGGCCAGCCGACCCACGCGCCCTCGTTGGCGCGCATGACGGGCTCGAGGGCCGTGACGAGGCCGCCCGGGGAGTGCCGCCACGAGGTGGTGCCGTCGGCCGCGACGACCCGGTCGACCGGGAGGCGGTTGGAGACGACGACGAGGTCGTAGATGCCGGGCCGGACTTCTCCGCCGTCCGCCTGCTCGGCGGCGGTCGGCTCGGTCGGCTCGGTCGCGGAGGGCGTGGATGAGGGTGGCGGAGTCACGGTTCCCGTCTCGTTCTCGCAGAGGTCTGTCGTGCCTGCTCGGTCATCCGAGGCTACCAGTGCGGTCGGCGACCGACCGGGTCCGCGTCGGCTCGTGACGGCGGGCGTCCGCCCCTCACCTCCGGAGGACCGCGCGCGCCGCGTCGCGGAGCGCTTCGCCGTAGGCCGGGCCGTGCGACGCCGCGTGCACGGCGAGCGGGTGGAGCTGGTGCAGCGCGACGCGGTCGCGCCAGCCCGGGGCGAGGGATCCGGCGTCGGCGTACGCGCCGAGCACGTCGTCGAGGCCCGGGCAGCCGAAGAGCGCCAGCATCGCGAGGTCGGTCTCGCGGTGGCCGCCGTGCGCGGCCGGGTCGATGAGCACCGCTCCCCCGTCCGCCCACTGCACGTTGCCGGACCAGAGGTCGCCGTGGATCCGCGCGGGCGGCGCGCCGTCGTCGAAACGGCCGTCGGATGCGGCGGCGCACGCGCGCTCCACGTCGGCCGCCTGCGCGGCGGTGGCGTTCCCGGCGTCGACCGCCCGGCGGAGGTAGGGCAGGACGCGCTCGCGGGCGTACCAGGCGCCCCAGCCGGATCCGGCGTCGTCGGCCGGGCCCGCGCCGTCGCCCCGGGCACCGCCGCGGAGGACCGACAGCGGCTGCCGCCCGATGAAGGCCGGGCCGTCGTGCCCGGCGGGCGGCGCCCCGAACGCCGGCGCCCCCGCGTCGTGCGTGATCGCGAGGGCCGCCCCGAACGCGCGCGCGCCCTCCCGCGTGGGGCGCGACGGTCGCAGCCGCTCGAGGTCGAGGCGGCCGGGCGCGACGCCGAGCACGCGCACGACGCGCGCTCCCCCGGCCGGCTCCGCCTCGGCGAGCCAGGCCAGGCCCGCGGCCTCCGCCTCGAAGAAGCCGTGGGGAGCATCCGCCCGCTCCTTGCGGTACGCGTCCGCCGCGCCGTCCGATCCGTCCGACGCCATGCCGGCCTCCTCCCGCCGCGGACGTGCGCCGCGTGCGTCCAGCATGCCGACGCCGCCTGTCCGCGTCGCGCACCCGACACGCGCCGGACCGCGCGCGTACCCCTCGGGCCCAGCGGCGCCGGGTATGGTCGCCGACGTGATCCGAGTAGGCATGAGCACGACCTGCGTGTACCCCCAGCCCGTCGAGAACGCCTTCCTCATGGCCAAGCGCGCCGGATTCGACGGCGTCGAGATCATGGTGACGAACGACCAGGTCACCCAGGACGCCGACGCGCTCCGCGCCCTGTCGGAGAAGCACGGCCTGCCGATCCTGTCGATCCACGCGCCCGTCCTCCTCCTCACCCACTTCGTGTGGGGCCGGGATCCGAAGGTGAAGCTGGAGCGGTCGGCAGAGCTCGCGCGCGCGGTCGGCGCCCCGGCCGTCGTGGTGCACCCGCCGTTCCGCTGGCAGGCCGGCTACGCCGAGTCGTTCCTCGAGATCGTGCGCTCGATCCAGACGGAGACGGGCGTGGAGATCGCGGTCGAGAACATGTTCCCGTGGCAGGTGGCGGGCCGCAGCATGAAGGCGTACGCGCCCGGCTGGGATCCGCGCGACATGGACTGCGACGCCACCACCCTCGACTTCTCGCATGCCTCGCTCTCCGGCCAGGACGCCCTAGAGATGGCCAAGGCCCTCGGGCCGCGCCTCCGCCACGTGCACCTGTGCGACGGATCCGGCTCGCAGGACGACGGCCGGATCCTCGACGAGCACCTCCTCCCCGGCCGCGGCACGCAGCCGGTCGCCGAGACCCTCCGCTGGCTCGCCGAGCAGGGCTGGCAGGGCGGCGTCGTCGCCGAGGTCAACACCCGCAAGGCGAAGACGGAGGAGCAGCGGCTCGCGATGCTCATCGAGACGCGCGAGTTCGCCCAGCGCCAGCTCCGGCTCGACACCGCGCCCGAGCGCACGCCCGTCGCGCCGCCCACGCTCTCCGGGTACCGGAAGCTGCGCACCGCGCTCCGCCGCGACCGCTGAGCGGCGCCGCCGCCTGGGTCGCTCGGCCGACACGCCCGCGCCGGGCGTGCGGGCATGCCCCGACGGCGGCCGGGGTTGGATGGACGAGGGGAACGCCCCCGCACATGAGCGACGTCGCACGGGGCCCCGCCCGCCCGGCGTCGGGACCGGAGACACCATGAGCACCACCGTGCACCTCGAGATCCAGGTCGACGAGACGCGCCTCGGCGACGTCGCCGACGTCCTCGCCGAGACCCTGCAGGCCACGCGCGCCTTCGCGGGCAACGAGGGCCTCGAGGTCCTCGTCGACGACGCCGACCCCGCCCGCATGGTCGTCGTCGAGCAGTGGGCGTCGACCGCCGACCACGACGCCTACGTCGCCTGGCGCGCCACCCCCGAGGGCGCCGCGCGCCTCGGCGAGGTGCTGGCCGCGCCGCCCGTGACCCGCGTGTTCAGCGGGCGCATCGCGCTCGCGCTCTAGCCGACCGCACGCACGACGAGGGCCGCCCGGTGATCCGGGCGGCCCTCGTCATGCGTGCGGTGCGCCGTGCGCGTCAGCGCCCGCTGAGGTCGTACGGCCGCTGGTGCTGGTCCACGGTGGCGAGGTAACCGCCGTCCGACAACGCCGACGGCACGGCGATCGTGCCGCGGACGGTGGCCGTCGTGCCGCGCACGTCGATCTCCAGCACGGATCCCGTGCCCGCCCGAGAGAGGAACAGCTCCGACCCGTCGGCCGAGGCCGCGAGGAAGCGCGCGGAGGATCCGGTGCCCGCCGCCTGCCCGAGCGCGGGGAGCCGCACGCGCGTGACCGCCCCGTCGTAGAGGCCGTCCGCACCGCGCCCGACGAGGTCGAGCGTGTCGACGCCGTCCGCCGTCACCACGGCCGCCGCGTAGGACGGCGCGACGGCCGCGCGCGTGGGCGTGCCCGTGCCGAGGGCGACGCTCGCGATGCCCGCGCCGCGCATCGACGACGAGGTCAGCACCGCCGGGTCGGCCGCCGTGGCGCCCGCCTGCGCGCCCACGGCCGTCGTGCCGTCGGGGGCCATCCGCGGCCGGTAGCTCTGCTGCGCGCGCTCCGGGTAGGGCCGCGTGGTCGCCGGGCCGAAGCCGTCGCGGGTCACCGGCACCGTCTCGACGCCGTCGTGCAGGGTCGAGCCGACGACCGTGCCGCGCGCGTCGGCGATCGGCCCGTGCGGGTAGGCGCCGAGCGGCGTCGAGGCGATCGGGGCCGGGTGCGCGTCGCCGCGGAGGATGTCGGCCGCGTCGTAGGCGTCGAGGTGCCCGCCGGCGCTCACGACGAGGCGCAGCGGGGATCCCACGAGGAACGTCTCCATCTCCTCCGTGCCGCGCGCGCCCGTCGTGGCGAGCGTCACCTCGCTCGTGCGGATCTCCGCCGTGCTCGCGCGGCCCATGCGCGTGTCGACGAGCGTGACCTGCTGCGTGGTGGACCCGTCGAGGTCCGACCCGACCGCGACGTACCGGTGGCCGGCGTCGTCCGAGATCCAGCCGGCGCGCGTCCAGGTGCCGGCCGCGGACGGGATCGGGGTCGCCGACGCGAGGCGCGGGACCCCGGCGGAGGAGATGTCGACCACGTCGAGCCGCGGGCCGCCCTCGTCGACGAAGGCGATGCGGCCGTGCCCCAGCTGCACGACGCCGGCGTGCGCGCCCAGCGTCGTGTCCCTGAGGGAGCCCGTGGTGCGGCCGGTCGCCGAGTCGACGATCGAGACGGCGTGCGCCACCGGGTCGGCGACGAGCAGCCACGACGCGCGGCCGGCGGCGGACGCGGTCTCGGGCGGGGCGGCGACGGATCCGACGCCGCCGGCGAGCAGGCCGACGACCACGAGGCCGACGCCGAGGAGGGAGGGGGTGCGCATGGGGCGCCTTCCTTGTCGAGAACGGTTCTCGAATGGTAGGCGGTGCCGCGGCCGCACGTGCGCCGGGCTCCCCAGACGCGCGATGCCGGGCACCCGCGGGAGCGCCCGGCGTCGGGTCGTGCGGAAGGCGTCAGACGGCGACGGCCGCCGACGCCGGCGCGCTGCCCGGCAGGAGGCCGAGGTTCCGCGCCCGCCGCGAGCGCCGCGTCACCAGGTAGGAGACGGCGAGGCTCAGCAGCAGGAACACCGCCAGCGTGCCCGCGGCGCCCCACGCGACGGCGGGCGCCCCCCCGGCGATGATCGCCTGCATGCCCGACGCCGCGTACGTGAGCGGCAGGAACGGGCTGATCGCCTGGAACGGCTCCGCCACGAGCTGCAGCGGGATGACCCCGCCCATCGCCGCGGCCTGCACCGCCAGCAGGATGAGCGAGACGACCATGCCGGTGCGGCCGAACGCCTGGCGGAGCAGGTAGTGGATCGCCGTGAAGGCCGCCGCGGTGACGGCGGCGAACCCGAGGGTGGCGGGCAGCAGCGCGAGCGACAGGCCGAGCGCGGCGTGCACGAGGGCGACGAGCAGCACGACCTGGGCGAGCGCGATCAGCCCGGCGCGGGCGAGCACGCGTCCCATGACGCGGCCCGTCGCGGCCGACGACGCGAGCAGGCGGCGCGCCGCCGGCCGCAGCACGAGGAAGGTCGCGAAGGCGCCGAGCCAGAGGCCGATCGGCACGAAGATCGCGGCGATGGCGTCGCCCGGGTTGTCGATCTCGTTCTCGCGCTGCACGGTGAGGCCCACCGGATCCGCGACGACGCCCGAGGCGGAGGCCGCCTGGTCGGCGTCGAGCGAGGGGATCTGCTCGGCGCCCTGCGCGAGGCCCTGCCCGAGCTCGGTGGCGCCGGACGAGAGCGACGTGGCGCCCGTCGCGAGGTCGCCCGCGCCCGTCGCCGCGCCGGTCGCGCCCGTGCGCAGCTGGCCGAGGCCGTCGCCGAGCTGGCGCGCGCCGGAGACGAGCGCCCCGCCGTTCGCCGCGAGCTGCGACGCGCCGGACGCGCTCTGGCCGATGCCCTGCTGCACGCCCTGGATGCCCGCCGCCGCCTGCGTCGCGAGCGTGCGACCCTGGGCGGCGTACTGGTCGATCCCCTGCTCGAGCGGCTGGAGCTGCGCGGCGATCGGGGCCGTCCGCGGGTCCGCCGCGAGCTGCTGCCGGAGTCCGGCGACCTGCGTCGCGATCCGCCCGGCCCCGCCCGCGTACTGCCCGACGCCGTCGGAGACCTGCGAGAGCCCGGCGGCCCCGGTCTGCAGCCGGTCGAGTCCCGAGGAGAGCTGCGAGACGCCGCCCGTGTAGGTGCCGAGGCCGTCCGCGAGCTGCGACGCGCCCTGCTGCGTGCGGCCGATGCCGTCGCCCAGCTGCGTGATCCCGTCGCCGAGCGTCGTCGCGCCCGAGGAGAGCTGCGTGGCGCCGTCCGCGAGCTTGTCGGCGCCGGTCCCCGCGTCGGTGAGCGAGCCCTTGAGGCCGCCGAAGGTCGTGTAGATGCCGGAGACGAACTGCGACGTGATGGCGTTGCCGAACACGCTGGTCATGCCGACCCCGACGGCCTGCGTGGCCGCGCCCGTCAGGTAGCCGTGCGCGTCGTCGGTCTCCACGCTGATCTGCGCGCGCTTCGGGGCATCGGTCGAGAGCGACACGATCGAGGAGGAGAAGTCCTTCGGCACGGTCAGCACCGCGTAGACCTCGCCGTCGTCGAGCATCCTCTGGGCCTCGTCGGCGTTGGTGATGGTCCAGTCGAAGGCCTGGTTGTCGTCCGAGGTGAGCTGCGTCACGAGCAGGCGGCCCGCGAGCACGGGCGACTCCGTGCCGTCGGGCGCCTTCTGCTGCACGATCTCGTCCTGGTTGACGATGGCGGCGGGCACGCGCTCGACGCCCTTCGCGACGTCCGAGAGCGAGCCGATGAAGAGGCCGGCGACCGCGAGGGGCACGATCGCGACGAGGGCGACGGCGAGGCGTCGGCGGGTGGAGCGAGCGGTCATCGGAGGGTCTCCTCGACGGTGGTGACGGTCTGGTCGTGGCCGGGCTGGTCGGCTGGCGGCGCCGTGTCGGCCTCGAGCCGGAGGCGGACGGTCGGCCGCCCGGGGATCCCGTGGTCGTCCGGGAACCACGGCGCGCCCAGGAGGACGGTCGTGCTCTCGTGGACGAGCGCGGGCAGGGCGGCGAGGAACGCGCGCTCGGCGGCGGCGTCCGGGAAGGGGTCCACCACGTCGAGCACGAGCACGGGGGCGCGTCCCGAGGCGGCGATGGCGGTGAGGGCGATGGCGCGCTCGAGCGGCAGGAGGGATCCGACCGGGTCGTCGGCGCCGATGCGGAGCGCGCCAGCGGCGTCGGCCGCCTGGTCGATCCGCTCGAGCCACTCGGCCTGCCGGGCGCGGGCTCGCCTGTGACGGCCCATCGGCTCGGACAGGTCGATGCGCTCGGCGAGGAGGTCCCCCACCGTCAGCCCCGAGTCCACCCGGTCGACCCTGCCGAGGTCGGCCATGGCGACGCTCGTGAGCACGCGGCCGGACTCGGACGCGAGCGGGTGGCCCGCGACCTGCGCGCGGCCGGAGAGCGGCGTGAGCCGGGCCCCGAGCGTGGCGCCGAGGAGCCGGCGGTCGGCGACGTCGCCCTCGACGAGCACGAGGGATCCGGATGGCGCACGCAGGTCCACCGGCAGGAGCCGGCGCCCGGGGACGCCCGCGACGAGCCGCTCGGCCGCGACGGCGGCGCCGGACGCATGCGCCCAGTCCACGTCGTCCTGGTGCTCGCGGAGCCCCTCGCCCTCGATGTCGACGTCGGGGAGGATCCGGTCGAGCCAGCGCGGGATCCACCAGGCGCGCTTCCCGAGCAGCGCCATGGCGGCCGGCACGAGGGTCATGCGCACGAGGAACGCGTCGAAGAAGATGCCGACGGCGAGGCCGAGCGCGATGGTCTTGATCACGCCCGCGCCCTCGGGCACGAAGGCCGCGAAGACGAAGAACATGATGAGCGCGGCCGCCGTCACGACCCGGGCGGCGCCCGAGAATCCCGTGACGATGGCCCGCCGCGCATCGCCGTGGTGCACGAAGTCCTCGCGCATCCCGGAGACGAGGAAGACCTCGTAGTCCATGGCGAGCCCGAACAGGATCGCCATGAGGAGGATCGGCATGAAGCTGAGGATCGGGCCGGGCGTGACCCCGAGGACGTCGGCGAACGCGCCCTGCTGGAAGATCAGCACGACCGTGCCGAACGAGACGACGACGCTCAGCAGGAAGCCGACCGCGGCCTTCACGGGCACGAAGACCGAGCGGAACACGATCATCAGCAGGATGATCGACAGCCCCACCACCACGATCCCGAACGGCACGAGCGCCTGGTCGAGCCGCTGCGAGATGTCGTTCTGCACCGCGGTGGTGCCGGTGACGGACACGCGCGTGTCGTAGCGGTCCCGGAGGCCGGGCGCGAGGTCGCGGATCGACTGCATGAGCGCGGTCGTCTCCGCCGACTCGGGCGGGCTGTCCGGGAGCACCTGGATGATCGCGGTGTCGACCGAGGGGTTGGGCGTGCCGGTGCCGACGAAGGCCACGTCGTCGAGCCCGCGGATCTCGTCGCCGATCTTCCCGAGCACCCCGATGGGGTCGGTGGTCTGCGTGATGTCCACGAGCACGACGAGCGGGCCGTTGTGGCCGGGGCCGAACGCGTCCGAGACGGTGTCGTACGCGACGCGGCTCGTGGATCCGGCGGGCTCGGTCGCCCCGCTCGGCAGCCCCAGCTGCAGCTGCGACGCGGGCACGGCGAGGAGGCCGGCGATGCCGATGACGATCACGACGGGGATGATCGGCACCTTGGTGACGACCGCCACCCAGCGCGCGCCGAGCGTGCGCTGCGTGCCCTCGGCCTGGGCCTTCGCGCGGCGGGCGGCCCGCGAGCCCTCCTTCGGCCGGAGGCGCTCGCCCGCGAAGCCGAGCATGGCCGGCAGCAGCGTGGTGGCGACGCCCATGGCGAGCAGCACCGCGAAGGCCGCGCCGAGGCCCATGACCGTGAGGAACGGGATCTGCACCACGAGGAGGCCGAGCAGCGCGATGATCACCGTCACGCCCGCGAAGATCACGGCGCTGCCGGCGGTCGCGACCGCGGTCGCCGCCGAGCGCTCGACGGGCATGCCGTTGGCGAGCTGCGTCCGGTGCCGCATGAGGATGAAGAGGGCGTAGTCGATGCCGACCGCGAGCCCGATCATCACCGCCAGCAGAGGCGACGCGCTCGAGACCGTGACGAACTTCGAAGCCGCCATCAGCGCGCCCGCCGAGGCCGCGACGCCGACGAGCGCGCCGATGAGCGGCAGCCCCGCCGCGAGCATCGAGCCGAACGTGAGCACGAGCACGAGGCCCGCGAAGAGCACGCCGAACGCCTCGGTCACGGTGACGCCGTAGTGGACGTCCTGGAAGACCTGGCCCCCGAACGACACCGTCATCCCCGCATCCTCAGCCGCCTGCGCGGACGCCTTGAGCGCGTCGAGGGTCGCGGGCGTCACCTGGTCGCTCTGCCCGGCGAACTGCACGGTCGTGATCGCCACGGTGCCGTCCGCGGACACCGCGTCGCTCGCGTACTCCGAGAAGGGCGAGAGCGCCGTCTCGACGCCCGGCACGTCGGCCGCGGCCGTCGCGGTCGCCTCGATGGCGGCCTTCTCCGCGTCGTCGGTGACCTTGCCGCCCGCGGGCGCCTCCGTCACGATCTGGGCGCTCGCGCCCGCGGCCTGCGGGAACACGGCGGCCAGCCGGTCGATGGCCTCCTGCGACTCCGTGCCCGGGATCGAGAACGACTCCTGGGTCTTCCCGCCGAGCGCGAGGCCGCCGCCCAGCAGGATGCCGAGGATGACGATCCACGCGGCGACGACGCGCCACGGGTGGAGGAACGAGATGCGTCCGAGTCGGTACAGCAGCGTGGCCATGGGCGGTGGCTCTCCTTCGGAGGGTGGTGCGGGGGGGGGACGGGCGGAGCGGGGATCAGGCGGAGCGGGCGCCGAGGGGGGCGAGGAGCTCCCCCACGACCACGACGAGAGCGGCCCGGAGCTCGTCGTCGGGCAGCGGCTCGTTGGTGGACCAGTCGTCGCTCGCGGCGAGGATGTACGCCGCGCCGCCGAGGGCCACGCCGAAGCGCAGCTGGTCGAGCGTGCTGTCGAGGGCGCCGGCGGTCTCGCCGAGCGTGCGCACGAGGTCGTTCGCGCGCTCGATCACGGCGAGGTGGCCGAGCGACCGGCCCTGCGTGATGAACAGCGCCACCTCGTGCCGGTGCAGCAGGAGGAAGTCGATGAAGCGCTCGACGAAGAGCCGCCTCGCGTCCGCGTCGCCGCGGATGGAGTCGGCGCGCTCGATGACCTCGGCGAGCGCGTCGATCGTGGGCTCCAGGAGGGCGTCGAGCAGCGCCTCCTTGGACGCGAAGTGGTAGAGCACGCTCGACTTCGAGTAGCCCGCCTCGTCGGCGATCTGCTGCAGCGAGGTCGCCTGGAAGCCGTCGCGGGCGAAGCGCGCGGCGGCGATCGTCCGCAGCTCGTCGCCGGCGGAGGCGCGGGGGGTTCGGGTCACCCGTCGAGCCTAGGTCGACCGATCGGTCAGGTCCTGCACGATCGGTCAGACTGCCAGCCGCCTGTCAGGCGGGACGGCCGGACGGCGGGTCAGCGGATGAGCACGAACGCGAGCATCGCGAGGCCGACGGTGAGCGGCGCGACCACGAGGCCGAGCAGCACGTACCGCGACCACTTGATGTGCACCCCCATGCTCACGAGCCGCTCGTGCCAGAGCAGGGTCGCGAGCGACGCCCACGGCGTGATGAGCGGACCCGCGTTGACGCCCACCAGGATCGCGACGAGCCGCTCCGGGGATCCGGCGACGGGCTCCAGCGCCAGGTAGGCCGGCAGGTTGTCGACCGCGTTGGCGCTCAGCGTCGCGACGCCCGCCAGGCGGAAGAGCGACGCGGCGTCCTGGCCCTGGCCCGAGATCGCGGCCATGACGGCGGTGAGCCCGAGCGACTGCGCAGCCTCCATCACGATGAAGAGGCCGGACGCGAACACGACGAGCTGCCACGGCAGGAGCCCCAGCCGGAGCACCCGCGGGCGGCGGACGGCCGTGAGGATCGCGAGGACGACGGCCGCGGCGAGCGCCGGGATCCACACCTCGACGCCCGAGACGAGCGCCGGCACGAGCAGCCCCACCACGACGGCGCTGCCGACGAGGAGCACGCGGTCGGTCGGCGCCGAGGGCGCCCCCACCTCGTAGCGGGTGAAGAGGTCCTTGCGGTGGATGACGAGGATCGCGAGCACGGGCACGGCGATGGCGACGAGGGCGGGCGCGACCGTGAGCGCCGCGAAGCCGGCCGGGCCGAGGCCGCCGAGCTCGTGCTCCGCGAGCAGGTTCGTGAGGTTCGAGACGGGCAGGAGCAGCGACGCCGTGTTCGCGAGCCACACCGTGGTGAGCGCGAACGGGAGCGGCGGCAGCCCGCAGTGGCGCGCGAGCACGACGACCACGGGCGTGAGGAGCACGGCCGTGGTGTCGAGCGACAGGAAGATCGTGCAGAGGCACGCGAGCACGACGGTCGCGAGCCACAACGCCCAGGTGCGGCCGCGGCCGAGGCCCGCGGCCCGCTCGGCGATCCAGGTGAACAGGCCCGCCTCGCTGGCGAGCTCGGTGACCACCGTGATCGCGACGACGAAGAGGAGGATCGGCCAGACCCGCTCGTACAGCACGCCGAGGTCGTCGAGCGGGAGGGCTCCGGTGGCCACGGCGACGGCGCCGACGACGAGGAGCACCACCCCGATGAGGGCTGTGCGCACGGGCGCCTCCTGTCTGATCCGCGATCACTGTACTCATCGCGCGCCGGGAGCCCGCACCGCCTGCGGAAAGGGGACGGCGGCGGGAGGGCGGCGGGGCGGCGCGCGCCGGGCGGCGGTCGCGGCGACCGGATCCCGGTACCGTGGAAGCACACTGGGAGGTGTCATGCGCAAGTACATCCTGAACGGCAGCGTCCTCAGCGCCCTCATCGGCGGCTGGAGCACGCTCCAGACGACCCGTCGGGGTCCGCGCGACTGGAAGCTCGGCCTCATGTGGCTGAGCTGGGGCATCACGATGGCGATCGCCGTCGGCACCGTCATCGAGGACTCCCGCGACGGGCAGCTCGGCAACTAGCCGCCCCGCACCGTGACGCGCATGCCCCCGGGCGTGCGCGTCACTCGTGCGTGCGCCAGCGGTCCCCGTCGACCCCGAGGTCGATGCGCTCGGCGGCCGGTACGGTCGAGATCGGTCCGGTGAACAGCCCCGCGCGCGAGTCGCCCTGCGCCGTGCCGGAGAACAGGCCCGTGGGCTCCGCTTCCGCGGTCCGCCGTCGCGCGCGGGATGCGTCCTCGTGCTCGCCCGGATCCACCATCTGCACGCGCGTGCGCGGCAGCGACTGCGGGCTGCTCTCGTGCAGGAACGTCACGAGGCGCTCGCGCACGAGGCAGCGCAGGTCGAAGAGCGTCGGCGCGTCCACGGCCGAGACGAGCACGCGGATCCGCACGTAGCCGCCCACCGCATCCGTCACCTGCAGCACGGAGACGCGGCCGTCCCAGAGGTCGGTCGTCGCGAGCACGCGGTCGAGCTCCTCGCGCATGCTCGCGGGGGTCGCGCGCCAGTCGAGGTCGAGCTCCACGGCCCCGAGCAGCTCGGACTTCGTGCGCGTCCAGTTCTGGAACGGCGTGGTCGTGAAGTAGGTGGACGGCAGCACCATGCGGCGGTCGTCCCAGATGTGCACCACCACGTAGGTGAGCGTGATCTCCTCGACGCGGCCCCACTCCTTCTCCACGATGACCACGTCGTCGACCCGGATCGCGTCGCTGAAGGCGAGCTGCATCCCCGCGAAGACGTTGGCGAGCGTCGACTGCGCCGCGAGGCCGGCGACGATGGACACGAGGCCGGCGGACGCGAGCACGGATGCCCCCGCCGTCCGCGCCCCGGGGAAGGTGAGGAGGATCGCGCCGACGGCGACCACGACGATCGCGACCACGGTGAGCCGGCGGATGATGAGCACCTGCGTGCGCACCCGGCGCGCGACGCGGTTGTCGGCGACGTCCACGCGGTAGCGGCTGAGCCCGAGGTCCTCGAAGAAGATGGCCAGGGCGCAGACGAGCCAGGCGGACGCGACGATCGTCACGACGTGCAGCAGGTGGTCGAGCCCGTCGCGCAGCTCGCCCGGGGCGATGGAGGCACGGAGCGCGACCCACAGCGCCACGACGAGGAGCAGCACGCGGAAGGGGCGCCGGGCGCGCGTCACCAGCCGGGCCGCCCACTCGCGGCGACGGGCGATGACCCGCACGACGAGGGCGACGACGGCGGTGACGAGCAGGGCGGCGGCCACGGCCGCGAGCAGCGTGACGATCACGGCCACGGCGGGCTGGGCGAGCAGGGCGGGCAGGTCCATGGATCCTCCGGTCGGGTGGGCGGACCGCGCTGTCCCGGGAGGATCCAGTGTTGCAGCCGCTGCCCGGGAGGGACGTGGCCGTCGACGGGGACGGGGGCGCGCTCTCCGCGCCCCCATGCGGATCCGCTCGGCGTGTCGCGAGGACGCCCGGGCGTGTCGGCGGCGATCATTATCCCGATCGCGGCGGTGCGATCGGGGAGGTCGGGATCATGTTCCGATGGCTGAGGCGCAGGACCCGCTCGACCGAGGCCGCGCCCGCGGCGCCGGATGCACGATCCGCCGGCACCGGCGCGTCCGGCACCGGCGCCTCCGCTGCCGACGCGCCCGCTGCCGACGCGCCCGCTGCCGACGCGCCCGCTGCCGACGCGCCGGCGTCGACGCCGACGGAGAGCCCGTCCGCGTCGCTCGCCACCGGCGAGCTCGCCGCCAGCGCGGCCCGGCTGCACGGCGGGCCGGGGCGTCCGCCGCACGTCGCCGCGCACGAGGCCGGAGCCCCGGCGGGGGCACCGGCGCACGACGCGGCCGCGGACGCCACGGTCTCCCCCGCCGACGCGGATCCCGACCTCCGGCCGCTCGCGCTGATCGTGCACGCGGCGCTCGCGCATCACTTCGGTCCCGACGGCGCGTGGGCGCTCGTGCGCCGGACGCCCGACACGACGGCCGGGTTCTTCGACGAGCTGATGACCGCGCACATCGCCCGCGACGTCGCCCTCGCGCTCGGCGCCGCTCCGGCCGCAGCCGACCTCCCGCTCACGGACGCGCGCGCGACCGGCTCCGCCGCATCGCCCTCCCGTGCGGAGTCCGCCCGGGAGGACGCGGTGACGCGCGAGCTCGCGGTGTTCGACGAGGATCCGCTCGACGGCACGCTCGCCGAGCTCGCGGGCGACCCCCGACGCGTGCCCGCGCTGCTGCGCGGGATGCGAAGCGCCTAGCCAGGACGGCCGTCGGCGACAGCTCAGCCCCTCGGGGCCACCTGCGGCCCGTCCCACGGCCCCGCGGATCCGGCCGGGTACTCCTCGAGCGGCACGTCGCCCGCGCGCCAGGCGGCGATCACCGGCTCGACGATGCGCCAGCACTCCTCGGCCGTGTCGCCGCGCACCGAGAGGCTCTCGTCCTCCGAGATGATCCCGTCGATCACCTGGCCGTACGGCGGCAGGTCGCCCGCGTCGAACGCGGTCACGAGCTCGGCCCGGTCGATGACGTCGGGGTCGGCCGGCCCGTTGACGTTGAGCTCCAGGTGCAGCTCGTCGGGCGCGAGGAGGATCCGGATGCGGTCCGGCTCCCCCGCGCCCGAGAGACCCGTGGGCACGTGCGGCGCGGGCTGGAAGGTCACGACGATCTCGCGGCGGTGGTCCCGCATCGCCTTGCCGGAGCGGAGGCGGAAGGGCACGCCGGCCCAGCGCCAGTTCGCGATCTCGACCGTCAGCTCGGCGAGCGTCTCCGTGCCGCGCGACGGATCCACACCCTCCTCGTCGGCGTAGGCCGGCAGCTCGCGGCCCTCCACGTCGCCCGCGGAGTAGCGGGCCCGGCGGGAGGAGGCGACCGGGTCGCCGCCGAAGGGCCGGGTGGCCCGGAGCACGAGCGCCTTCTGGTCGCGGATGTCGCGCGCGTCCGTCGTGGCCGGCGGCTCCATCGCGAACACGGCCATGACCTGCAGCAGGTGGCTCTGGATCATGTCGGTGAGGGCGCCCGCGGTGTCGTAGTAGCGGGCGCGGCCCTCGAGCGCGAGCTGCTCGTCGTAGACGATCTCGACGCTCGCGATGTGCTGCGCGTTCCACACCGGCTCGAGCAGCCGGTTCGCGAAGCGCAGCCCGAGGAGGTTCCGCACGGTGGAGCGGCCGAGGAAGTGGTCCACCCGGTGCGTGCGCTCCTCGGGCACGAGCGTCGCGAGCAGCCGGTTGAGCGCCTGGGCGCTCGCGAGGTCGGTGCCGAACGGCTTCTCCAGCGAGAGCGACGTGCCCGCGGGCAGCGTCATGCCGGTCATGGCCTCGCACGCCCTCTCGGTGACCGCCGGCGGCAGCGCGAAGTAGACGGCCGGGGCCGCATCGCACGCCGCGAACAGGCGCTCGAGGTCGGCCTGGGCGGTGACGTCGGCCGAGAGGTAGGTCGTGCCCGCCAGCACGCGGTCGACCGCCGGGCCCTCCGCGCCGAGCGAGGCGAACGAGGTGCGGACGACGTCGCGCCAGCGGTCGTCGTCCCAGTCCTCCGTGCCCGCGCCGACGAGCTGCAGGTCGAGGTCGGGCCGGTGCGCGAGGAGCTCGCCGAGGCCGGGGAGGAGGAGGCGCGCGGAGAGGTCGCCGCTGGCGCCGAGGATGAGGAGCGTGGAGGTCGCGGGCATGCGGCCAGGGTACGCGGGGCGGACGGGATCGACAGGCGGCACATGGGACGATGGGCCATGGCCATGCGCATCGAGGACTACGCACTCATCGGGGACTGCCACACGGGAGCGCTGGTCGGGCGGGACGGCTCCATCGACTGGCTGTGCCTGCCGCGCTTCGACTCCGCGTCCATGTTCGGGGCGCTCCTCGGCACGGACGAGCACGGGTCCTGGCGCCTCGCCCCCGCGCACCCCGAGGCCTCGGTCTCGATGCGCACCTACCTCGGCAACACCTTCGTGCTCTGGACCCGGTGGGAGACGCCCGAGGGCGCCGTCGAGGTCACCGACTTCATGTCGATGGGCAACCGCCGGGCCGACGTCGTGCGACGCGTCCGCGGCATCAGCGGCACCGTCCGCATGCAGGGAGACCTCCGCCTGCGCTTCGGCTACGCGACCGCGCTGCCGTGGATCCGCAAGCTCGACGACGGCGACCCGCGCCTCGTCGCCGTGGCCGGTCCCGACGCGGTCGTCGTCCGCGGCCCCGAGCTCACCGCCACGAACCACCACCACGGCGTGGGCTTCGAGGTGCGGGCCGGCGAGACCGTCGACCTCACGCTCACCTGGTACCCCTCGCACCGCAGCGAGCCGCCCGCCTTCGACGTCGACGCCGCGCTCGAGCACACGACCGAGTGGTGGGAGAGCTGGGCGAGCTCCATCGAGCACGCCGGCCCGCACCAGGCCGCGGTCCGCCGATCCCTCCTCGTGCTCCGCGCGCTCACCCACGAGGACACCGGCGGCATCGTCGCCGCCGCGACCACGAGCCTCCCCGAGCAGTTCGGCGGCCCGCGGAACTGGGACTACCGCTACGTGTGGCTGCGCGACGCGTCCCTCACCCTCGAGGTGCTGCTCGCGCACGGCTTCGACGACGAGGCCGACGAGTGGCGCACGTGGCTCCTGCGGGCGATCGCCGGGGATCCGGGCGACGTGCAGATCATGTACGGGCTGAGCGGCGAGCGCTACCTCCCCGAGCGCGACCTGGAGAGCCTGCCGGGCTACGAGGGCTCCGGCCCCGTGCGCGTCGGCAACGGCGCGTTCGAGCAGTACCAGGCCGACGTCATCGGCGAGGTGATGATGGCGCTCCAGGCCGCGCGCGATGCGGGCGTCGGCGAGACCGAGTTCTCGTGGCCCCTGCAGCGCGCCCTCATCGGCTACGTCGAGGAGAACTGGGAGCGGCAGGACAGCGGCATCTGGGAGATCCGCGGCGCCGAGCAGCACTTCACGCACTCGCGCGCGATGATCTGGGCCGCGCTCGACGCGGCCGTGCAGGGCGTCGAGCGGCACGGCCTCGACGGACCGGTGGAGCAGTGGCGCACGCTGCGCGACCGGGTGCGCGACGAGATCCTCGACCGGGGCGTGGATCCCGCCACCGGCGCCTTCCGCCAGCACTACGGCACGACCGAGGTCGACGCGTCGCTGCTGATCCTCGCCCAGGCCGGGTTCTGCGCCTACGACGATCCGCACATGCTCGCCACGGTCGACGCGATGGAGCGGACCCTCATGCACGAGGGCTTCCTGCTCCGCTACGACACGAGCGCGGGCGTCGACGGCCTGCCCGCGGGCGAGAACCCGTTCCTCGCGTGCTCGTTCTGGCTCGTCGAGCAGTACGCGCGCTCGGGCCGGGAGGCCGACGGGCGCGAGCTCATGGAGCGGCTCGTCGGGCTCAGCAACGACGTGGGGCTCCTGTCGGAGGAGTACGACCCCGTCCAGCGTCGCCAGGCGGGCAACGTGCCGCAGGCCCTGTCGCACCTGGCGCTCGTGCGCGCCGCGGACGCCCTGGAGGCCGCCGCGGCGGCGCACCCCGACGAGCTCGACCGCGCGCACCAGGCGGGCAACGCCGCGCTCGCGCACGCGGAGGCCGCGCGCGGAGCCGAGCCGGCCGCCTGATCCGCCGACCGGCGGGCGGTCGACCGCCGGGCGGGTCGACCTCGCGGTCTACGCGATGGATGCGAGGAAGCGCGCGACCGCGGGCAGCGCGTCCGGGTGGCGCGGCGTGTCCGCGTGGGTCGCGCCGTCGAGCTCGACGAGCGGCGCGTCCGGGCGGAGCGCGTGCACGTGGTGCGCGGCCCGGAGGCGCTCCGGATCGCGCGTGCCCGCCACGAGGAGCAGCGGCACGGCGGATCCCGCGACCACCGCGTCCGGCACCCCCGCGTCCCGCTCCGACTCGCGCATGTAGGCGGCGAGCGCCCGGGCGTCGTCGGCGAGGAAGGCCCCGCGCGTCGCGGCGTCGACCGGGTGCCCGCTGTGGCGCTCCCACGCGTCGAGGAACCCCGGCATCCCGCCCGCCTCCAGTGCCTCGATGCAGCCCGGGAAGAACACGCGGTCGAAGACGCCGACGCCGCTGCGCGGGGATCCGCCGAGGCTGGAGGTGGAGAGCAGCCGCTCCGGGTGCGCGGCGGCGAGCGAGAAGCCGACGCGGGCGCCGAGGCTGTAACCCACGTGGTGGACGGCGTCGACGCCCGCCGCGTCGAGCACGGCCACGACGTCGGCGACCATGAGGTCCATCGCGTAGGCGGCGGGCTCGTGCGGCGTGCCGCTGCGGCCGTGCCCGCGGAGGTCGAGCGTGATCACGGGACGCTCGGGCGACAGGCCGCGCACCCAGCCGAAGCCGCGCCAGATCGCCTGCGAGAGGGCCGTCCCGTGGACGAGCGCGACGGGCGCGTGCGCCGGGTCGCGCGGATCCTCGTCGCCGGGCCGGGCGCCGAACACCCGGTAGGCGATGCGCGTGCCGTCGAGGGGATTGGTCGCGGTGTCCACGGGGATCCAGGCTACGCGGACGCCGTGCCGCTCCCGCGCGGGCCGGCCACGTGGACGGAGCGCCCGACCGATCCCGCGGGAGCGGTCGGGCGCGGCGACACGGGCGGGCGGATCAGGCCGTCGCGTCCGCACCGTCCTCGTCGGTGCGGTGCGGGGTGTCCTCCTCGGGCTCGAAGTGGTCGTTCCCGCCGTCGTGCCCGGCCGCGACGCCGGTGGCGCCCGCCGGGATCGTGCCCTCGCCGCCGAGCCCCGCCCCGTCGTCGGGCGTCGCGTCGCCGGTCGTCGCGTCGTCGTGCGCGTGCTCCGTGCCGTCGTGGTGCGTCATGCGTGCCTCCTCTGGTCCCGCGGCGGGCGCCCGCGTCGTCGCGGGCGCCGCGTGCCGCGGCGTGGTCCCATCCTGCCCGGACGGACCCGCGTCGCCCCCGGTCGTGTCCGGATCGCCCCTCCTCGCAGGATCCCGTCATCCCGCGTCGTTTCGTTAGCGTGTCTAATGAGCTAGCCTAAGCAGGTGCCCGACTCCCCCGACCTCAGCCAGAGCCTCCGCGCCGGCGTGATGCGCCTCTCGCGCCGCCTGCGCGCCGAGAAGGCCGACCACGAGCTCGGCGACAGCCAGTTCGTGGTGCTCGCCCTCCTCCTCCGCGACGGGCCCGCGAGTCCCGGCCGCCTCGCCGAGATCGAGCGCGTGTCCGCGCCGAGCATGAACCGCACGGTGAACTGCCTCGTGTCGGCCGGCTACGCGGAGCGCTCCCCCGCGCCGGACGACGGCCGGCGCGTCACCGTCTCCGTCACCGACGAGGGCCGCCGCGTCGTGCAGGAGACCCGCCGCCAGCGGAGCGCCTGGCTGTCCCTCCGCCTCGCCGAGCTCACGGCCGAGGAGCGCGCCACGCTCGCCGACGCCGCCGTCCTCCTCGGCCGGATGGCCTCCGCGTGAGCGCCGTCTTCCGCAGCCTCCGCGCGCCGAACTACCGCATCTGGTTCGCGGGCGCCCTCGTCTCCAACGTCGGCACGTGGATGCAGCGCACCGCCCAGGACTGGATCGTCCTCACCGAGCTCACCCGCTACGACGCCACCGCGGTCGGCATCGTCATGGCCCTCCAGTTCGGCCCGATGCTGCTGCTCTCCCCCTACGCCGGCCTCATCGCCGACCGCTACGACAAGCGCCGCGTGCTCATGATCACGCAGGGCTCCATGGCGGTCCTCGGGCTGGGCCTCGGCCTCATCGTGCTCTCCGGTCGCGCCGAGCTCTGGCACGTGTACCTCTTCGCCCTCCTCCTCGGGATCGCGTCCGCGCTCGACGCACCCGCCCGGCAGTCCTTCGTCTCCGAGCTCGTCTCCGACGACGACCTCTCCAACGCCGTCGCCCTCAACTCGGCGTCGTTCAGCGCCGCGCGGATGATCGGCCCGGCCGTCGCGGGCGTCCTCATCGCCGGGGTCGGGACCGGCTGGGTGTTCCTCATCAACGCCGTGAGCTTCATCGCGGTGCTGTTCGCCCTCACGCGCCTCCGCGTCGGCGAGCTCCGCCGCCCCGAGCGCGTCGCCCGGTCCCGCGGCCAGCTGCGCGAGGGCTTCCGCTACATCGGCGGGCGTCCCGACATCATGGTGATCCTCGTGATCGTCTTCCTCGTCGGCGCCTTCGGCTACAACTTCCCGATCTTCACCTCCACCATGGCGAGCGTCGAGTTCGGCAAGGGCGCGACGGAGTTCGGCCTCCTGTCGTCGAGCCTCGCGGTGGGATCCGTCGCGGGCGCGCTCCTGTCGGCCCGCCGCGAGCGGCCCCGCATCCGCCTCGTCTTCGTCGGCGCCGCGCTCTTCGGCATCGCGACGGCGCTGGCCGCGATCGCGCCCACGTACCTGCTCTTCGCGGGCGCCCTCGTGATCGTCGGCGTCGTCTCGCAGACCCTCATGACGAGCGCGAACAGCACGGTGCAGCTCACCGTCGAGCCGCGCATGCGGGGCCGTGTGATGGCGGTCTACATGGCGATCTTCGTGGGCGGCACCCCGCTCGGCGCCCCGGTCGTCGGCTGGGTCGCCAACACGTGGGGCCCGCGCACGGCGCTCATGGTGGGCGCGGCGTCCGGCCTCGTCTCCGCGGTCATCGCGATCGCGTGGCTGGTCCTGCACCGGCACCTGCGCATCTCGTACCGGATCCGCCGCACGCCGCACCTCCTCGTCACGCACGACGGCGACGGTCGCGACCGCCGCGAGGACGCGCGCGAGGACATCGAGGCGGACGAGGCCGTCGCCCGGCGCACCTAGGGGCTCCGGCGCGGGACGCTAGGGCGCGGGCGACGGCGACGTCGTCGGCGGCACGTAGCCGACGTCGTCGAGGCAGTAGTCGAGGAACGCGCCGACCGACCGGAGGTACTGCCCGGTGTCGAGCGACGCGCCGTCGGTGTCGGCGCCCGAGCGCAGCGCGTCGAGCTGGTCGACGATGGTCGAGAACGCGGATACCAGCGGCTTCATGTTCTCCGGCGCCATGCCGGCGAGCGAGGCGTCGCCCTGCTTCACGCGATCGAGGATCGTCGGGTCGACCGGCTTCCCGTCGCCGAGCGCCTGCACGAGCTTCGTGGAGTCGGGCAGCACCTGCGCCAGCGTGGAGCACGTGGCGAGCTCCGCCTCGGTGGGCGGGCCGGGCGCGCGGGTGACGGTCGGATCCGGGGCGGGCGAGCCCGTCACGCCGGCGCCCGCGTCGGCGCCTGCGTCCGCTCCCGCGGTCGGGCTCGCCGCGGGGGTCGCCGTGCCCTGCGCTCCGGGATCCGCGGTGCAGCCGGCCACGAGCAGCACGCCCGCGACCGCGGCGAGCGCCGCCGTCCGCGACCGCATCCGTCGTCGGGAGCCGTCCATGCGTGCCATCCGCGCCTCCTCGGCGTCTATCACAGGTGATGCACCCCGCGGAAGTCGATCGACGCGGGTGTCAGGGCGAATGCCCCGGACCACTACCGTATTCGGATGACACGAAGCGAGAGCGACCGCAGCACCGTCCCGCCCGATCCCGGTCCCGGGTTCGTGGCCCAGGACTTCAGCCACGAGCAGGAGGGCTACCAGCACGGCCTCAAGCCCCGCCAGCTCCAGATGATCGCCATCGGCGGCGCGATCGGCACGGGCCTGTTCCTCGGTGCCGGCGGCCGCCTCGCCTCCGCGGGCCCCGCCCTCGCCATCGTGTTCCTCATCTGCGGCGTCTTCGCCTTCTTCATCCTGCGCGCGCTCGGCGAGCTCGTGCTGCACCGTCCGAGCTCCGGCTCGTTCATCTCCTACGCCCGCGAGTTCTACGGCGAGAAGTTCGCCTACGCCGCCGGGTGGATGTACTTCCTCAACTGGGCGACCACCGCCATCGTCGACGTCACGGCCGTCGCCCTCTACATGCACTACTGGTCCGCGTTCACGGCGGCGCCCCAGTGGCTCCTCGCCCTCATCGCCCTCGTCATCGTGCTCATGCTCAACCTGGTCGCCGTGAAGGTCTTCGGCGAGATGGAGTTCTGGTTCGCGCTCGTGAAGGTCGCGGCCCTCGTGATCTTCCTGGTCGTCGGCATCGTCTGGCTCGCCTGGAGCTTCCCCGTCACGGTCGGCGGCGCCGAGGTGCAGACCGGCTGGACCGTGCTGCAGCAGAACGGCGGCGTCTTCCCGCAGGGCCTCGTCCCGGTCGTGCTCGTCGTGCAGGGCGTCGTCTTCGCCTACGCGGCGATCGAGCTCGTGGGCACCGCGAGCGGCGAGACGCAGGACGTGGAGCGAGTCATCCCCCGCGCCATCAACTCGGTCGTCTTCCGCATCGCGATCTTCTACGTCGGATCCGTCGTGCTGCTCTCGCTGCTGCTCCCGTACACGGCGTACAGCGCCGACCAGAGCCCGTTCGTCACGTTCTTCTCCAGCCTCGGCTCCCCGCAGGTCGGCGCGATCGCCGGCTCGGTGATGAACTTCGTGGTCCTCACCGCCGCCATGTCGAGCCTCAACGCGGGCCTCTACAGCACCGGCCGCGTGCTGCACTCCATGGGCATGGCGGGCTCCGCCCCGAAGTTCACGACCGTCATGACCAAGGGCGGGGTGCCGTTCGGCGGGATCCTGCTCACCGGCTCCATCACGCTGCTCGGCGTGGGCCTCAACGCCCTGGTGCCGAAGCAGGCCTTCGAGATCGTGCTGAACGTCGCCGCCCTCGGCATCGTCGCGGGCTGGGGCACGATCATCCTCTGCCAGATGCGCCTGCGCACCTGGGCGAAGCAGGGCAAGGCCAAGGAGCCGACGTTCCGCATGCCGGGCGCGCCCGTCACCTCGTGGCTGACGCTCGCGTTCCTCGTGAGCGTGCTCGTGCTGATGGCGATCGACTGGCCGATCGGCACGCTCACGGTCGCGTCCCTCGTGATCATCATCCCGCTGCTGGTCGTCGGCTGGTACCTGCAGCGCGACCGGATCCTCGAGATCGCCCGCCTCCGCGAGGGCGTCACCGGCCCGTTCCCCATCACGGGGCGCGACGCCGCGAACCAGCGCACGCGCTGACGCGCTCCGCTCAGCGCGTCCCGACGCCGCCGTCCCCCGCCCCGGGGGCGGCGGCGTCGTCGTGTGCCGGGGCGTCAGGCGCGGCGTCACGGTCCGTGTCCGTCGCGACGGCCTCATCGTGCTCGTCGGGGCGACCGTCGGCCGAGGATCTCCCGCCGCGTCCCGCCGGCTGCAGCGGATCCGGGCGCAGCCGCGCGGAGAACGCCAGGAGCTCGCGGTCGTGCTGCACGACCCAGGCGACCGCGGCGTTGAGGGACGTGCGTCGCGCGACCCACACCCGCAGGCCGTCGGCTCCGAGCCCGCACGCGTACACCTCGTAGGAGAAGGGATCCGCGAGGTCGGCGCGGAGACGCAGGACCCAGCCGAGCGCCGGCCCGTCACCCACGCGCACGAGCCACGCGCCCCGCACGGGATGCGCGTGCGGGTGCTCCGGCACCGGGCTGATGGCCCCGCTCGCGTCGCCGCTCTGCTTGCTCCACATGCGGATCCCCTCGGCATCGCCCGCCGCCGACCGGCTGGCCGCGGCGACGCCCGGCCGCGTCGTCCCGAGCGTACGCGCGAGCACCGACGCCGCTGGGCTCGGCCACCGGATCGGGGCGTGGACGCGCGCCCGACCGAGACGGCGACGGGCACGTACGCGACCGCCCGCGTCACGAGCACGCGCCGAGCACGCGGTCGATCGCCGCCCGGTCCTGGTCGTCGATGCTCAGCCGGTACCGGCTGACGACGAACGCGAAGCGCGTGACGTACAGGCACCGGTACGCGGTGTCGGGCGGCAGCCAGGTGGCGGGACCCTGGTCCGACTTCTCCTGGTTGGTGGGGCCGTCGACCGCCTGCAGCTCGTCGAGGTCCGTGGCCAACCGCTCCCGTCGGGCATCCGACCAGGCCCACGCGCCGTGCTGCCACGCCCAGGAGAGCGGGACGAAGTGGTCGATCTGCACCGCGGCGCTCGTGCGCGCACCGCGGACGAAGTCGATGCCGCGGCCCGTGTAGACGTCGTGCAGGTGCCCCGAGACCACCGTGCACGCATCGGAGGCCGAGACCCGCACGTCGACGAGGTCGCGGGAGAGGACGTCGTCCCGCTGGTCGCAGCCGTTGCCGTCGGCGTCGGCCCACGCGGGGCCGAACGCGTCCCGGTCGTATCGCGGGTCCCGCACGTGCGGATCCGGGTCGAGCGCGTCGGTCATGGCGCGCACGGCGGCCACGTCGATCCGCCCGTCGCGGACGAGGCCCGCTCGGGCCAGGACATCCACGACGGCGCCGTCGTCCACCTCCGCCGACAGCGGTCCGCCGTCCCCGTCCGGCCCGGACGCGGCCTGCCGCATCCCCACCACCACCGAGACGACCACGATGACCGCGGCGATGCCCGCGAGCAGCGGACGCATCGCCCGTCGTCCCCTCGCGCGGCGCAGCGGCCACCGCGGCCGCTCCCCGCGTCGCATGCCGCCGCCCATCGCTCCCCCGTCCCGAGCTCCCGGGATACCGGATGGAGCGCGCGCCCGATGTCGCACCGTCGTGGGGAGCGGACGGTCAGCAGGACCGACGACTGGGGAGGGCGCGGTGAGGGCGCTTCCCGCTCGCCCGCCTCACCCTCGCGAGGCGGAGGCGGAGGCGGCGGCGGGAGCGACCGGATCAGATCAGGGCGCGTGCCGCGGAGGCGATCCCGACGAGCTCCCCGAGCGACGACGGGCCGGGCGTGTTCTGCCCCGCGGTCGCGAGGCGCACGAGGGCGAACGCGACGATGGCGACGACGACGAGCGCCGCGATGACGAAGATCCACACCTTGAGCCCACGCCCGGCCGGCTGCAGCGGGTTCTGCTCGAGGGGGCCGTCGTGGTCGGGTCGTTCGGGGTGATCGCGCATGATCGCACCCTACGCCGGTGCCCGGACGGCTGACGGGCCCGGCGGGATCCGGCCACCGACACGACCGGGGATCGTCCGGATGCGCCGACGGGCGGCCCCTCGCGTGGAGGGACCGCCCGTCGGCGTGCGCGCGCCCGAGGGCGCGTCGGGTCAGGCGGAGATGCTCTGCGCGAGGACGCCGTCGAGCACGACGGAGGCCTCCTCGTCGGTGGACTTCTGCGCGAGGGCGAGCTCCGAGACGAGGATCTGGCGGGCCTTCGCCAGCATCCGCTTCTCGCCGGCCGAGACGCCCGAGTCCTGGTCGCGGCGCCAGAGGTCGCGCACGACCTCGCTGACGCGGCGGACGTCGCCGGAGCCCATCTTCTCGGTGTTGGCCTTGAAGCGGCGCGACCAGTTGCCGGCCTCCTCCTCCACGTCGCCGCGGAGCACGTCGAAGACGGCCTCCACGCCGGAGCTGTCGATCACGTCGCGCAGCCCGACGAGCTCGGCGTTGTCGACGGGCACGTCGATGACGAGCTCGCTCTGGTGGATCTGGAGGGTGATGTACTTCTTGTCGACCCCCTTGATGGTGCGGGTCTTGACCGCGGTGATCGTGGCTGCGCCGTGGTGGGGGTACACGACGGTCTCCCCTACTTCGAAAATCATGTAGTGCTGTCCTTCGATCCCTCGAGATGTGTGCCGGAGATGTCGCGCACGCGCATGGAGGCCGCGTGGGCGCCGACGTCGCGCGCCATGGCCGTGCCGGGAGGCGATGCCATGGAGCGTGGCCGGTGCACCGAGATCACCGGCCGCCGCGGCGCTCCGCCAGGGGCGTCCGCGGTGATGGTCCGAGACGTATTCTCTCACGGTTCTCCCCCGGCCTCCGACGCGGTCGGCGGGGGTCGGGTGCGCACCCTCGCCTCACGCTAGCGCTCGCGCTCGCGCTCGCGCTCGCGCTCGCGCACCACGATCTCGTAGATCGAGTAGCCGTACGGCGTCGCGCGCTCGAGGCCCCGGACGCGGATGAAGCGGTGCTCGCCCCGCACGTCGAACGTCTCGGTCCCGCCCGCTCCCGCACTCTCGGTGGCGAGCGTCGTGAACGGGCCCTCCGCGGTCGTCGCGCCCTGGATCAGGTACTCGGAGGCGTAGGCGGCCTCCCATCGCACGGCGACCGACGCGACGTCCGACGCCCGCCCGAGGTCGACGGTGATCGACTGGTCGTCGCTCGCCTCGCTCGCCCACCGCGAGGAGGGGTCGCCGTCGACCGCGTTCTCGGCCCTCGTCCCCGGGGCCGCCTCGCTCGTGGCGCTGACCTGCGCACCCTCGGCCTGGTTCCGGGCGACCACGGTGCCGTCGGCGGACCACACCGAGAGGCCGTGCAGCGAGTAGCCGTACGGCGTCGCCCGCTCGACGCCCGTCATCCGCACGAAGCGCGCGCGGGTGTCGAGGGAATGGCTGTCATGCGCTCCGTCGCCGGCGGACTCGGTGACGACCGTCTACCAGTCGTCACCGGCCGCGGCGCGGGTCTGCAGCAGGTAACCGGATCCGTACGCCGCCTCCCAGTCCAGGTCGATGCGCGCGATCGACGCCACGGTGCCGAGGTCGACCTCGATCCAGGCGTCGTCGGTGGCCGCGCTCGACCAGCGCGAGGCCGGCGACGTGTCGACCGCGAACTCGGCGGGGGTGCCCGCGTTCTCGGTGGACGACGCCGTGACGCTCTTGCCGTACGCGACGTCGGCGAGCGCCCCCGGGGTCGGGGTCTCGGGCTGTCCCGGTCCCCCGGCTCCGTTCGCGCGCACCGTCACGGTAGACGAGCCCCGGACGCCGTCGGACTCGGCGGTGACCGGGAACGCCCCGGCGGTCGCGCCCGCGGTGTAGGTGCCGTCGGCGGCGATCGTGCCGCCCTCCGCCGCGAACGATCCGTCGGTCCGGCCGCCGTTGCCCGCGTCGTCGAACGCCCACGCGGCGAACACGACGTCGCGCCCGCTCACGACCGTGGCGTCCTGCGGGGTGACCAGGAGCTCGCTGGCCTCGATCGCGGAGGCCGACGGGGTCCCGGTCACGCCGAGGTCCCAGATCGAGTAGCCGTAGTCGGTGAGGCGCTCGAGCCCGAGGATCCGCACGTACCGGCCGGTGGCATCCACGGATACGTCGTCGGCCGTGGGGGCGGACTTGGACTCCGTCGCCACGGTCCTCCACGGGCCGTCCGCGTCGTCCGCGACCTGGATCTCGTACTCCGCGGCCGCCGCGGTCTCCCAGCCGACGTGCACGGACGAGATGTCGTGCGAGGCTCCGAGGTCGACGCGCAGCCACTGCTCGCCCGCGCCGTGCGCGCTCTCCCAGCGCGTGCTGGACGAGCCGTCGACCGCCGCCTCGGCGGTGTTGGCGCCGTCGGAGGTCGACGCCGAGACGGGCTTGCCCCGCGCGATGTCGACGCCGGGCGGGATCACCGCGACGACCGACGTCCCGGACGCGCCGCCCGCCGAGGCGCGCACGTAGCCGGCGCCCGCGGCACGGGCGCTGAGGACGCCCGCGGCATCGACGCTCGCGTCGGCCGTGGTCTCCCAGCTGACCGGACCGATCCCGATCGGGTCGCCGTACTGGTCGCGACCGGTCGCGGAGAACGGCGTGGTGCCGCCCTCCGTGACGCGCACGAACTCCGGCGACACCGCGAGGGCCGACAGCACGGGACGAGGTGCCACGCGCAGCTCGTAGTCGGCCGTCGTCGACCCAGAGGCGGCGGTGACGGTGACCGGATCCGCGTCCTCCGTGGCCGTGAACGTGCCGTCGGCGTCGATGGCGCCGCCGCCGTCGACGCTCCACCGCAGGTCGTCCATCGGGATGGTCGCGCCGTACTGGTCGTAGCCGACGGCGGTGAACCGGAGGGAGTCGCCGCGCTGCACCGTCTTCGCGGACTCCGGAGCCGTGACGACGATGCGGTCGAGAGCGGCGTCGAGGTGGTGCTGCACCATCGTGTGCGCGGGCACCTGGATGGTGCCGATCACCGCGTCGCCGTCGTAGACGTCGTAGCCGGCCTGCGCGTCGGTGCCGTTGAACACCGCGTAGCTGTAGGCCTTCGTCCGGGCGTCGTAGTACACCTGGCTCGTGGGGTTGGCCACGTGGCGCGTCAGCACCTCGCTGCCGAGCGAGCGGTTGGCCATGGCGTTGTAGTAGACCGCGCCGGCCATCGAGTCGCTCGTGACGACGGGGTCCCCGGTCTTCGCCAGCTCCGCGTGCACGTCGGCGTAGAAGTCCGGGTCGCTCTGCGCGGTCATGCCGAGCACCACGTTGCCGAGCGCATCGCCCATGCGGCTGTAGACGCCGGCCGCCTGCGCGGTGTCGACGCCGCTCTCGTAGCCGGACACGTCGTAGGCGTGCAGGTCCCGCTGCACGTCGGGGTCGGCCCTGTAGTCCGTCGAGAGGTAGTCGAAGAGCGCCCAGCCCGGCGCCCACTCGTCCGGATCCGCGTCCGGGCGATCCGCCGGCGGGGTCGCGGGAGCGAACCCGTCCGGCAGCGAGCCCGGCGTCCAGTGCTCGTCGGGGAAGGCCAGCTGGTCGCCCTCGCCCACCGTGAAGCGGAGCTCCCCGGTCGCGGCGTCGTAGAGCGGGTTCGCCGTCACCTCGGCGCTCGTGTACCCCGGATTGTTGAGGTACGCCTTGCGGACGACATCCTTGAGCGTGTTGACCGAGTCGACGGGGCTCTTCGTGACGGTTCCGCCGTACCAGGTGCCGGTCCCCGCCGCCTGCTTGGCCGCGAGACCGAGGAGGCCCTCGATCTCCTCCTCCGCCCATCGGCCGTTGATCGGGGCCCGCTCGTCGAACATGTCGTCGAGCAGGCTGTTCGAGAAGCCGCGGTCCCACCCGAGGTAGTTCAGCCACGGTCCCGTCGGCATCCACTGGATGCCGTATGTCCACGCCGGGTCGCCGCTGAAGTAGGTGGCGAAGGCCTGTCCGGAGTCCCCGAGGATGCCCGTGGTGCTGTGCACGTACGCCTCGGGGAACACCCCGACACCCGTGCCGTGCGCGGCGTCCGGGTTGCCGTTGTAGTCGAGGTAGTAGTCCATTACCGCGGCGCGCTCGGTGACGTAGCCCATCGCGCCGGTCGCCTGCATCTCGGTGTCGCCGAGCGCCGACCCGAGCAGGAAGAGGCCGGCCCACGACTGGATCGCCTCGGAGCTCGACTCCTGGTTGTTGCCGCCGCCGGAGCTGTAGCCGCCGGCGTAGGAGTGCCCCTCGAACACGTCGAAGGTGCGCAGGTAGGGGAAGTCCTCGTCGTCCCTGTCCCAGTTCGCGTACTGCTTGGCCACGAGGGTGGCCATGGGGCCGTACTCGGCCGCCCACGCGGGGTCCTCGAACGCGAGGAGGCCGGCGGCGAGGGTGAAGTAGCCGTAGTGGAAGTGGTTGTCGGTGAACTCGTGCGATCCGTAGGAGTCGCCGAATCCGATCAGGGCCTTCCAGGTGGCGTACCGCGCGAAGAACCTCTCGTCCTCGCCGGGCGCGTAGGTGAACCAGTCGTCGAGCGCCGTGGTGAGCGAGGCCTTGAGCTTCTCGTACGACGCGGTGTCCCCGATCTGCTTCGCCATCGTCATGTACTCGGCGAGCTGCAGGACGTCCTTGCCGCCCCAGTAGGTGTCGCCGCCGTACTGGGTGCGTTCGGCGTAGCCGCGCACGAAGTCCTGCATCACGGCCACGTCGTAGTCATGGGCGCGCCCGGTCTGCTGCGGCGCGGGAGCCACCGGCGTGATCCCGGTGAAGGGGTGGGTGACCTCCCAGCCGCCGTGCCCGACCGCCGTCCTCATGAGCCCGCGCGGTGTCGCGTAGGTCGCCGGCGCGAAGTCGATGTTCGTGGTCGTGCTGTTGTAGGTGTGGGGCAGCCAGCCCTGGACGGTGTCGAGGTCGGTGCCCTGCAGCGCCTCGGTCTCGATCGCGTAGGTCTCGACCACCTCGCCGCGCTCGACGCTGTACTCGTATTCCATCGTCGTGTCGCGCGGGACCGCGAACGCGTGCGCCGACATGTCGTCGAGGTCGGCGCCGGTCGCCGGGAGGGCGCTGACCACGAGGTGGTCCGCGGCGAGGGTGGCCTCGATCGTGTCACCCGACAGGTCGAACGAGCTGCCGTGGGGCGCGTGTACGCCGAAGGCGCGGTCGTCCTGCGTGATCGTGAAGGCGTCGACCGTCGCGGGGAACCGCAGCGGCGTGCCGTCCGCCGCGGCGAACGTGGCATCGGCGCCCACGGAGATCCGGGGCTCGACGCCCTCGAACTCGAACCAGGTGTACGGCGTGCCGCGGGCGAGGGTGACGTCCATGTACCGGGTCGCGGACTGGGGCATCCGCCAGCTCACGTTCCAGTCCCCCCAGCGGAGCGCGTCGGCCTGCGTGGCGCGGAACGAGGTGCCGAAGCGGTCTCCGAGGCCCTCCGGCACGTCGGTGCGGACGATCTGGTCGACGAGCACGTGCGCCCACCCGGCCGGCATGTCGTCGACGATCTGGATGGTCGCCCTCTGCCCGGCGTGCGCCGTGACGTCCCAGGTGACCCAGCGCAGTCTCTCCGACTGCTCGCCGGTCGCCGACGCGACCGTCTCGCCCTCGATGACGAGGCGCGCTTCGGTGCGCCCGGGGTGGGCCCCGCCGCCCACCAAGAGGCCGATGAAGTCGCGGTCCACGGTGAACTCGGGCGAGGTGAGCGTGCCCATGGCGCCGTCGCCCTTCTCGGAGGTGAACGAGTTGACGAGCCCCTTCCCGAGGTACCCCTCGACGGCGGTCTGGCCCGCGGCCGTCCCCGCCGTCGGGGTGTCGAACGCGTCGCCGGTCGAGGTCCAGCCCGCGGGGAGGGTCGCGTCCTCGAAGCCCGCCATGTCGATGTCCGAGGGGTCGGGCTGCGGCGGCACGCTTCCCTGCACCTGGATCGCCGAGTCGTCGAGCATGGCGGTGCCCTGGTCGTTCCACTCGGTGGGGTACGCGATGCGGGTGCCCCGCTCGGTGTTCGACACGACGAACGGGTCAGCCCAGAGGTTGCCGGAGAACCGGCTCACGAGGAGATCCGACCACCACTCGTTGGTCGGGACCGGCTCGCCGCGCATCGACGGATCGATGTGCAGCTCCTTGTCCACCACCGCGGTCACGTCGTGCCCCGGACGGTCGAGCGACTTCGGAGGCGCCGCTGCGTAGGAGCCGGCGCCCACCGGCACGGGCGTCGACGCGCCGGGGTCCGCTACGACGGCAGCCGTGGCAGCCGGCGCTGCGGGGCTCGCGACGGTGAGGGTGAGCGCGGCCATGGCCACGGTGACGACTGCGGCGCAGGCGCGGAGGCGCAGCGGCGAGGAGGGTCGGATCATCGTTCTCTCTCGGAACGTCGGAGGAGCGGCGGGGAGGGACGCGAGAGCGGGTGCGCACGGCCCGGCGCCGTCGTGACGGAGCGCAGCGTGCATGGCGTCATGGGTCGCAGGAGGCTTCGCCCCCTCCGCCCCGATCCATCTCGCTCGACCGCACGTCGATGCCGAATTAATTCTATTAGCTAGGAAATAGAGTCGTCCCTGCCCAGAACGGGGCTGAAGCCAGCGAGTCGCTCGCTGCGCGCACGTCGGCGACGACGCCCGGTGGACCGATCCGCGTCGCAGGTCGGCCTGCACCGCGTGCGGCGACGCCCACGCCGCCCCCGTCACAGGTCGCGCCGATCAGCGCCCCGCGGTCCGAGCGTTCGCGCCCGGCGCAGGTCGCTCCGGCCGCGGCGTGTCGGAGCCTTTCGGCGACGACGATCGCGTCCGGGAGATCCGGGGTGGGAGGCCCGAGGAGCGACGACCCCGATGGATCTGGTGGTGCACCCCCTCGGACTTGAACCGAGAACCCACTGATTAAGAGTCAGTTGCTCTGCCAATTGAGCTAGAGGTGCAGGTGAGGACCCTGTCGAACGGGGTACCGGACCGAGAGATGACACTAGCACCACGTCGCGGGCGCACGCCAATCGAGGCCGTGGACACTGGGATCGGGGTCCGGCTCACGGCCCTAGCATGGAGGCCGACCCCGCGAACGAGAGGCTCCCCCATGTCCGAGACCACCCGCCTCGAGAAGGGGCAGCCCGCCCCCGACTTCACCCTGCCCGACCAGGACGGCGCGCCCGTCACCCTGTCCGACCTCCGCGGCCAGGACGTCATCGTCTACTTCTATCCCGCGGCCGGCACGCCCGGATGCACCACGCAGGCCTGCGACTTCCGCGACAGCATGGACTCCCTCCAGGGCGCCGGCTACCGCGTGCTCGGCATCTCCAAGGACCCGCAGGAGGACCTCGCGCGATTCCGGGAGGAGCAGGGCCTCGGCTTCACGCTGCTCTCCGACCCCGATCTCGAGGTGCACCGCGCCTATGCCGCGTACGGCGAGAAGTCGCTCTACGGCAAGAAGGTCACGGGCGTGATCCGCTCCACGATCGTCGTCGACGGCGACGGGAACGTCGCGCTCCCCCTGTACAACGTGAAGGCCACGGGGCACGTCGCGTCACTGCGGAAGAAGCTCGGCGTCGACGCCTGAGGCCCGAGGGCGCTGCGTGCCGTGGCTTCAGTAGCGACGGCGCGTGGCGTGCATCACGGAGCGCGTGAACAGCAGGACCAGCACGACCGCCGAGGGGACGATGAGGCCCCATCCCAGGTCCTGACGGGCGTCGGCGCCCTGGAGGCTGCCCACGCCCACGGCGATCTGCAGCACCTGCCAGGTCACGGCCGCGGGGCGGACCCAGCTCCGCCCCTGCAGGATCCCCCGCACGACGGCGGCGAGGAACACCGCGGCGAGGGCCGCCAGGGCGATGAGCGCCACGGCGCTGGCGAGGGAGGACGGCGTCGAGGTCAGCAGGTCGACCACGAGGAGCGCCGTGACCCCGGCCATGGCGAGCGCCTCGAGTCCGATCAGCACCGCCAGCAGCACCACGGCAGGGGATCTCGGGACGGCCGGTTCGGCGTCGCGCGGATCGAGGGCATCACCGGTTCCGGTCACAGCACGTTCCCATACAAAGCTATTGATTGATCGTTGGCTCTATGCGACGATATTCCAGGTCGAGTTCGTTCACAGGGTGGTGAGCAGATCCGGAACCGAGCTTACAAGGAACGCATTCCTGAAGCTGAGCATCTCACGAGGAGGGGCCACGTGCCCCGTCCCGATGCCGATCCCGGACGCCTCGCCCCATCCCCCATCACACGGCTGATCAGCCGCGCAACGAGTAACGACCTGAGGAGCACCCCTATGGATTGGCGTGACAAGGCAGCCTGCCTGACTGTGGACCCCGAGCTGTTCTTCCCCGTGGGGAACACCGGACCGGCCGTCGACCAGATCGACAAGGCCAAGGCCGTCTGCGGCCGCTGCTCCGTCACCGAGATGTGCCTGCAGTACGCCCTCGAGACCGGTCAGGACTCGGGCGTCTGGGGCGGCCTCAGCGAGGACGAGCGCCGCGCGCTCAAGCGCCGCGCCGCGCGCGCACGCCGCGCCAGCTGATCCGATCCACCGCACGACCGACGAGAGCCGGGCAGCCCGAGGGGCGGCCCGGCTCTCGTCGTCCCGGCGCCGCCCGGGGGCGCGTCCCGCGGCTCAGGACATGGCGGGCGCGAGCCAGCGCAGCGGGACCTCGATGGTCACCTCGGTGCCGCTGCCCATGAGCGTGTGCCAGTCGATCGTGCCGCCGAGCTCGCCCTGGATCAGCGTGCGCACGATCTGGGTGCCGAGGCCGGTGCCGACCTTGCCCTCCGGCAGGCCCACCCCGTCGTCGCGCACGCTCACCGTCAGCGTCTCCTCGGTGCGCGCCGCCTCGATCGCCACCTCTCCCGTGCGCCCCGCGAGCCCGTGCTCGACCGCGTTCGTGACGAGCTCCGTGAGCGCGAGGGCGAGCGGGGTCGCGTAGGCGCTCGGCAGGATCCCGAAGCGGCCGAGGATCTGCGGGTGCACGCGCGTGTTGTGCGCCGAGGCGACCTCGGCGATCAGCAGCAGCACCCGGTCGAAGACCGCGTCGAAGTCCACGTTCTGGTTGAGGCCCTCGCTGAGCGTGTCGTGGACGACCGCGATAGCGCCGACCCGACGCTGGGCGTGACCGAGCGCCTCGCGCGCCTCCTCGGTGTGCGAACGCCGGGCTTGGATCCGGAGCAGGCTGGCCACGGTCTGCAGGTTGTTCTTCACGCGGTGGTGGATCTCGCGGATCGTCGCGTCCTTCGTGATGAGCTCGCGCTCCTGGTGCCGGAGCTCCGTCACGTCCCGGCAGAGCACGACGGCGCCGACCCGCTCGCCGTGGCTGCGGATGGGGATGGCCCGGAGGGACACCGTCACGCCGCGCGACTCGATGTCGGTGCGCCAGGGGGCACGACCGGCCACGATGAGCGGCAGCGACTCGTCCACCGTGAGCCGCTTGCCGGTCAGGAGGCTCGACGTCGCGTCGGCCAGGGACTCCCCCTCCAGCTCCTCCGAGAAGCCCATGCGGTTGAAGGCGCTCAGCGCGTTCGGGCTGGCGAAGGTCGTGATGCCGTCGACGTCCAGCCGGAGCAGGCCGTCGGAGGCGCGCGGGGCTCCGCGGCGCGGTCCCGTCGGTGAGCCGAGGTCCGGGAAGTCGCCGTCGGCGATCATCGCGAAGAGGTCGTTCGCGCACTCGTTGAAGGTGAGCTCCTGGCGGCTCGGCGTGCGCGTCTCGCTGAGGTTCGTGTGCCGGGTGATGACCGCGATGGGGGTCTCGGTCGTCTCGGGGCTCCCCTGCGCCAGGCGGCGCAAGACGGGCACGGCCCGCACGCGCGTGGGCGTCTCCTCGTACCAGTCCGGGGCGGAGGAGTCGATGATGCGCGCGCTCTCGTGCGCGTCGGTCACCTGCTTGCGCCACTCCGCCTTGATGGGCTGGCCCACGAAGTCCCGGTAGAAGAGGGTCGCGGAGCTGGACGGACGGGCGTGCGCCACCGCGACGAAGCTGCCGCTCACGGTCGGGACCCAGAGCACGATGTCCGCGAAGGCGAGATCGGCCAGGAGCTGCCAGTCCCCGACGAGCAGGTGCAGCCACTCGACGTCGGCGTCGGAGGAGAGACCCTGGGCATGCACGAGATCGCTGAGCGTGGACACGGCTACAGCCTAGGCGGGCGGGCGGCGTCCTCCTCCGCGGCGGCCTCCCCCCGACGGAGGGCCCCGCGCCGCGGACGGGCGTCGCGTCTCATGCGGCGGGAGGCGTCCTCGCGCGGCAACAGGGTCGCCCGGGTGAAGCGCGACCACTCGACGAGCGCCGGCGAGCGGGGAGCGACATCGCGGAGGGTGGCGCCTGCCAGCACGGCCGCGTCGAGGGACTCGCGATCCTCCGGCACGAAGGCGGCCGCCTCCACGCTGCCGAAGCGGAACAGCGTGCGACGCACCTGCCCCGCGGCATCCCATCCCCCGGCGCTCGGCCGCACGCGGTTGACCAGCACGGACACGCGGGACGGGTCCACGATCTCGAGGAGCTGCACGTAGGAGCGGAAGAACCGCGACAGGCCGACGGCGTCCGCGGACACGACCGCGACGACGTGGTCGGCTCCCCGGAGCACCGCGTGCGTCGCGGCGTTCCGGCGCGGAGCGAAGATGTCGCTCGAGATCTCCTCGTCGTCCTCGAGGTTGAAGGACGCGTCGACGACCGTGTGGTCGCGCCAGGTGCGGCACGCCTCGAGCACGGCGGACACGCGGCCCTCGGCGAGCTCCGGCCAGCGGTCGGGACGCGAGATGCCGGTGAGGACCGCGAAGCCCGGCGCCCGCGTCGACGGATGGTGCTGCGCGACCCGCTCGAGCTCGCCCACCGTCAGGCTGTCGGCGGCGGCGAGCCGGCACGCGGCGGCGAAGCCCGGCGCCTCGTCGAGCAGGCCGAGCGTCGCGGCAACCGTCCCCCCGTAGACGTCGGCGTCGATCAGCACCGCGGAGCGGCCCGCCGCGGCGATCTCGCCCGTGATGGCGAGCGCGGTGGCCGTCCGGCCGGGAGCGCCCTGCGGGCCCCACACGGCGATCACCCTGCCGGGAGCGCTCGCGTCCCGTCCTCCCTCGTCGGCGGCCTCGGCCGGTCGGATGGGCACCGGGACGCGGGGCCGAAGCGCAGGGATCAACCGGAACCCGCGCCGCCTGACGCGCTGGCCGCCGCTCCGGGCCTCCCCTCCGCCGGCGGGGCGGGACGCGCGCGGGGACGGGGACCCGTGTCCGGGCGCCGCCGCATCGTCCGCAGGCGCCCCGCCCCGGCGGCCCCGCGGCCTCGACCGCGCCGCCTCCACGGGGAGGCGTGCGCGGTCCGACTCGACGCCGCGTCGTGCCGTGTCTGCCCCGTCGCCCGCGAGACGCGGCGCGATCGCGTCGTCACGCCGCACCGCCGACGGCGCGCGGGCTCCCGAGGATGCGGGCCGCACCGTCAGCAGCAGCTCCTCGATCTCGCGCCAGGACGCTCCCTCGTCCACCACCTCGTGGTGCCCCAGGGCGCGCGCGTTGCGCCTGTCCGTCTCGCTCGAGGCGACGGCCACGGCGCGGGCCCCTCGGGCGTCGAGCTCGGCCAGCACGACCCGGTCCAACGTCGACGCCGCCGCCGCGATCACGAGGTGGAGCGGCGATGCGGTCGCGGCTCGCACCGCGGCGACCACCTCCTGCGAGCCCGTGACGCGCGCGAGCACGGTGTGCCCCGCGTCGACCACGTCACGGAGGAGAGCGTCCTCCACGCGGGGCGGCAGCGCGAGGATGAGCGAGGCCACGCTCAGGCCCCCGCGTCGCCCACGGGCACGAGCGTGATCTCGTCGCGGGCGTCGGTCGACGCGATGACCGCTGCCACGTCCTGCCGGGGCACCGTGAGCTGGACCTGCGTGTGGTCCTGGTCCGCCACGAACCCCTGCGGCTTGATGACCTGCGCGACGGTCGCCCCGGCGACGACGACCCGGGGCGCCTCGTGGGCCGACGTGCCGGAGCCCTTCGCCGCGGCCGCCCAGACGTCGACGACCGTGCCGGGCACCACGAGACGGTCGACTCCGGCCGCCGTCGGGATCACGACGGAGGCGCTCGTCCGGGCATCCGCGGTGGAGAGGGACGACCGCGGGATCAGCTCGCCCGCCCCGACGAAGCGTGTCACGACCATGCCCTCGGCGGCGTCGGGGGCCAGGTAGAGGCCGGAGGCCGTGTCGAGGCGGACCCGCACGGGTACGAGGTCGGAGGCGTGCACGGTGCGCCCCGCCTCGAGCGGCGCACCCGCCGCCATGACGACGACGGAGGCGTCGGCGGAGCGGAGCAGCGCGACGACGCCGCCTGTCGAGGCGAGCACGAGGACGAGGCCGATGAGGAAGCGGGGATCCAGCCAGACGGGGCGGCGCGCAGGGCGTGCGGAGCGGGGTGTGGGAGGCATGCGGGTCAATGTCGGGGACGGGATCGGGCTGCGTCGGACGTTGTCCACACCCGCGGTCAGACGCGGACGAGCACGATGCCGGACAGCGGGACGAGCCGGTAGCCCCCGACCTCGGACTCCCGCCGCGGCGTCCCCGGATCGTGCACCGCGACGTCGACGTGGTCGCGGGCGACCCGATCGAGCGTCCCGCCCACGACGGTCTCGCGCAGACGCAGCTCCACCCGCGCACGCCGTCGGCACAGGTCCCGGAGCACGAACGGCAGGCCGATGCGGTCGACGATGCCGCGCTCCGGCGGGAGGGCGGACGTCGGCGCGAGGCTGTCCCTCACCTGCTCACGGTCGAGCGCGAGCGCGTCGATCGACACGAGGGGCAGGATGCACGCCCGCTGCTCCCGGCCGGACCCGGACTCCCCGGGCACGACCAGGTCACCCGACACCCAGTCGCGCCCGAGGACCTTGGCCCGCAGGTCGATCCACGTCCCGTCGGACAGCGAGACCCGTAGCGGCCGGGGGTCGGTGACGGCCGTCAGCGCGCGCAGGCGGTCGCGGAGGACGGTGCGCGCGATGCGCACGCGCTCCTCCTCGGCGCGCCGGTCCCGCTCCTCCGCCAGCTGCGCCGTCTCCCACTGCCCCTCGAGGTCGTCGAAGAGGGCGTCCCACCTCACGATGCGGCTCCGCCGGGCACGGGAAGGGGCGGTGAGGACAGCGACGAGGGCTCGGACACCCGGGCCACCTTGCGTCCGTTCCTTGACATCCGCTCTCAGTTGTCCACATCTTGCCTCCAGAAGATGCGCTCAGGCTCTCGCGATGTCACAGTTGACCAGTCATCGTGGTCCCCCGATCGGGGGGGAGCACCGGGATGGGAGTGACGCATGAGTGAAGCAGTGCCCCGGGAGGACCTCCCCGACCGTCGCAGTGCCGCCACGGGGAGCGCCGACAGCGCATCCCCGCGCCGTACCGGTTCACGGAAGCGCGCCTCGGCGTCCATCCCCCCGGAGAAGGGCGATGCCGCATCGAACCGCGCCGGCGGCTCCACCGCCGCCCCCGCGCCTACCGCGACGGTCCGCGGAACCGCACGCAAGCGGTTCGACGTGGACGACTTCTTCGGACGCCAGCCGTGCAGCAGCTCGGACCTCCCCCCGTCCGGCCCGCTCCTGGAGAACCTGACGCGGTGCGTCATCGAGATCCTCGCCGGCGCCAGGGAGCTCGACCAGATCGCGCGATGGGTGAGCGACGACGTCTACCGGCACCTGCTCAAGCGCGTGGTCCTCAGCGCACGCGCCCGTCGCACCAAGGGGCAGTCGGTCACGCGACCGGTCTTCACCATCGGCACCGTCACCTCGTTCTCGCCCCGCGACGGGGTCATCGAGGCCGTCATCGTCGTCCACGGACGCGCCCGCGCCCGTGCCGTCGCCATCCGCCTCGAAGGACTCGACCGCCGCTGGCGCGCCACGGCGATCAACGTGCTCTGATCCGGGTATCGCCCCGGCTTCCTGCTCCTCGAGCGCTGCACGGTCGTCACCGCCGTAGACGGCCGTCGTCCGGATGACGGTCACAGACCTCCGCCTCGAACACCAAGAAGGGCGCCCCTCCTCGGAGGGGCGCCCTTCTCGTGCGTCTGCGCCGGATCCGGCGCCGGCGCCTACTTCCGGCGGTCGGCCTTGCGACGCTCCTCGCGGTTCTGGGGAGCGGCGGATGCACCACCCGTGGGCTGTCCGAAGGCGCCGCGCGCGGGCGGACCCTGCGGGGACTCGGGCTCGTCCTCGCCCACGAGGACGGCATCCTCCGCGTCCTGCTCCTTCTGGGCCTTGGCCGTGGCGGCCTTCTCGATCTGGCCGCGCTGGTTGCGCACCTCGACGCCGCCATCGTCGGTGGGGGCCGTGTAGCGCAGCTTGTCGGCCGTGGCCTGGTTCGCCGCGAGGCCCTTCGCCTGGATGCGGGGGCCGACCGACTCGGCGTCGGCCGCAGCCTGCACCTCGACCTCGAGGTTGAAGAGGAAGCCGACGGTCTCCTCGCGGATGGCGCCCATCATCTGCTGGAAGAGGGCGAAGCCCTCCCGCTGGTACTCGACCAGCGGGTCGCGCTGCGCCATCGCCCGCAGGCCGATGCCGTCCTTGAGGTAGTCCATCTCGTAGAGGTGCTCGCGCCAGCGACGGTCGATCACCGACAGCACGACGCGGCGCTCCAGCTCACGCATGGCCGCCTCGCCGAGCTGCTCCTCGCGCTTGGAGTACGCCAGCTTGGCGTCCGAGAGGATCTCGCGGCGCACGAAGTCGCGGTTGACGCGGCCCTTGCTGCCGGCCTCGGTGATCACCTCGTCGATGGTGATGGAGAGGGGGAAGAGCGTCTTCAGCTCGGTCCAGAGGGCGTCGAAGTCCCAGTCGTCGCCGTTGCCCTCGCCGATGTGCGAGTCGAGCACGTCGTCGATGACGGCCTCGAGGAAGCGCTGCGAGCGCTCCTGGAGATCGTCTCCCTCGAGGATGTGGCGACGGTCGCCGTAGATGGCCTCGCGCTGGCGGTTGAGGACGTCGTCGTACTTGAGGACGTTCTTCCGGATCTCGGCGTTGCGGGCCTCGACCTGGCCCTGCGCGCTGCGGATGGCGCGGCTGACGACCTTGGACTCGATGGCCACGTCGTCCGGGACGCTGTCGCGCCCCATGAGGCTCGCGGCGGCGCCGTTGTTGAACAGGCGCATGAGGTCGTCGGTGAGCGAGAGGTAGAAGCGGCTCTCGCCGGGGTCGCCCTGACGGCCGGACCGTCCGCGCAGCTGGTTGTCGATGCGGCGCGACTCGTGGCGCTCGGTGCCGAGCACGTAGAGGCCGCCGGCCTCGATGACCTTCTCCGCCTCCTCGTCGACCTCGGCCTTGACCGCCGCGAACACGTCGTCCCACTCGGTCTCGTACTGCTCCGGCGTCTCGACGGGGCTGAGTCCGCGGGAGTTCATCGCCGCGACCGCGAGGAACTCGGCGTTGCCGCCGAGCATGATGTCGGTGCCGCGGCCGGCCATGTTGGTGGCGACCGTGACGGAGCCGAGGCGACCGGCCTGCGCGACGATGGCGGCCTCGCGCGCGTGGTTCTTCGCGTTGAGGACCTCGTGCCGGACGCCCTTCTTCGCTAGCAGCTTGGAGAGGTACTCGCTCTTCTCGACGCTCGTGGTGCCGACGAGGACGGGCTGGCCGGCCGCATGGCGCTCGGCGATGTCCTCGACGACCTGCTCGAACTTCGCCTTCTCGTTCTTGTAGATGAGGTCGGACTGGTCCTTGCGCTGCATGGGCCGGTTCGTGGGGATCGGGACGACGCCGAGCTTGTAGGTGCTCATGAACTCGGCGGCCTCGGTCTCGGCGGTCCCCGTCATGCCCGAGAGCTTCGTGTAGAGGCGGAAGTAGTTCTGCAGCGTGACGGTGGCGAGGGTCTGGTTCTCCGCCTTGACCGCGACGCCCTCCTTGGCCTCGATGGCCTGGTGGATGCCCTCGTTGTAGCGGCGGCCCATGAGGATGCGGCCGGTGTGCTCGTCGACGATGAGGACCTCGCCGTTCATGACGACGTAGTCCTTGTCCTTCTTGAACAGGGCCTTGGCCTTGATCGAGTTGTTGAGGAAGGAGATGAGGGGGGTGTTCGCCGACTCGTAGAGGTTGTCGATGCCGAGGTGGTCCTCGACCTTCTCGATGCCCGCCTCGAGCACGCCGACGGTGCGCTTCTTCTCGTCGACCTCGTAGTCGACCTCGGGGACGAGGCGCTTGGCGATGGTGGCGAACTCGGTGAACCAGCGGTTCGCGTCGCCCGCGGAGGGGCCCGAGATGATGAGCGGCGTGCGGGCCTCGTCGATGAGGATGGAGTCGACCTCGTCGACGACCGCGAAGAAGTGGCCGCGCTGGACCATGTCGGCCGCCTGCCACGCCATGTTGTCGCGCAGGTAGTCGAAGCCGAACTCGTTGTTCGTGCCGTAGGTGATGTCGGCCGCGTACTGCTCGCGACGCTGCTGCGGGGTCTGGCCCGCGAGGATGACGCCGGTGGTCATGCCGAGGGCGCGGAACACGCGGCCCATGAGCTCGCTCTGGTAGCTGGCGAGGTAGTCGTTGACCGTGATGACGTGGACGCCGCGCGAGGCGATGGCGTTGAGGTACGCGGGGAGCGTGGCGACGAGGGTCTTGCCCTCGCCCGTCTTCATCTCGGCGATGTTGCCGAGGTGGAGGGCCGCGCCGCCCATGATCTGGACGTCGAAGTGGCGGAGGCCGAGCGTGCGGCGGGACGCCTCGCGGACGGCGGCGAACGCCTCGGGGAGCAGGTCGTCGAGGGACTCGCCGTTGGCGTGGCGCTCGCGCAGCTCGACGGTCTCGTTCTTCAGCTCCTCGTCGCTGAGGTGCGTGAAGTCCTCCTCGAGCTGGTTCACCGCCTTGGCGTAGTTCTGCAGCTTGCGGAGCGTGCGCCCCTCGCCGACGCGAAGGACCTTCTCGAGTACTGAGGCCAACGGTGTCTCCCTGCGTAGATGGGCGGGCGCCGGTTGACGACGACCGCCGTGACGGCGCGCGGATGTCGCCGCCGACGAGCAACGCCATAGTACCGACTCGTCCGGCTCTCTTCCCGGGAGCGCCCTGACCCCCGGTGGTGAGGACGCACGGAGGCCCCGCGCGCCGGAGCGCACGGGGCCTCGTGGACCGGAAACGAGTCAGCGGCGCAGCGACCGGGAGCCGGCACCGGCGCCCGCGAGCTCCTGCTCGCCGTCGGCCAGGCCGATGACGCCGTAGTCCCAGCCCTTGCGGCGGTAGACGACGCTCGGGCGGTCGGTCTCGGCGTCGATGAAGAGGAAGAAGTCGTGGCCGACGAGCTCCATGTGCTCGAGGGCCTCGTCGACGGTCATCGACTGCGAGGGGAAGACCTTGGTGCGGATGACGACCGGGCAGTAGTCGTCCTCGACGGCCGGCTGGTCAGCCGGGGCGACGCTCTTCCCGTTCACCCGCTCGATGAGCTCGACGTCGGCGGGGTCGAGGTCGATCTGCGCGAAGCCCTCGGTGGCCGCCTCCTGGAGCGAGACGGGACGGTGGTTGCCGCGGTGGATCTTCTTCTTGTCCTTCGCGCGGCGCAGGCGCTCGAGCATGCGCCCGAGGGCGAGGTCGAAGGCCGCGAACTTGTCGGCGGCGCTGCTCTCGGCGCGGATGACGGGGCCGGGACCGACGAGCGTGATCTCCACGCGGTCGTCTCCCGCGGATCCGCCGGACTTCTCGCTGTGGCGGGAGACCTTGATGTCGAGCGAGATGGACTTCTCGGCGAGCTGGACGACCTTGTCGGCCTTCTCGGTGGCGTACACGCGGAACCGGTCGGTGATCTCCGCGTTGCGGCCGGTGATGTTGATGTCCATGACGTACCTCCAGATCATGACGCGTCGCCCGCTGGAAGAGGGCGATCACTTTCACGCCTTTCGGGCGAGCCTAGACCTCGGATCCCTCGCGGCGCGAGGCATCCGGCGGGTGGACCGCGGGCGCATCGGAAGTGCACAGGGAGCGGCCATCGGGTGTCGCCGGACGACGGGTCCCGCCGCGACCCCGCTCCGGCACCGCCGCCAGGACCGCGCAGGCGACCACCTCGCCGCCCGCGCCGCGGACCGCGCGGCACGCCTCGCGGAGGGTCGCGCCCGTGGTCAGGACGTCGTCGACGACGAGGATCCGCCGCCCGCGGAGGTCGGCCCGGGCGACCAGGCTCCCCCGCAGGTTCGCCTCGCGGGCGGCGACGCCGAGGCCCGCCTGGTCGGCCGGGCGGCGCGTGAAGCGGAGCGGCGGGAGGCGCCGCGCCCCGAGGCGGAGCGCGCGGACGCCGGCGCGCGCGAGGAGGACCTCGACGGGCGCGTAGCCGCGACGGCGGATGGAGGCGGCCGGCGAGGGCACGGGCAGCACCGCGAGGGACCCGGACCCCGTCGGGCGGGTGACGCCATCCTCGTCGTCGTCGGGGAGGCCGGCGTCCGCTGCCGCCGCGAGCGCTCGGACGAGCACCGGGGCCATCGCCCGTGCCGCGTCCGTGCGGCCCGCCTCCTTGAACGCCGACAGGAGGGCGGGCCAGGGCGGCGCGTACGCGGCGCCGCAGCCGACGGGGATCCGCGCGGCGGGCACGCGGCCTCCGGGCCCCGGGCACGCCGGCAGCTCGAGGCGGCGGATGCGCGGCTCGGCGACGAGCGCGTGCGCGCAGGCCGGGCAGACCGCGCGGTCGGGGGCCCCGCATCCGGCGCAGGAGACGGGCGCGACGACGGCGAGCGCGTCGAGCAGGGCGGAGCGGAGCGGGGACGGGAGGTCGGAGGCCACGACGCGAGGATCGCCCGGGCGACGCACGGGCGGGGTCGGCCGGGAGGATCCGTGGACGGCGTCAGCGCTTGGTGGCGATGAAGGAGACGCCGGTCGCGGTCTGCTGCCAGGTGCTGCCGCGCGGCGTGAGCAGCGCGCCCGCGGAGGTGAGGACCCGGAGGCCGCTCTCGTCGTTCGCGCCGGCGATGCCCACGCCCTCGGCGGCGGTCCCCATGTCGCGGGACCTCCCGCCCACCTCGTGCACCTCCACCTGGCGGTCGCCGTTCGGCGCCTGGGTGAGCGTGGCGACCTCCAGCTCGTCCACCCAGGTCGCGTCGAGCGGCGTGCCGGGGGCCGACGCGAGCTCGAGCGGCGTGGCCGTGAGGGAGGTGGGCACGCCGCCGTCCCGGATGATGGACGCCACGAGCAGCTGGGGACCGGCGCCCGTCTCCAGATGCACGAGCACCCGGGCGCCGTCGCGGGCGACGTCGAGGGAGACGACGCGACCCGTGCCGGTCCAGCTCACGGCGACGGGATGGCCGACGCCGTCCGGCCCCCAGGCGACGAGGCCGCGGGGATCCGACGCGGGGATCGACCACACGTAGCCCTGCGCGTCGAGCGACGGGGCCACGAGGCCCGGACGGGTGTCGACGAGGACGGCGTCGCGCTCGCCGTCGCCCACCGACCACACGCCGGATCCGTTGCGCACCGCGGCCTGCTTCCCGTCCGCGCTGAGCGTCGCGGCGTCCGCGCCGAGGGCGGCGACCCGCGTGCCGAGGGTGCCGAGCGGCGCCACCTCTCCCCCGCCCAGGTAGCCGAACGCGCCCTTGGCGAGCACGAGCGGGCGGGACTCCGCCTGCGGGTCCTTCACCGGTCCGCGACCGCCCAGGTCCGGCACGGTCAGCGGCGTGCCGTCCACCAGGACCTGCACGTCGAGCACCGAGGGGATCTCCGACAGGCTCTGTCGGAGCTGGAGCTTCATGCGCTGCTGGGTGACGGCGTCGGCCGCGCGCGCCTCGGTCGAGAGGTCGACCTGCGGTGTGCCGCCCGACGTCGTCACCGCGGACGAGGCGAGCCGCGTGCCCTCGGGGAAGGCCGTCACGACGGCCGGCTGCGACAGCCAGGGCGACGGGCCCTGCAGGAGCGACTTGACGATCCGCGTGCTCACGCTCTGCGACGCCCGCGTGACGAAGAAGCGGAGGTCGGGCACGAGGAACGAGAAGGTCGGGTCGAAGAAGTAGAGCGCGTGCGCGCTGAAGATCTCGCGGAAGTACGTCGAGCGCAGCGCGATGCCGTCGGGCGCGTCGGCGATGCGCCACTCGCCGCGCTCCTGCACGAGGCGGAACGACAGGCGCGTCTCCTGGTCGCTGCCGACCTCGCGGTAGTGGCCCTGTCCGTCGACCGTGGCGATGGTCGTGACGGAGTAGCTGTAGGTCCCGTCGACCTCCTCGGTCGTCGCGGCCTGGCCCTCCCACACGACGACGCTCGCGAACGGGTCCCATCGCGAGGCGAAGTCCGCGGAGAGGAACTCGCGGGCCGTGCCGTACTGGTCGGCGGAGCTGGTGGCCGCGTCGACGAAGCCCGCGATGACGTCGTCCGGGGCGTCGCCGGCCTGCGGGCCGTCGGGCTGGTAGCTGACGCCGGCCTCGTCGGCGACGGCGGCCGGATCGCCCTCGGAGACGGGGCCGCCCGAGGGGATGGAGACGCAGCCTGCGAGCAGCAGGGCGCAGGCCGTCGCGAGCGCGACGGCGGCGGAGCGCGCCGCGCGGCGACGGCGGGCGGGGCGGCGGCGGGCGGGGCGGGGGTCAGGGGCCGGGGACACGGGCGTCCTCCTCGTGGGCGGGATCGTCGGGCGGCAGCGCGACGGGCGAGCGGTCGAACGGGACGCCGGGCTGGCGCGGCAGGGTCAGCCGGAAGCAGGATCCCTCGCCCGGCCGCGACCACAGCTGCAGCCAGCCGTGGTGCAGGTTCGTGTCCTCCAGCGAGATCGCGAGGCCGAGGCCGGTGCCGCCGGTGCTGCGCTGGCGCGACGGATCCGCGCGCCAGAACCGGTCGAACACGTGCCCCATCTCCTCGTGCGTCATGCCCACGCCGTAGTCGCGCACGGCGAGGGCCACGGCGTCGCGGCCGCTGTCGACGGTGAGGACGATGGGTCGGCCCTCCCCGTGGTCGAGCGCGTTGCCGAGGAGGTTGGTGACGATGCGGCGCACCCGGCGGGCGTCCATCTCCGCGTCGAAGTAGCCGCCCGGCGCGACGAGCCGGAGCTCCGAGCCCTTCTGCGTGGCGAGCCCCTCGAACTCCTCGATGGAGTCCTCGACGAGCCGCACGAGGTTGGTGGGCTCCGTGACCAGGTCGACCGCGCCGGCGTCGAACCGGCTGATCTCCAGCAGGTCGGCGAGGAGCGTCTCGAACCGGTCGACCTGCGTGTGCAGCAGCTCGGCGCTGCGCGCCGCCGGCGGGCTGAAGTCCTCCCGCAGGTCGTAGAGCACGCCGCCCGCGAGCCGGATGGTGGTGAGCGGCGTGCGCAGCTCGTGCGACACGTCGGACACGAACCGCTGCTGCAGCTGCGAGAGGTCGGCGAGCTGCGTGATCTGCGACTGCAGCGAGTCGGCCATCCCGTTGAAGGAGCGCGCGAGCGTCGCGATCACGTCGTCGCCCGTGACGGGCAGGCGCTCCTCGAGCTGGCCGGCCGCGAGCTTCTGGCTGGTGTCGGCCGCGACCCGGATGGGCGCGACCACGAGCCGCACGACGACCCACGCGATGGCGCCGATGAGCAGGACGAGGACGAGGAAGGCCACGAGGATCGTGCCGGCGACGAAGTCGAGGGTCTTCTGGATGTCGCCGAGGTCGTACACCAGGTAGAGCTCGTACCGGCCGGCCGACGGGATGTCGATGCTCGAGCCCACGACGATGCCGGGGCTCGTCTGCCCCGTGTCGCCCACGGGGATCGCGACCGACTGCCACTGCTGCGTCCCCGAGCCGGCGCCGACGGCCCGCCGCAGGTCCGCGCTCAGGAGGCTGTCGACGTAGTCCGCCGTGGACGCGTTCTGCAGGACGTTCCGCGCCTCCGTGCCGGGCGTCCGCCGGAACGCGAAGTCGGAGAGGTTGATGGCGCTGCCGCGGAGCTCGTCGAACACCTGCGTGCGCAGCTGCTCGAGCTCGGTCTGGTCGGACGCGTCGGAGGACGTGAACTGCTCCTGCATCCGGCTCGTGGCGCTGTTGGACTGCGCGAGGACCGTGTCGAGGCGCTGGCGGAAGAGGTCGCTCGAGATGCTCTGGCTCATGAGCACGCCGATGAGGAGCACGGTGCCGCCGGAGAGCGCGACCGTGAGCAGGACGGTGCGGAACTGGAGGGAGGTCGACCAGATCCGGACGAGGCGGCGCGGCCAGGACCGCCAGTCGACGAGCCACGCGGGCAGGGGGCGCATGGGGCTAGGCCGCTGCCCCCGCGCGGTAGCCGACGCCGCGCACGGTCATGACGATGCGCGGGTTGTCCGGGTCGTCCTCGACCTTCGCGCGCAGGCGCTGCACGTGCACGTTGACGAGGCGCGTGTCGGCCTTGTACTGGTAGCCCCACACCTGCTCGAGGAGCATCTCGCGCGTGAACACCTGCTGCGGCCGGCTCGCGAGCGCGTGCAGGAGGTCGAACTCGAGCGGCGTGAGGTTGATCCGCTCCTCGCCGCGGCGCACCTCGTGGCCCTCGACGTCGACCACCAGGTCGCCGACCTGGAGGAGGCCGGGCGATGCGGCGGCCGCGGGACGCAGGCGCGTGCGGATCCGCGCCACGAGCTCCTTCGGGTTGAAGGGCTTGACGATGTAGTCGTCGGCGCCGGACTCGAGGCCCTTGACGACGTCGGCCGTGTCGGACTTCGCGGTGAGCATGATGATGGGGACGCCCGACTCGGCGCGGATGAGGTCGCACACCTGGATGCCGTCGAGGCCCGGGAGCATGAGGTCGAGGAGCACGAGGTCCGGCCTGCCCTCGTGGAAGGCGGCGAGCGCCTGGCCGCCGTCGCCGCAGAAGGAGGGCTCGAAGCCCTCGGTGCGCAGGACGATGCCGATCATCTCGGCGAGCGCGGTGTCGTCGTCGACCACCAGGATCCGTGCTGTCATCTGACCTGTGTTCCCTGTCCTCGGAACCCCCAGGGTAGTCGGTGGATCCCGGGGCGCGGGCGGCGCCCGGCCTGCGCGCGGCGGCCCGACGGCGGCGGGCCGCGTGTGGGAGGCTGACCCCCGTGAGCGACGACCAGAGCTGGCAGGCGCCCGGCGCCGCGCCGTCCGGACCGGACCGGGTGCCGGGGAGCGACGCACGGACGGACGGGACGACCCCGCCGCCGCCGACGGCGCCTCCCCTCCCCCCGTCCGCCCCCGCGGGCTGGAGCGCCGCGCCCGCCGGGTGGACCGCGACGCCCGGCGGCTGGACCCCGCCGCCGAAGCCCGGCCTCCTCCCCCTGCGCCCCCTCGGCCTCGGCGCGATCCTCGCGGGATCGTTCGCGACGCTGCGCCGCAACCCGGCGGCCACCGTGGGCACGGCGCTCCTCGTCCAGGGCGTCGCGAGCCTCGTGTCCCTCGTTCTCGTGGGCGGCGTCACCGGGTTCGTCGTCACGCGCGTGTTCTCGGCGCGCGAGGACGACCGCGGGCCGCTCATCGCGGGCGGCGTCGCGGCCGTCGTGGTCGCCGCGCTCGTGACGGTCGTGCTCTCCCTCGTGGCCACGGCGTTCCTGCAGGGCGTCATCGCGAACGAGGTCGCCCGCGGCACGCTCGGCGAGCGCCTGCGGATGCGGGCCCTCTGGCGGATGACGCTCCCCCGGCTCCGCCCCCTCGCGCTCTGGAGCGTCGTCATCAGCGCCGCGTGGACCCTCGTGCTCGGCGTCCTCGCCGGCATCGTGGCCCTGCTCGTGCTCGCGGGCGGAGCGGGGATCGCGTTCGGGATCCTCGTGGGCGTGCTGGGCGTGCTCGGGCTCGTGGTCGTCGCGGCGTGGGTGTCGACGCGGCTGGCGTTCGTGCCGAGCGCGATCGTCATCGAGGAGCTGCCGCCGTTCGCCGCCGCCCGCCGGTCGTGGACGCTCTCGACGGGCTCGTTCTGGCGCGTGCTCGGGATCCTGCTGCTCACCGCGGCCATCGTCCAGGTGGCGACGAACGTGGTCACGGTGCCGCTGACGCTCCTCACCTCCATCCTGCAGACCCTGCTCTTCCCCAACGGCCGGCTCGACTTCCAGACGTTCGACGCCTCGTTGGCCTTCTACATCGGGTCGCAGGTGGTGGTGTTCGTGGTGAGCCTCGTCGTCGCCAGCGTCGGCGGCGTGGTCACCTCCTCGAACGCGGCCATCGTCTACATCGACCTCCGCATGCGCCGCGAGGGGCTCGACCTTGAGCTCGCGCGCTTCGCCGAGGAGCGCGCCGCCGGATCCGCGTCGGCCACCGGACCCGACGCCCGGGACCCGTACGCCGTCCGCCCCGCGGGCCGCGCGTGACGATCGGGGCGGCGCTGGCGGCGGCGGTCTCCGCCGCCCCCGGGATGCTCGCCGCGGCCGTGCCGCTCGACCCCGACGCCGACGAGGCCCGCCGCCTGGTCGGCGACGAGCTGTCGCGCCCCGAGTACCAGGCGGCCCGTCCTACCGCGCTCGACCTCGCGGCGCAGGCCGTGGGCGAGTGGATCGCGCGGCTGTTCTCCGGGGCGGGCGACGGGCTCGGCGGCGTCGTGCCGGTCCTCATCGCGCTCCTGGCGGTCGTGGTCGTCGTGGTCGCGTTCCTGGTGTTCGGCGCGCCCCGGCGGGACCGCCGGCGTGCGGCCGCCGACCGCGACGCCCTGTTCGGGATCGACGACCGGCGCTCCGCCGAGGAGCTCCGCCGCTCCGCCGACGCCGCCCGGCGCGCCGGGGACCTCGCGGCCGCGGTGTCCGACCTGTTCCGGGCGATCGCGCGCGAGCAGGCCGAGCGCACGATCGTCGAGGTGGATCCCGGCACCACGGCCCGCGGGTTCGCCCGCCGCGCCGGCGCCGCCCACCCCGCCCACGCGGATCGCCTCCTCGCGGCCGCCGCGGACTTCGACGCCGTCCGCTACCTCGACCGGCCCGGCACGGAGGCGTCGCTCGACCGGTTGGCCGTGCTCGACCGCGAGCTCCGGACCGCCGTCCCCGTGCGCCGCGAGCCGGTCGGGACGGGCACCGCGTGAGCGCCCCGGCCCCCGCGCGACCCGCATCCGGGCGAGGCGCATCCGAGACGACGGGCGACGCGCGGGACGCCGGCCCCGCGACCGCCGAGACGCGCACGGCCGGGCACGCGCTCCGCCGGGCGGCCCGCTGGATCGCCCTGGCGCTCGTCGCGCTCGCGGTCGCCCTGGTCTCCCTCGCGCTCGGCGGGGCGGCGCGCCAGACGGAGCCGCTCGCGCCCGACAGCGCCGCACCCGACGGCACGCAGGCGCTCGCCCGGGTGCTCGCCGCCGAGGGCGTGGACGTCGAGGTCGTGGGCACGCTCGCGGCGGCCCGCGCGGCCGTGGGCGACGGCGCCGACACGACCCTCGTGCTCGGGCCCACCTCCGACCGGCTGGACGACGCGCGGCTGTCCGAGGTGGCCGGCCTCACGACGCGCACCGTGCTGATCGCCCCGGACTTCCGGACGCTCAGGACCCTCGCGTCCGCGGTCGCGGCCGGCGGCGAGGCGGAGTCGGCGAGCGGATCCCTCGACGCGGCGTGCGCGCTGCCGGCGGCCGAGGCGGCCGGATCGCTCCCCGCCGACGCGCCCGTCTTCCGCGTGATCGGCCAGGCGGCCGAGGGCGTCACGACCTGCTTCCCCGACGACACCGGTGCGGCGTGGGCGCTCGTCGAGGTCCCGTCGACGCGCGACGACGGCGGCACCGTGACGGTGCTCGGCGCCGATCCGGTCCTCACCAACGACCGCGTCGCCGAGCGCGGGTCCGCCGCCCTCGCGCTCGGCGTGCTCGGCCAGCGCCCGCGGCTCGTCTGGTACACGCCGTCGCCGGACGACGCCGCCGCCGACGCCGCGCCCACCCTCGGCGAGCTGACGCCCGGCTGGGTCACGCCCGCCATCGCGCTCGCGGCCCTCGCGGCGATCGCCGCGGCCGTGTGGCGCGGCCGCCGCTTCGGGCCGCTCGTGGTCGAGCGGCTCCCCGTCGTGGTCCGCGCCGACGAGACCGCCGAGGGCCGGGCGCGCCTGTACGAGCGGGCGGACGCGCGCGGCCACGCCCTCGACGCCCTCCGGGTCGGCACGGTCGACCGCATCGCCTCCGCCCTCGCGCTCGGCCGGCTCGCCCCCGTGGACGACGTGGTCGCCGCATCCGCCGCTGCCCTCCGCGAGGACCCGGCCCGGATCCGCGCCCTGCTCCTCGACGACCAGCCGCGCGGCGACCGCGACCTGGTCGACCTCGCGGGCCGGCTCGCCGCGCTGGAGCGCCGGGTCGCCGCGGCGGCCGCGCCGGACGGCGACGCACCACCCGCGACCGACCGCTCCGCCGACCCCGCCGACCCGCCCGCCCCGCCCAGGAGAATGGACCCATGACCGACGACCTCCGCACCAGCCTGCTCGCCGTCCGGACCGAGGTCGGCAAGGCCGTCGTCGGACAGGACGGCGCCGTGACCGGCATGATCATCGCCCTCCTCGCACGCGGCCACGTCCTCCTGGAGGGCGTCCCCGGCGTCGCGAAGACGCTGCTCGTCCGCTCGCTGAGCCACGCCCTCCGGCTCGACACCGCGCGCGTGCAGTTCACGCCCGACCTCATGCCCGGCGACATCACCGGGTCGCTCGTCTACGACTCCCGCGAGGGCGCGTTCTCGTTCCGCCGCGGGCCCGTCTTCACGAGCATCCTGCTGGCCGACGAGATCAACCGGACGCCGCCGAAGACGCAGTCCGCGCTGCTCGAGGCGATGGAGGAGCGGCAGGTCACGGTCGACGGCGAGAGCCACGCGCTGCCGGATCCCTTCCTCGTCGCCGCGACGCAGAACCCGGTCGAGTACGAGGGCACCTACACGCTGCCCGAGGCGCAGCTCGACCGCTTCCTGCTCAAGCTCGTGCTCGACCTGCCGGAGCGCGACACCGAGGTCGAGGTGCTCCGCCGGCACTCCCAGGGCTTCGACCCGCGCGACCTCCGCGCCGCGGGCGTCGCGCCCGTGCTCGACGCCGACGGTCTCCGCCGCGCGCAGGCCGCCGTCCGCGAGGTGCGGGTGGGGCCGGACGTGCTCGCGTACATGGTCGACCTCGCGCGCGCCACCCGCCGCTCGCCGTCGGTGCAGCTCGGGGTCTCGCCGCGCGGATCCACGAGCCTGCTGGCCGCGAGCCGCGCGTGGGCCTGGCTCAGCGGCTTCGAGGCCGTGACGCCCGACCACGTGCAGGAGATGGTGCTGCCGGTGCTCCGCCACCGCATCGCGCTGCGGCCGGAGGCCGAGCTCGAGGGCGTCTCCGTCGACGCCGTGCTGCGCAGCGTGCTGTCGCAGGTGCAGGTGCCGATCTAGTGGCGCGCCGCTAGATGGCCCTCACCGGCCGCACCGTCGCGCTGCTCCTCGTGGGGCTCGTGCCCGTCGTCCTGCTCGGCGACGGGCCGGACGCGGCGTACGCGGTCCTCGCCGGCTGGATCGCCCTCGTCGCCCTGCTCGTGGCGCTCGACCTCGCGCTGGCCGGGAGCCCGCGGGCCGTGGCGCTGGAGCGGGTGCTGCCCGCGCGGATCCGCCTCGACGAGACGGGCGAGAGCGTGCTGCTCGTCACGAACCGCGGGTCGCGCACGCTGCGGGCCGTCGTGCGCGACGCGTGGCAGCCGTCCGCCGGCGCGTCCTCCACGCGCGACCGGGTGCGGATCCCCGCGGGCGAGCGCCGCGCGATCCGCCTCTCTCTCACCCCCACGCGCCGCGGCGAGCGCCGCACCGAGCGCGTCACGATCCGCTCCGCCGGCCCGCTCGGCCTCGCCGCGCGCCAGGCGACGCTGCTCTCCCCCGGCGCCGTCCGCGTCCTCCCGCCGTTCCGCTCCCGCCGCCACCTGCCGTCCCGCCTCGCGCGCATGCGCGAGCTCGACGGCCGCACGGCGCTCATGGTCCGCGGGCAGGGCACCGAGTTCGACAGCCTGCGCGACTACGTGCGCGGCGACGACGTGCGCTCCATCGACTGGCGCGCCACCGCCCGGCGACAGGACGTGGTCGTGCGCACCTGGCGGCCCGAGCGCGACCGCCGGGTGGTGCTCGTGCTCGACACGGGACGCACGGCCGCCGGCCGGATCCGCGACGAGACGCGCCTCGACACGGCCTTCGAGGCGTCCCTGCTGCTCGCGGCCCTCGCCACGCGCTCCGGCGACCGGGTGGACCTCGTGGCGCACGACCGCCGCGTCCGCGCGCGGGTCCGGGCGGGAGCCGGCGGCGACGTGGTCTCGCGGATGGTCGACGCGCTCGCGCCCGTCGATCCGGAGCTGCTCGAGACCGACTGGACGGCCGTGCCCGGGCTCGTGCGCCGCATCGTGTCGCAGCGGTCGCTCGTGGTGCTCCTCACCGCCATCGACTCCCCCGGCAGCTCGCGCGCGCTCCTCCAGGCGCTGCCGCAGCTCACCCGGACGCACCACGTGCTGGTCGCGGCGGTCGTGGATCCGGGGCTCGCCGAGCGCGCCGCCGACCGCTCGGGCCGCGCCGCCGTCTACCGGGCCGCCGCCGCCGAGCGGGCGCTGCTCGACGTGGCGCGCGTCGAGGCGGCCGTCCGCCGGCTCGGCGCCGACGTCGTCACGGGCGCGCCCGCGGACCTGCCGCCCGCGCTCGCCGACCGGTACATCCGGTTGAAGGCCATCGGGCGGCTCTGAGCGCGGGCGTCTCCCCGGCCGGCGTCTCCCCGGCCGGCGCCTCCCCGGCCGGCGGCTCCGGGGCCGGCGCCGCGAGGCCGGACGGAGCGCGCGGCGGGATCAGGCGGGCGCCGACGCCGGATCCGCGGACGGCACGGGCAGCGCCCCGCCGCTGAGCGCGCGGACGGCCCGCTCGAGCGCGTCCCGCATGTCGATCTCCGGACGGTAGCTCCACTGCAGCTGCAGCCCGTCGCTGATGGCGACCGCGACCCGGGCGAACCCGTCCGGGTCCATGCCGTCCGGCAGGACCACGTCGAGCGCGCGCACCTGGTCGGCGACCGCGCCCACGACGCGCGCGTAGCGGCCGGCGATGTAGGCGTGCGCGGGGTGCTCGGCTCCGGCGGCGTCCACGACGAGCCGCGAGTAGAGGGCCACAAGGCCGGGCGTCTCCGCGTTGCGCGAGCTCGCGTGCAGGAGCATGCCGACCATGTCGCTCGGGTCGGCGTCGGGCACGGCCTCGCGGTGGTCCGCCGCGGAGTGCGCGTCGCGCTCCTCGAGCACGGCGGCGATGAGCGCCTCGCGCGAGTCGAAGTAGTGGAGCACGCCGGCCTTGCTGATGCCCACGGCGTCGGCGATCTCCTGCAGCGACGACGCGGAGTACCCGCGCTCGGCGATGAGGTCCATGGCCGCCTCGAGGATCTCGCGACGTCGCGCCGCGCCCTTGGCGTAGCGCCGCGGCCCCTCTGCCCCTGCCATGCCTCGACCCTAGCGATCCCGGGCGTCCACCAATGCCTACCGATGGTCGGTTTCCCGTGCTACCGTCGTGCCGAGCCGCCGATGAGGGCGGCCCGACACCAGGAGGCACCGTGGCCGACGCAGTCCGAGAGCAGCAGACCCGGGGCGCGTCGCGTCCCCACGACGGCGGACCGGACGGTGGTCGCCCGCCGGGATCCCGCCGTGCCGAGATCGGGATGCCCATCGCGCTCCTCGGCCTCTTCGTGGCGCTGCTCCCGCCCATCATCGTGTCGCTCGCGCTCAAGGTCGCCGAGGTCGCGCCCGACAGCACGGCAGGCACGCTGAGCCTCGTGCTCGGCCTCGGAGCGCTCGTCGCCCTCGTGGTGAACCCGCTCGCCGGCCGCCTCTCCGACCGCACCCCCGGCCGCTTCGGCATGCGGCGCCCGTGGATCATCGGCGGCGTCGTGCTCGGCTACGGCGCCCTGCTCCTCCTCACCCAGGCGACGACCGTGCTCGCGCTCGTCGGCGCGTGGATGCTCGTGCAGGCGTGCTTCAACGCCGCCATCGCCGCGCTCATCGCGGTCATGGCCGACTCCACGCGCCCCCGGAACCGCGGCCGCGTCGCCGCCGCCGTCGGCGTCGCACAGAACGGCTCGCTCGTGGTCGGCACCTTCATCGTGCAGCTCTTCACCACCACCACGCAGCAGGTGCTCGTGCCGGGCGCGATCGGCGTCGCCGTGGTCGTCGTCTTCGCGCTCGTCTTCCGCGACCGCGTGCTCGCCGAGCGCCCGCCCGCGCGCCTCAGCGTGCGGGAGCTCCTCGGATCGTTCGTGTTCGACCCGCGCCGCAACCCCGACTTCGGCTGGGCGTGGCTCATGCGCTTCCTCCTCACGGCGTCCTCCGTGACGGCCACCAACTACCTCGCCCTCTACCTCATCGACGATCTCGCGGTCGCGGAAGCCGACGTGGCGAACGCCGTGTTCGTCGCCACGCTCTTCAACGCGGTCGGCGTGGTCGCGACGACCTTCGTGGCCGGCTGGCTGAGCGACCGGCTCGGCCGGAGGAAGGTGTTCGTCGCCGCCGCCGCGCTCGTCACGGTCGCGGGCCTCGTGATCCTCGCCCTCGCGCCCAGCCTCGCCGTCGTCTACGCCGCGCAGCTCGTGATCGGGGCGGGCATCGGGTCGTTCTACGCGGTCGACCTGGCGCTCATCACCGACGTGCTGCCGAGCGACGCCGACAACGGCAAGGACCTCGGCGTCGTGAACATCGCGCAGGCGCTGCCGCAGTCGCTCGTGCCGACCGCCGCGAGCGGCGTGGTGGGCATCGCCGGCTACCCGGGTCTGTTCCTCGCGGGCGCCGCCGCCGGGGTCCTCGGCGCGCTCGCCGCCTTCCGCGTGAAGGGCGTGCGATGACCGCCGACCCCGCATCCGCCGCCGACCGCGGGCCCACCCGACCCGACGCCCACGTCCCCCCAGGAGCACCCATGGACCCGCACGACACGCACGACGCCGCCACCCCGCTCGACCCCGACACCGCCCGCCTCGAGGGGCTCGCCGGGCGCCTCACCCTCGAGCAGAAGGTGCAGCTGGTCACCGGGCGCGACTTCTGGACCACGTGGCCCGTCGAGGCGATCGGCCTCCGCCGCCTGCTCGTCTCCGACGGCCCGAGCGGCGTGCGCGGCGAGGTCTGGGACGAGCGCTCCCCGTCGCTCAACCTGCCCTCGGCCTCCGCGCTGTCCTCCAGCTGGGACACCGGGATCGCCGCCCGCTACGGCCGCGCCTCCGCGGTCGAGGCGCGCCGCAAGGGCGTCGACGTCGTGCTCGGCCCGACCATCAACCTGCACCGCTCGCCCTACGGCGGCCGGCACTTCGAGGCGTTCAGCGAGGATCCGCTGCTCACCGCCGACCTCGCCGCCGCGTACGTGCGCGGCGTCCAGGAGAACGGCGTCGGCGCGACCCCCAAGCACTACGTCGCGAACGAGTACGAGACCGACCGCTTCACGGCCGACAGCGTCGTGTCCGAGCGGGCACTCCGCGAGCTGTACCTCGCGGCGTTCGAGAAGGCCGTCGTGGAGTCGCGCGCCTGGCTCGTGATGAGCTCCTACAACTCGATCAACGGCACGACCTCCACGGAGAGCGACCTGCTCGAGACGCCGCTCAACTCCGAGTGGGGCTTCGACGGCGTGGTGGTCAGCGACTGGACGGGCGTCCGCAGCGTGGACGCCGCGCGCGCGTCGCAGGACCTGGAGATGCCGGGCCCGGTGGGCGCCTGGGGCGACGCGCTGCTCGCGGCCGTCCGCGACGGCCGCGTGCCCGAGGCCGACCTCGACCGCAAGGTCGTGCGCCTGCTGCGCCTCGCCGCCCGCGTCGGCGCGCTCGAGGGCTTCGACGCCGTCGTGCCCGCGCCCGTCGAGGTCGAGGACGGCGTCGCGTTCGCGCGCACGGCCGCCGCGGCCGGCGCCGTGCTCGTCCGCAACGAGGACCGCGCCCTGCCGCTCGACGCGTCGGCGCTCCGCTCCGTCGCCGTCATCGGGCACAACGCCGTCGAGGCGCGCACGCAGGGCGGCGGCAGCGCGACCGTCGTCCCGGAGCACGTCGTCACGCCGCTCGACGGGATCCGCGAGGCCCTCGGCGACGGCGTCGAGGTGCGGTACGCCCGCGGCGCGGTCGTGCAGAAGGGGATCCAGGAGCTGCCGCTCGCCGAGATCCGGAACCCCCGCACGGGCTCCCCTGGCGCCCTCGTGCGCTTCCTCGACGGCGACGGCGCAGAGGTCTTCACGGAGGACCGCCGCGCCACGACGCTCATGTACTTCGGCGGCGACGCGCCCACCGGCACGGCCGCCGTCATCGAGATCACGACCCGCTGGACCCCGCCGGAGACCGGCGAGGTCCTCGTCGGGTTCAGCGCGACCGGCCGCGGCCGCGTCTACGCCGACGGCGCGCTCCTCCGCGAGGACGGCGCCGCCCCCGTGGGCATGGACCTCGGCGCGAGCCTGATGTCCCCGCCGTCCATCTCGGCCGAGCTCCGGGTGACCGCCGGCGAGCCGGTGGACCTCCGGGTCGAGTTCGAGCTGACGTCCGCTCCCGGCGGCCTCGCCGGCATCCTCGGCATCACGGTGGGCCTCGAGGCCGACGAGTCGGCGCCCGACCGCCTCCTGGACGAGGCTGCCGAGGCCGCGACCGGCGCGGACGTCGCGATCGTCGTGGTCGGCACGAACGCGCAGGTCGAGTCGGAGGGCTTCGACCGCGACTCCCTCGCGCTGCCCGGGCGCCAGGACGAGCTCGTGCGCCGCGTCGCCGCCGCGAACCCGCGGACGGTCGTGGTCGTCAACTCCGGCTCCCCCGTGCTCCTCCCCTGGCGCGACGACGTGCAGGCCGTGCTCCTCGCCTGGTTCGGCGGCCAGGAGTTCGGCGGCGCCCTCGCCGACGTCCTCACCGGCGCCGTCGAGCCCGGCGGCCGCCTGCCCACGACGTGGCCGGCCGCGGAGGAGGACGTGCCCGTGCGGTCCGTCACGCCGGTGGACGGGAAGGTGGTCTACGACGAGGGGATCCACGTCGGCTACCGCGCGTGGCTCCGCGCCGGCGCGACCCCCGCGTACCCGTTCGGCCACGGCCTCGGCTACACGACGCACGCCCTCGACGACCTGCGGGTCGCGGAGGACGGCGCGGGAGGGATCACCGCGACGGTCCGGGTGACGAACACGGGCGACCGCGCGGGCAGGCAGGTCGTGCAGGCCTACCTGTCGCGCGAGGCCTCCGCCGTCGACCGGCCCGTGCGCTGGCTCGCGGGCTTCGCGGCCGTCGAGCTCGCGGCGGGTGCGTCCGTCGACGTGGACGTGGCGGTGGGCGCGCGGACGTTCGCGCACTGGGACGGCGGCTGGCGGCGCGAGCCCGGCGCGTTCCGCCTGCACGTCGGCACCTCGGTGGCGGAGACGCCGCTCGAGGCCGACGTCGATCCGGCGGGCGGTGCGACCCCAGCCTGACCGCGCGGCGCGACCCGCGCATCCGGCACGACCCGCGAGGCGGGCGGACGGCGGATACGGACCGGGCTCAGCCCGCGACGATCCGCCGGCCGCCCGCCTCGAACTCGTCCAGGTCGCCCGTCGCGCCCGCGCGCACGGCCCGGCCGCCGACCACCACCATGTAGAAGAGGAACGCCCCGAGCGCCACGACGCCGATGCCGACCTTCACGGGCACGGGCCAGGGCTGCGGGGTCACGAAGCCCTCGATGATCCCCGACGCCAGCAGCACGAGCACGAGCCCCATCGCCACCGTGATGAGCGCGCGCCCGTCCTCGGCGAGCGCCTGCCCGCGCGTGCGGGCGCCCGGCGCGATCCACGACCAGGAGATGCGGAGCCCCGCGGCGGCGGCCACGAAGATCGCCGTCAGCTCCAGGAGGCCGTGCGGGAGGATGTAGGAGAAGAACGTGCCGCCCTCGCCGTAGTGGAACATGACGGCGGTCGTCGTCCCGATGCCCTGCGCGTTCTGCAGCAGCACGTACGGCACCCACACGCCCGTGATGCCGAAGGCCACGCACTGCGCCGCGATCCACGCGTTGTTGGTCCACACCTGGCCCGTGAACGAGGCCGCCGGGTTGGCGCTGTAGTAGTCGACGAACTGGTCGTCGGCGTACTTCCGGAGGTCGGCGTCGCTGCCGAGGGCCGCGATCGCCGACGGGTCGCGGAGGATCCAGGTGGCGTAGAGCGCGATGAGGCCGACCGTGGCGAGGGTCACCGCGAGGGTGAGCCAGCGGATCCGGTACAGCGCCGCCGGCAGGTCGAGCGCGAAGAACGCCGGGATGCGCGCGGCCACGTTCGTGGTCTCGCCCGTGAAGCGCATGCGGGCCCGCGAGAGCGCGATGGAGAGCCGGTCGCCCTGCGCGGTGGATCCGGCCGCCGCCTGGATCGCGGACAGCTCGGCCGCGCCCGCCTGGTAGCGGTCGACGAGCTCGTCGGCGTCGGGTCCGGTGAGCCGGCGCCGGCCGGCGAGGCGGGCGAGCCGGTCCCACCCGTCCCGGTGGGCGGCGGTGTAGGCGTCGAGGTCCATCTGCTTGACTATATGCATGGCGGCAGCCGACGCGCACGATCCGGGCATCTCGGGCGATCCCGACGCGCTCGTCGTCGGCGAGGCCGTGGCCCTCGACGTCCGTCCGGCGGGCTTCGTCCTGCGGGCCGCGGGCGCCGCGATCGACGTGCTCGCCTCGGTGGCCCTCGCGGTGCTCCTCGCCTTCGGCATCCTCGGGCTCGTCCGGGCGCGTGTCCTGGACGAGTCGTCGACGGCCGCCTGCGCCGTCATCGCGGTCGTCCTCTCCCTCGTCGTGCTGCCCGTCGTCGTCGAGACGGCGTCCCGCGGACGCTCGCTCGGCCGCTGGGCGGTCGGCGCGCGCATCGTCCGCACGGACGGCGGCGGGATCGGCCTCCGGCACGCGGTCGCGCGGGCCCTCGTCGGCATCCTCGAGGTCTACCTCACGTTCGGCGGCCTCGCGGCGCTCGTCGGCCTGCTGTCGCCGCGCTCCCAGCGCCTCGGCGACCTCGTGGCGGGCACCCGGTCGCAGCACGAGCGCGTGCCGGCGTATCCGCGACCGCTGCCTCCCGTGCCACCCCAGCTGGCGGCGTGGGCGTCCGAGGCCGACGTGGGCCGCCTCCCGGACGCGCTCGGCCGCCGCATCGCCCGCTTCCTCACGCAGCGCGACGCCATGGCACCCGCCTCCCGGGCCCGCCTGGCGCTCGAGCTCGCCGACGAGGCCGCTCCGCACGTGTCGCCGCTGCCGACGACGGATCCCGAGTCGTTCGTCCAGGCCGTCGGGGCCGTCCGCCGCGAGCGCGAGCACCGCGCGCTGATGATCGAGCGCGAGCGGCTGGCCGCGCTGGAGCCGATCCTCACCGGCCTCCCCCACGCGTTCCCGGCACGCGGCGCGTCCACCGGGTCCTGAGGCGCCGGCACCCGGACGCGACGGCGCCGCCCGCCCCCGGGGGACGGACGGCGCCGGGTGGATCCGCGCGGATCAGTAGCGGTAGTGGTCCACCTTGTACGGCCCCTCGACCGCGACGCCGATGTAGGCGGCCTGCTCGGGGCGCAGCTCGGTGAGCTCCACGCCGAGCGCGTCGAGGTGGAGGCGCGCGACCTTCTCGTCGAGGTGCTTCGGGAGCACGTACACGCCGATCGGGTACTGGTCGTTCCGCACGTAGAGCTCGATCTGGGCGAGCACCTGGTTCGTGAACGAGTTGCTCATCACGAACGACGGGTGGCCGGTGGCGTTGCCGAGGTTCATGAGGCGGCCCTCGGAGAGCACGAGCACGCTGCGGCCGGACGGCAGGCGCCACTCGTGCACCTGCGGCTTGATCTCCACCTTCTCCACGCCCGGGAGGCGCTCGAGCCCGGCCATGTCGATCTCGTTGTCGAAGTGGCCGACGTTGGCGATGATGGCCTGGTGCTTCATGCGCTGGATGTCGTCCACGCGCACGACGTCGACGTTGCCCGTGCCGGTGACGAGGATGTCCACCGTCTCGATGACGGAGGACAGCTTCGCGACCTGGTAGCCGTCCATGGCCGCCTGCAGCGCGCAGATGGGGTCGACCTCGGAGACGATGACGCGGGCGCCCTGTCCGCGCAGCGCCTCGGCCGCGCCCTTGCCCACGTCGCCGTAGCCGACGACGAACGCGACCTTGCCGCCGATGAGCACGTCGGTGGCCCGGTTGAGGCCGTCGGGCAGGGAGTGGCGGATGCCGTACTTGTTGTCGAACTTGCTCTTGGTGACCGAGTCGTTGACGTTGATGGCCGGGAACAGCAGCTCGCCGTCGCGCGCCAGCTCGTACAGGCGGTGGACGCCCGTGGTGGTCTCCTCGGTGACGCCCTGGATGTCGGCGGCACGGCGGGTCCAGCGGTCGGAGGACGCGGCCAGGCTGCGGCGGAGGGTGTCGAGGATGACGCGGTACTCGTGGCTCGCGTCCTCCGGGGTCTCGGGCACGGCGCCCGCGAGCTCGTACTCGCGGCCCTTGTGCACCAGGAGCGAGGCGTCGCCGCCGTCGTCGAGGATCATGTTCGGGCCCGTCCAGTCGGCGCCGGCGGCCTGCGCCTCGCCCGACCAGTCGAAGATCTGCTCGGTGCACCACCAGTACTCCTCGAGCGTCTCGCCCTTCCAGGCGAAGACCGGCACGCCCGCGGGCGCATCGGGGGTCCCCGCGCCGACCGCGACGGCCGCGGCGGCCTCGTCCTGCGTGCTGAAGATGTTGCAGCTGGCCCAGCGCACCTGCGCGCCGAGGGCGGTGAGGGTCTCGATGAGCACGGCCGTCTGCACGGTCATGTGGATGGATCCGGCGATGCGCGCGCCCGCGAGCGGCTGCGACGCGCCGAACTCCTCGCGGAGGGCCATGAGGCCGGGCATCTCGTTCTCGGCGAGGCGGATCTGGTGGCGGCCGGCCTCGGCGAGCGAGAGGTCGGCGACGCGGAAGGGCAGGGCGGTGGACGTGGCTTCCGGGAGAAGGGTCATGCGTCCAGTGTCCCACCCGACCCGTGACGCCCGCCCGGGGATGACGCGCGGTCGGCGGGCTGCTAGCGGAAGGAGCGCAGGCGCAGGCTGTTCGTGACGACGAACACCGACGAGAGCGCCATGGCGAGGCCCGCGACGAGCGGGTTCAGGAGCCCCAGCATGGCCACCGGGATCGCGGCGGCGTTGTAGGCGAAGGCCCAGAACAGGTTGCCGCGGATGGTGCCGAGCGTGCGGCGGGCGAGGCGCACGGCGTCGGCGACGAGCAGGAGGTCGCCGCGGACGATGGTGATGTCGCCCGCCTCGATCGCCGCATCGGTGCCCGTGCCCATCGCGATGCCGAGGTCGGCCTGCGCGAGCGCCGCGGCGTCGTTCACGCCGTCGCCGACCATCGCGACCACGCGGCCCTCGGCCTGGAGGCGGCGGACCGCGTCGAGCTTGCCCTCGGGGAGGACGCCCGCGATCACCTCGTCGATGCCCACCTCGGCGGCGACGCGCCGCGCGGCCCCCGCGGTGTCGCCCGTGAGGAGGACGGGCCGCAGGCCGAGCGCGCGGAGGCGACGGACGGCCTCGGCGCTCGTGGGCTTCACGGTGTCGGCGACCGCGAGGATCCCGCGCACGGCGCCGTCCCACGAGACCGCGACCACCGTGGATCCGGCCGCCTCGGCCGTCGCCAGCGCCTCGGCGAGCGTCGCGTCGGGAGCGGCGGCCCACTGCTCCGCGAGCCACGCCGGGCGGCCCACCGCGACCGCGCGGCCGTCGACCACGCCGTGCACGCCGAGGCCCGCGGTCGCGACGAAGCCCGCGACGGCGGGCAGGGGTCCGGCGCCCGCGGCCTCGACGACCGCGCGCGCGACCGGGTGCTCGCTCCGCGCCTCGAGGGCCGCGGCCACGCGCACGAGCTCGTCGGCCGCGACGCCCGCCGCGGGCACGGCGCGCACGAGCGCCATGACGCCCGTCGTGACCGTGCCGGTCTTGTCGAGCAGCACCGTGTCGACCCGGCGGGTCGACTCCAGCACCTCGGGGCCGGTGATGAGGATCCCGAGCTGCGCGCCGCGGCCCGTGCCCACCAGCAGCGCGGTCGGCGTCGCGAGGCCGAGCGCGCACGGGCACGCGATGATGAGCGTCGCGACGGCGGCGGTGAACGCGGCCTCGGGCGGGAAGCCGAGCAGCAGCCATCCGGCGAGCGTGCCCAGGGCCAGCACGAGCACGACCGGCACGAAGACTGCGGAGACGCGGTCGGCGAGGCGCTGGATCCGGGCCTTGCCGGTCTGCGCCTCCTCGACGAGCGCGGCCATGCGGGCGAGCCGGGTCTCCTCCCCCACGCGCGTGGCGCGCACGAGGAGGCGGCCTCCGGCGTTGAGGGTGGCGCCCGTGACGTCGTCGCCGGGGCCGACCTCCTCCGGCAGGGACTCGCCCGTGAGGAGGGAGCGGTCGACGGCGCTGGATCCGTCGACGACCACGCCGTCGGTCGCGATGCGCTCGCCCGGCCGCACGACGAACTCGTCGTCGACGCGGAGCTCGCGGATGGGGATCCGGCGCTCGACGCCGTCGCGGACGACCACCACGTCCTTGGCCGCGAGGTCGAGGAGCGCCGCGAGGGCGGCGCCGGACGCGCGGGCGGCCCGCGCCTCCAGGTAGCGGCCGCCCAGGAGGAAGACCGTGACGGCGGCGGCGACCTCGAGGTAGATGTCGCCGGATCCGCCGCCGGGCGCGGAGACGAGGCTCATGGTCATGCGCATGCCGGGCTCGCCCGCGTCGCCGAGGAAGAGGGCGTACAGCGACCAGAGGAACGCGGCCGCGACGCCGATGCTCACGAGCGTGTCCATGCCGACGCCGCCGTGACGCGCGCTCACGGCCGCCGACCGGTGGAACGGCCAGGCGCCCCACACCGCGACGGGCGCGGCCAGCGCGAGCGACAGCCACTGCCAGTCGTCGAACTGGAGCGCGGGGATCATCGCCATGAGGAACACGGGGACCGTGAGCGCCGCGGAGACCACGAGCCGCTGCCGGAGCGCGAGCTCGTCGGCGTCGGGGCGGCGGCCGGGCACGGCGTCGGGGCGCGGGGCGCTCACGGCGTCGCGTCGCGGGGCGGGCAGGGCGTCGCGCGGGGCGGGATCCGCGGGTGCCGGGTCGGGCACGCGATCCGGGGAGACGGCGGGCGCGACGTCCTCCGCCGCCCCGCTCCCCCACGCCGCGCGCTCGGACGCCCGGTATCCCGTGCGCTCGATGGTGCGGATGGCGTCCTCGACGCTCGTGCCCGCGGGCAGCTGCACGCGCGCCCGGTGGGTTGCGTAGTTGACGGCGGCCTCGACCCCGGGCATCCGGCCGAGCTTCCGCTCGATGCGCAGGGCGCACGAGGCGCACGTCATGCCCTGCACGTCGAGGTCGACGCGCGTGAGCACGGCGCCGTCCTCGGGTGGGGCGGCGACGACGCCCTCGGCGGGCGCGGATCCGGATGCGGGGTCGGCCACGTCAGAGCTCCGCGACGTACCCGGCCTCGTCGACCGCGGCGCGCACGGCGGCGGGGTCGAGGGGCTGGTCGCTCTCGACGGTGACGGTGGACGCGCCGCCGACGACGAGGTCGACGGCCACGGACGCGACACCCGGCAGCTCGCCGACCTCCTCGGTGACGCTCGCGACGCAGTGCGCGCAGGTCATGCCGGTGACGGGGAAGCTCGTGGTGGTCATGGGGTCTCCTTCGTGGGGTGCGGTGTCGGCGGGCGGCGGGGGCGGCGCCGGATCAGGACCGGACGAGCCGCGCGATGGCCGCGGAGGCCTCGCGCACCTTGTCGTCCGCGACCTGGCCGCCCTCGCGCGCGGCCTCCGCGAGGCAGTGCGCGAGGTGGTCGTCGAGCAGCTTCAGGGCCACGGTCTCCATCGCCCGCGTGACGGCGGACACCTGCGTCAGCACGTCGATGCAGTACGTGTCGGCCTCGACCATGCGCTCGATCCCGCGCACCTGGCCCTCCGCGCGGCGCAGCCGCTTGAGGATGTCGTCCTTGCCCTCGCTGTACCCGACCATGGCGGCCACCTCCGTTCCCGTCGACGCTACCCCCTGGGGGTATGCAATGGAACCCCCAGGGGGTATCCGCGCAGGTCGCCCGCCGGACGCACGACGACGCCGCGCCCCTCCCGGAGGGACGCGGCGTCGGATGCCGTGCGGGTCGCGGATCAGGCCCCGCGGATCAGCCCGAGGAGCTCGTCGCGGAGGGCGGCCATCTTCGACTCGGTCGACGCCTCCACGTTGAGGCGCAGCAACGGCTCGGTGTTCGAGGGGCGGACGCTGAACCACCAGAACGCGCCGTCGTCGTCGACCGGGCCGTCGACCGTGAGGCCGTCGAACTCGTCGAACTCCCCGCGGCCGCGGAACGCCTCGACGATGCGCTCGTACGCGGCGGGCACGTCGTCGACCGTGCTGTTGATCTCGCCCGACAGCGCGTACGGCGTGTAGCGCGCGGAGAGGTCGGACATGAGGCCCTCGGTCTGGCCGAACTCGGCGAGCAGGTGCATGGCGGCGAGCATGCCGTTGTCGGCGCCCCAGAAGTCGCGGAAGTAGTAGTGCGCGGAGTGCTCGCCACCGAAGACGGCGCCCGTGGCGGCCATCTGGTCCTTGATGAGCGAGTGGCCGACGCGCGTGCGCACCGCGATGGCGCCCGCGGCCTCGATCGTCTCGGGCACGATGCGCGAGGTGATGAGGTTGTGCAGCACGGTGACCTCGTCGTCCGGGGACTGCGCCTTCACGCGCGAGATCTCGCGGAGCGCGACGACCGCCGCGACGGCGCTGGGCGTGACCGCCTGCCCCTTCTCGTCCACCACGAAGCAGCGGTCGGCGTCGCCGTCGAACGCGAGGCCGAGGTCGGCGCCGTGCTCGAGGACGGCCTTCTGCAGGTCGACCAGGTTCGCGGGCTCGAGCGGGTTCGCCTCGTGGTTCGGGAACGTGCCGTCGAGCTCGAAGTACAGCGGGATGACCTCGATGGGCAGCTCGGGCAGGCCTGCCGCGGTGCCGAGCACGGCGGGGACGGTCATGCCGCCCATGCCGTTGCCCGCGTCGACGACGACGCGCAGCGGGCGGATGCCGGAGAGGTCGACGAGCTGGCGGAGGTAGCCCGCGTAGTCGGCGAGCACGTCGCGCTCACGCACCTCGCCCGCGGGCTCGACGGGCGCGATGCCCCCCTCGAGGAAGCCGATGGCGCGGTCGCGGATGGCGGCGAGGCCCGTGTCGAGGCTGATGCCCTGGGCGCCGGCGCGGGAGAACTTGAGGCCGTTGTAGGTGGCCGGGTTGTGGCTCGCGGTGAACATGACCGCGGGGGCGTCGAGGGACCCGGACGCGAAGTACGTCTCGTCCGTCGAGCACAGCCCGATGAGGAGGACGTTCCCGCCGCGGGCCGTCGCACCCCGGGCGAACGCCTGCGCGAAGGCGGGCGACGAGTCGCGCATGTCGTGGCCGACGACGATCTCGGCGCCCGCGGCCCCGAGCTCGTCGACGAAGCCGGCGCCGAGGGCCGTGACCAGCTCCTCCGTGAGCTGGCTCCCCACGAGACCTCGCACGTCGTAGGTCTTCACGATGGCGGTCAGCGTCGCGGCGGCGGTCGTCGTCATGCCCCGAAACCTACCTCACCGAGCACGCCGTGCCGGACGATCTGCCAGCCCTGCGGCGCCGACAGACGCGCCGCGTGCCGGTCGCAGAGGTCGTAGCTGTGCGGCTCCGAGTCGTGGCTGAGGGGACCGAGCACGGCCATGGAATCCGCGTAGACGTAGGTGAGGGTGGTCGTGGCGCCGCCGGTGCAGCCGACGCGGGAGCAGGGCCTGTTCGTCATGTCGCGCCCACACTACCGCCGACCCGCGGGCCGTACGATGGGGCCATGCCACGATCGAGCCGCCGGGGAGGCCACGTCTCCATCCGCGGATCCTGGCGGGACCGCCACGGCCGGGGGCTCCGCTCCCCCGTCACCGGACCCGAGCTCCCCGTGCTGCGGACGCGCGTCGACCGCTTCGACGAGATCGTGGCCTCGGCCGCCGAGTACCTCCGCGGCCTCTGGCCGGACGAGCTCGAGCGCGTCTCCTTCGAGGTCGCCGCGCTGCCCGCCCGCAACAGCGAGCGCGACGGGATCGACCGCTGGAGCGTGCTCGCCGACGAGCGCCGCGTCGTCTTCTACCGCCTGCCCATCGAGCGCCTCGCGCACCTCCACGAGGAGGACGAGCACCACCACCGGGCGCTCGTCGAGGGCTGCGTCTTCCGCGCGGTCGCCGAGCTCCTCGGCAAGGACCCGTGGGACCTCGCGCCCGACAGGTACGACCCGCACTAGGCCGGATGCCGCACGGGCGTCAGGCGTCCGCGGGAGCCGCCCCGGGCGGCGTCAGGGATGGATGCGCAGCGGGTCCGCCGCCGGCAGCACCGGCACGACGGGCAGCGCGGCCGAGCGCCCGGGCTCGGCGAACGTCACCGTGGCCGTGAGCCCGGCGGATCCCGCGAGCAGGTAGGTGCGGCCCGCGACGACGGCGGCGGAGACCTCAGCGCCCGCGGGCACGGCGAGGGTGACGGGCTCGGATCCGTCGGTCGGCCGCGCCGTGACGGTCGCCTCCGCCTCGCCGGGGTTCCGCACGTGCAGCAGCGGCGCGGGGCCGGACGGCACGGACACCAGCGCGTCGCGGGTGAGCGCGCCGGCGGCGGGCAGCCAGGCGAAGTCGGTGGCGCCGCTCTCGGCCGCGCCGGACATGCTGCGCACGGCCGCGGCCACGGGGACCGAGCTCTGCACGGTGACGGCGTAGCGGCCGTCGGTCAGTCCGGTCACGGGGAAGTCGGTCACGCGACCGGCGTCGGCCTCGACCGTGAAGGTCGTGCCGGTGCCCGTCGTGCCGTCCTCGGGCGCGACGCTGACGCTCACGTCGGCGTCCTCGGAGCCGGGCACGAGGACCCGGACGGCGGTCTCGCGCTCGGGGTCAGTCCCGACGTCGGCGCCGGGCCCGGAACCGGCGGCGCCCTCGGCGGGCGTCTCGCCCGCGGCCGCCGCGGCCGGCGCGGCGGCCTGCGTGTCGATCCGGAGGCCGGTCATGGTGAGTGCGGTGGCCGGCGCGGCGGCGGGGACGACGACGTCGACCCCGCCCGCGAGGAGGCCGCGCACCGTGCTCTGCTCGAGCGTGGCGACGACCTGGCCGCCGCGGCTCTGCACGTGGACGGCGGGCGACGAGAGGTCGGGGGCGAGGCCGGCGAGCGAGAGCACGCGCCGGCTGCCGGCGGGCAGGTTGATCCCGCTGGCCCCGGGGGCGCTCACCGGTCCGTCCTCGCCCGCGATGGCGAGGTCGACGGTGGAAGCGACACCGGACGGGTTGTCGAGGACCACGAAGGTGGTGCGGCCCGTGGTCGTGGCGCCGCCGAGCAGCCACGACTCCGCGGTGGCCTCGGAGCAGGGGGCCGCGGCGAGGCCCGCGAGGTCGCTCGCGGAGGCGATCTGCGACGCCGCGCCCGCGAGCTCCGTCGGTTCTTCCCCCGTCGCCCCGGCGACCGCGAGGACGGACGGCGTGGTCGACGCGCCGCCCTGGACCTCGGGGGCGCGCAGGCGCGAGGTGCGCACGCCCGGGCCGCCGGCGGGCACGTCGCCGGACGCGGATCCGCTCGTGACCGCGGAGGAGCCGACCGCGACGGCGGTCGTCGTCGCGGCGGCGTCCGCCTCCGGGGGCCGGAGGAGGGCTCCCGGGCAGACGCGCTGCTGGTCGGTCGCCACGGGGGTCACGAGCACGGACGGCGCGCTCGCGTCGCTCGACACCGGCGGGAGGAGGAGGGCGCCGGTCACGACGACGCCGAGCACGGCGACCCCCGCGATCCCGGTGGTCACGCGCGTCGCGATGCGCACGGCGTCACGCCTGGCCATCTGTCCTCCTGGGCTGGTCGTCGTCGCGGTCGCCGCGGCGGTCGTCGTCGCGGTCGCCGCGGCGGTCACCGTCGTCCGATGCGGTCGCCGTGGCGGAAGCGTCGCCGGCGTCGTCCGCGGGCCGGTCGCCGACCTGCGGGATGTCGCCGAAGGGCGCCGCCTCCACGCTCGTGCCGGTGGGCTCGTCGGGGTAGGCGGGGATCCCCCGGTCGTCGTGCTCGGGCCGCGGCTCGACGGCGTCCGCCGGGCGCACGTCGGTGCCGGTCACGGGCTCGCGGTAGGCGGGCAGCGGGCGGCTGCGCGCGGCGAGGCTGCCGGTGGGGATCGCGAGGAGGAGCGTCAGCGCGAAGACCAGCGCCTGGGCGGCGAGGACGCCCGCGCGGCCCGCGTCGTCGAGGTTGCCGGGGCCGGCGACCTGCACGTCCAGGTCCTCGCTCCCGACGAAGCGCCAGAGCAGCCCGGCCTCGGTCTGGCCGACGGCGGTGAACACGGGGTCGTCGTCGAGCGCGGAGCCCGCCCGGTCGTGCACGGCCTGCTCGGCGGCGCCCGACGGCGGGGCGAGGAGCACGTAGCTGATCCCGAGCGTGCGGAGGTCCTCGGTGGCGTCGAGGCCCGAGCGCGACGAGACGTTGCCGGCGAGCTCGGCGACGCGGGTCTGCGTGTCGGTGAGCGGCCCGATCGTGGAGTCGACCGTGGACACCTGCTCGAGCGTGCGTCCGGCGCCGCGCTCCACGTCGGCGGCCAGGGAACCGTCGTCGCCCGCGCGGAGCACGAGCGTGCCGACGGACGGGTCGGTCGCGGCCTGCGCCACGACGAGGCCCGGCAGGGACGCGTCCTCGCCGGGGCGCACGGCGGTGGATCCCGCCACCGCCGCCGAGACCAGGGGCATCGCGACGACCACGAGCGTCACGGTCGCGACGAGGCCCGGCAGCACCGAGCGCCGGCCGAGCGTCGCGAAGCCGAGCACCAGGGCGCCGGAGAGGCCGAGCCAGAGGAGGCTGAGGCCGGATCCCGGCCACACGGCGACGACGTCGGCCCCCGTGGACTGCACGACCGTGCGCGCCGCGAGCACGGCGGTGGCGAAGCCGACCACGGACACGGACAGGGCGAGCGCGGCCCGGTGCGAGCCGCGGAGGAAGAGGGCGGCGACGGCACCGACGACGAGCGGGGCGACGAGCACGGCCACGACGACGAGCGGCACGGATGCGGGGAGGCCCAGCCCGAGGCCGTCGACGACCGCGGTCCAGCCGCCGAGCCCCGACGTGGGGAAGCCGAGCGCGAGGCCCGGGACGTCCGCCGGGGTGAACGCCGCGGGGACGGCCGGGTCGGCGGCGAGCGCGAGGGGCTGCCCCTGCATCACCCGGTACGCGACGAGCGGGGCGGCGAGCGCGACGAGCGGCACGGGGATCGTGACGAGCCGGCCGACGCGGCGACCGGCGCGGACGACCGCGACGAGCCACAGCACGAGGAGCGCGGGCACGAGGGACGGGGCGGACGCGCCGACCGCGGCCATGAGGATGCCCGCCACGGCCGAGGCGGACCACGACCGCGGCGCCCGCAGCACGGCGAGCGCGAGCCACGGCAGCAGCAGGTGCGCGAGCACGGCGGGCAGGCGGCCGTCGCCGAGCGCGACGAGGAACGTGGGCGCGAGGGTCCAGGCGAGCGCGGCCAGCGCGCGGAGCCAGGCGTTGCGCGTGACCTGCGCGGCGGCGAGCCACGCGGCGAGGGCCGCGAGCGGCAGCGCGCCCACGAAGAGGCCGAGGACCGCGAGCGACGGCTCCCAGGCGGTGATGCTGCCGAGCACCGCGAGCACGGCGGCGAACGGGTCGGATGGGGCGACGGGGCCCGTGCCGATCCCCCGCACGCCGATGCCGACCTGCGCCCACAGCGCGCCCGCGTCCGGTCCGAGCGGCAGCAGCTGCCCGCCGGTGAGGGCGGTGCCGCCGAGGCGCGGGATCCACATGACGGCGGCCAGGAGCAGCGCGGTGAGGACGGTCCAGCCGCCGCCCGTGGCGAGGAACTCGACGCCGTCGGAGACGCCCATGTGCTCGACGCGGTACTGCTCGCGGGCGAGGGACCGGCGGCGGCGGCCGACCGCGAGCGGCTGCCGGAGGGACGCGATGCTCGACCACGGCGCCGTGCGCGTCGCCTGGAGCCGCCGCCTGCTGGCGACGACGCGTCCGGGCGCGACCGCGACGCGGAGGGCGGCGCCGATCTCCCCGGGCGCTGCCGTGGGCCGCTTGCGCAGGAGCTGCAGGAGGGCGCGGAGGATCGCGAGCGGCACGAGCGAGAGCCAGTGGAAGGGCACGGCGGCGGCCGGCGCGTAGGACAGGCGGCGGTGCAGCTCGGCCTGGCGCGCGAGCCGACGGCGGCGGCGGCGCGGGGTGCGCCGGCCGAGGAACGCGGTGCCGGGGCCCGCGGATCCGGCGGACGCGACGCGGGCCGCGGGCACGACCACCACGCGGTGGCCCGCGAGGCGGGCGCGCACGCACAGGTCGAGCGCGTCGTCGATCACGGGGAGCGCGTCGTCGAAGCCGCCGAGCTCGTCCCAGAGCCGGTGCCGCACGAGCATGCCGCCCGCGGCCACGCCGAGGACGTCGCTCATGTCGTCGTACTGGGCCTGGTCGAGCTCGCCGTCGACCTCGGGCACGGCGGCGCCGAGGGTGGTGAGGGTGCGGCCGATCTCGCGGATGTAGCCGGGGTGGTCCCACTCCATGAGCTTGGGACCGGCGACGGCGACGCTGGGCGACGCCTCGATCGCGGCGAGCAGGCGCTCGAGCGCGTCGGGCGCGGGCGCGTTGTCGGCGGAGAGCAGCCAGAGCAGCTCATCGTCGCCGGTGGGCGCGGGGATCACGCGGACTGCCTGGTCCACGGCCTGCCCGAACGTCATCCGCGCGGGCGCCTGCACCATGCGCGTGGGTTCGGACGCGGCCAGCAGGGCCGCGGACGCGTCCCGGGAGCCGAGGTCGATCGCGACCACCTGGTCGGGTCGGCGGGTCTGCGCGGCGAGGGCCGCCAGGGTCCGCTCGAGGAACTGCGCGCCCTCGTGGGCGACGAGGATCGCGGTTACTCGTGGCTGCATGACAGGGAGACCCTACGTGGTGCCGGATGCGGAACCGCCGCGATCGGACGGCGCGCCGGGGAGCCGGTGCTCCCGGCGGCGCCTGCGCGGTCGGAGCGCCGCGCGTGCGGAGCCGCTCCGGGCGCGTGCGGGGTCAGACCGCGCGCTTGCGGAGCTTGCGGCGCTCGCGCTCGGAGAGCCCGCCCCAGATGCCGAAGCGCTCGTCGTTCTCCAGCGCGTACTCGAGGCACTCGGAGCGCACCTCGCACGAGCCGCAGATCTTCTTGGCGTCGCGGGTGGATCCGCCCTTCTCAGGGAAGAACGCCTCGGGGTCGGTCTGCGCGCAGAGCGAGTCGGCCTGCCAGGCGAGCGGGTTGCCGTCGTCGACGCTCCGGACGCCCGGGACGCCGAGTCGGACGGGGTCGACGAACCAGTCGTCGGGGACCCCGGCGTGGTACTCAGGTAGTGCCATGTCACGATCTCCCCACACGGCTGGAGCGCCCGGCCGGCCCCAGCTTGTCGTCATAATTACACCGGTGTAACTCGTCGGCGTCAAGCCGCGGAGGGTAAACCCTCAGGCGCTCGTCGAGGGTTGCGACGCGCCGCGGCTCGCCCGCGGCGCTACTCCGGGGATCCGGCCTGGCGGGCGACCCAGGCGCTCGCGACCATGTCGTCCAGGCTGTGGCGCATCGCCCAGTCCAGATCGCGCGCGGCGAGGTCGCCCGACGCCACGATGCGGGCCGGGTCGCCGGGGCGGCGCTCCCGCACCTCGGGCTCGAAGCCGATCCCCGTCGCGTCGCGGATGGCCGTCATGATCTCCCGCACGCTCACGCCCTGGCCGCTGCCGAGGCAGTACACGGGCTCCACGGGCTCGCCGGCCTCGAGCCGGCGCGCGGCCGCGACGTGCGACGCGGCGAGGTCGACGACGTGGATGTAGTCGCGCACGCACGTGCCGTCGGGCGTCGGGTAGTCGCCGCCGTTGATGCGCGGCGTGCGCCCGTCGAGGAGCGCGTCGAACACGAGCGGGAACAGGTTGTGCGGGCTGGTGTCGGCGTAGCCCTCCTCGCCGGATCCCACCACGTTGAAGTAGCGCAGCGACGTGTGGCGGAGGCCGGTCGCGACGCCCTGGTCGCGCAGCAGCCACTCGCCGATGAGCTTGGACTCGCCGTAGGGGGACTCGGGGGCCTTGGCCGTGCGCTCGTCGACGAGGTCGACGTCGGGCGTGCCGTACACGGCCGCGGAGGACGAGAAGACGATGCTGTCGACGCCGGCGCGCTCCATCTCCTCGAGCAGCACGGCGGTGGCCGTCACGTTCTGCTCGTAGGTGTGCAGGGGGCGCTGGACGGAGACGCCCGCGTACTTGTAGCCCGCCACGTGCACGACGCCGCGGATGTCGCCGGAGCCGAGGATGCCCGCGAGCAGCTCCCGGTCGAGCACGGACCCACGGTGGAACGGCACGCCCTCCGGGACGAACGACGCGTGGCCGCTCGACAGGTCGTCGAGGACGACCGTGTCGATGCCGGCGCGGGCGAACGCGGAGACGATGTGCGAACCGATGTAGCCGGCGCCGCCGGTGACCAACCATGTCATGCGGCAACCCTATCGACGGCCGGACGGGCGCCGGTCACGCGGCGGAGGCGTCCGGATCGACGTCGTCGGCCGCGGCGGCGGACGGCGCCGGGGTCGTCGCGAGGAACGCCTCGCCCTCCCCCGTGACGACGATCCGCCCCTCGTCGGGCGTGACGAAGACGGCCCCGCCGCGGCGGACGACGACGGACGACGTCTCCCCGCGGAGCGCCACCTCGCCGCTGGTGCACAGCACGATGGCCGGGCCGTCGACCTCGACGACGCTCGCGCCGGCGTCGCCCGGCGTCGCCTCGCGCGTGGCCGGGGAGATCCGGGCGAGCAGGAAGTCGGGCACGTCCGGCCGGTAGAGCTCGACCCCCGGCGCCGTGTGCTCGGGCTCCAGGTACGGCACGGGCAGCGCCTGGAACTCGAGCACGTCGAGCAGCTCCGGCACGTCGACGTGCTTGGGCGTGAGGCCGCCGCGCAGCACGTTGTCGGAGGCGGCCATCAGCTCGATCCCGAGCCCGTGCAGGTACGCGTGGATGTTGCCGGCCGGGAGGTAGAGGGCCTCGCCGCGCCGCAGGGTCACCCGGTTGAGGAGCAGCGACGTGACGATGCCCGGGTCGCCCGGGTACGCCGCGGCGAGCTCGCGGACGGTGCGCATCTCCGTGCCGAACTCGCGGCACTGCCGGTCGGAGGCGAGGCTCGCCAGCAGCGTCACGCGGTCGACGAGGCGGCGCACCTCCGCCCCGCCGCCCATGAGGAAGGCGAACACGTCGCGCAGCACGTCGGCCTCGGATCCGGTGAGGCGCGAGAGCACGGACCGGATGACGGCCGGGTCGGAGTCGGGCCCGGACGCGTCGAGCGTGAGCAGGAGCGTGAACACCTGCCGCACCTCCGCGAGCGGCCGGAAGCCGCAGAGCGCGTGGAACTCGTCGCTCAGCGCGTAGATGAGCTCCGGCTTGTGCAGCGGGTCCTTGTAGTTGCGGTGCGGGGCGTCGATCGGGATGCCGCGCTCCTCCTCGTCGCGGAAGCCGCGGCGGGCGCGGTGCAGGTCGGGGTGCGCCTGGAGCGACAGCGGGCCGCCCGCGGCGAGCACCTTGAGGAGGAACGGGAGGCCGGGGCCGTCGCCCGGGCGCAGGCCCTCGGCGAGCGGGCCGAGCGTGGTGGCCGGGTCCCGCCGGATCCAGTCGGCCAGCGTCGTCGCGCCGCCGGCCGTCGCCGGGTCGTCCACGCGCGTGGGCGAGCCGCCGTGGGCACCGAGCCAGAGCTCGGCCTCCGGGCCCCCCGACGGCTCGCGGCCGAGCAGCTCCGCGATGGCGGTCGTCGACCCCCAGGCGTAGTCGCGGGGGGTGTTGGAGAGGGCAGTGAACACGGGCGATCCTGTCGGGCTTGGCGGCTACCTACAACGCCCACGGGCGCGCGTCCGGTCCGGACGCGACCAAAGTACCAAGCGATGACGGCGCCGCCCGGACGCCGACCTAGGCTCGCCCGCAGGCGCCCGACCCGAGGGCGCCGACGAACCGCAACGGAGCATCGTGTCCCTCACCCCCCTCATCGGCGACTTCTACGGCTACGAGTCCCGGCTCGGCGACAGGGAGAGGGAATCCCTCGCCGAGCTGCGCTCCTACCTCGAGCAGGAGGTCCGGCCGCACGTCAACGGCTGGTGGGCCCGGGCCGAGTTCCCCCGCCACGTGGTCGGCGGCCTCGCCCAGCGCGGCTTCTTCGGCATGCCGTATCCGGAGACGCGCCCGTTCGAGAACTCGGCCGTGTTCCGCGGCTGGGCGGCGCTCGAGCTCGGCCGGGTGGACGCGAGCATCGCGACCCTCGTCGGCATGCAGAGCGGCCTCGTCATGGGCAGCATCGCGGTCGCCGGCTCCCCGGAGCAGCGCGCCGAGTGGCTGCCGCGCTTCGCGTCGGGCGAGCTCCTCGGCTCCTTCGGGCTCACGGAGCCGATGTCCGGCTCCGACTCCGCCCGGGGCCTGCGCACCGTCGCGACGCGGCGCGGCGACGAGTGGAGCATCACGGGCGCCAAGCGCTGGATCGGCAACGGCACCGTGAGCGACGTCACCGTCGTCTGGGCCAAGGACGCGGACGACGGACAGGTGAAGGGCTTCCTCGTCCCCAACGACTCCCCCGGCTTCCGCGCCACCCGCATCGAGGACAAGCAGGCGCTGCGCATCGTGCAGAACGCCGACATCGAGCTGGACGGCGTCATCGTGCCCGAGCGGAACCGCCTGCAGCGGTCGACGTCCTTCGCGGACACGGCCGCCGTGCTGCGCCTGACCCGCGCGGAGGTCGCGTGGGCCGCGATCGGCATCGCGGTCGGCGCCTACGAGGCGGCCGTCGCGTACACGGGCGAGCGCCAGCAGTTCGGCAAGCCGCTCGGCGCGCACCAGCTGATCCAGGACCTCCTCGTCCGCAGCCTCGGCAACATCACCGCGTCCATCGGGCTCGTCACCCGCGCCTCCGAGATGGTGGACGAGGGCACGCAGTCCGACGAGCACTCCGCCCTCGCCAAGGCCTTCGCCACGAGCCGGATGCGCGAGACCGTCGCGTGGTGCCGCGAGGCGTTCGGCGGCAACGGCATCGTCCTCGACTACGACGTGGCCCGGTTCTTCGCCGACGCGGAGGCCCTGTACTCCTACGAGGGCACGCGCGAGATGAACACGCTCATCGTGGGCCGCGCGATCACGGGCCACGCGGCCTTCGTCTGACGGACAGGCGGCCGCCCGACGCGCCGGGCATCCGCGGGCCCGCCGGGCGGAGCTCCCGGCGGGACGGGAGGATCCGCCCCGGCCCGTTACCCTGATGGGCATGCCCTCCGCCAGCCGACGAGCCCTCCGGGCATTCGCGACCTTCGTCCTCGTCACCACCTTCGCGGGCGACATGTGGCGGAACAGCCTCAGCTGGTGGGGCTTCAGCGCGATCGCGCTCGCCGTGCTCATCACGAGCATCACCCTGCTCGTGCGCGCCCGACCGCTGCCGCGCCTCCGGGTGCTCCCGGTGCCGTTCCTCGCCTTCACGGGCCTGTCCGTGCTGTCGATCGCCTGGTCGCAGTACCGGCCGGAGTCGGCGCTCGGGGTGATCATCCAGCTCGCCACGTCCACGGCGGCGCTGATGCTCGTGGTGCTGCTCTCGTGGGCGGAGATCGTCCAGGCGCTGGGCCGGGCGCTCCGCATCATCCTCGGGCTGTCGCTGGCCTTCGAGCTGTTCATCGCGGTCGTGGTGCGCCAGCCCGTCATGCCGTTCTTCACCGACTACGGCCCGCGCGCGCCCGCCGCCTTCGCGTGGACGCGCGGCGAGCTGCTCCTGGGCGGCCGCATCCAGGGCGTCGTCGGCAACGCCAACCTCCTCGCCATGGTGGCGCTGCTCGGCCTCATCGTCTTCGCGCTGCAGTTCGCGGCGCGCACCGCGGACCGCCGGACCGCCGCCGTGTGGATCGCGGTGGCCCTCCTCACGCTCACGCTCACGGGCAGCTCCACCGTGCTCGTCGCGCTCATCATGACCGGCGTGGTCGCCGTGCTCGCGGTCATCGCGCGCCGGGTGGGCATCCGCGGACGGCTCGTGCTCGCCGGCGGGGTCGTGGTCGCCGCGGCCGCCGGCGCGGGGATCGTCGTCACGCGCACGGCCGAGGTCTTCGAGCTGCTCGGCCGCTCGCCCGACCTCACGGGCCGCTTCGAGATCTGGGAGTCGGTCATCGGGCTCGCGCAGCAGCACCCCGTGGTCGGCTGGGGCTGGATCGGCTACTGGGCCCCCTGGATCAAGCCGTTCGAGGGCCTCGCGGTGCGCAGCGGCGTCACGTACCTCCAGGCCCACGACGCGTACCTCGACGTGTTCCTCCAGCTCGGCGCCGTGGGCGCGCTGGTCTTCGTCTGCCTCATCGTCACGACGTACATCCGCTCCTGGTGGGCCGCCATCGACCGCCCGCAGCACCGCCGCGACCGGGTCGAGCCGTACAGCGCGCTCGCGCTCGCGCCGCTGCTGCTGATGACCGCGCTCGTCGTGCAGAGCCTCGCCGAGAGCCGTCTGCTCTACGAGGGCAACTGGCTGCTCCTCATCGTCATCGCGATGGCCACCCGCTCGGGGATGATCGCGCGCGAGGACGTGCCCGGCCCGGTCGACTCCCGCCGGCCGCCCGTCGCCGCGGGTGCGGTCGCCGACGCGTCCCGCCTGCCCGCCCCCGCCGCCAGCGCCCCCGCGGTCCCGGCCGATCCCGGCGTCGCCTGACCCGCGTGGCCGCCCGGTGCCCCGTCGACCTCCCGTGAGGGACGCCGCATGACGCTGCCCGCGCGCCTGCCGCTGCCGGAGCGCCTCCCGGAGCTGCTCGGGTCGGCGCGCTTCTCCGCCGCCCTCACGCACTGCGTCATCGGCACCGCCGTCCTCTCGCACGCCGTCCGCGCTACCATGGGCTGGCCCGGGCTCATCGGCATCGTGTCCGCCCTCGTGGCGATGGCCGCGGGATCGCTCGTCGCCAAGCGCGGGGACTGGGAGTGGCGCGGCCTCCTGCCCGTCTCGCTCCTGCTGCTGGTGGGCTGGTGCGCCGCGACGCTGCTCTGGACCGCCTATCAGCCGGACGCGGTCGCCGGCGTGCTGTACCTCGCCGCGTCCGCGTTCCTCGCGGTGTACGTGGGCGTCGTCCGCGACCTGATCCAGATCGTGCGCGCCGTCGGCGACGTGCTGCGGCTCGTCCTCGCGTCGTCGCTCGCGCTCGAGGTGCTCGCCGGGCTCCTCATCGACGGCCCGATCCCGTTCCTCGGCATCCGCGGCGCCCTCGGGCGCCTCGGACCGATCCAGGGCCTCCTCGGCGAGCGCAACGCCCTCGGCGCCCTCGCCCTCGTCGCGGCCGTGACGTTCGCGGTCGAGCTGCTCACCCGGTCCGTGTCGCGCGGGCGCGCCGTCGCCTCCCTGACCGTCGCGCTCCTCGTCGCGTCGCTCACGCGCTCGTCCGTGATCCTCGGCACCTTCCTCGTGCTGGCCGTCGCCTCCCTGGCGGTGTTCGGCCTCCGGCATCTCGCGCGGCAGGCCCGGCCGCTCGCGAACAGCGCGGTGCTGGTGCTGGCCGCCGTGGTCGCGATGCTCGTCGTCGCCTTCCGCTCCCCCGTGCTGCAGGTCCTGCAGGCCCGCCCCGACTACCTGCAGCGCGTCGCCCTGTGGCGCGAGATGCTGCGCCTCATCGACCTCAACACGATCGAGGGCTGGGGCTTCGTCGGCCTGTGGCGCCGCGACGCGTACCCGTACACCGCCCTCGACCTCGTGAGCCGCGGCGCGCAGGAGAACGCCCGCAACGCCTACCTGGACCTCTACCTGCAGGCCGGGCTCGTCGGCCTGGTGCTCTTCGCCGCGTTCTGCGCCCTCGCGCTCGGCCGCTCGTGGGTGCTCGCGACCACCAAGCGCGGCGTGGGCTACGTGTGGACCGCGCTCGTGCTCGTCGTGCTCGTGGTCGTGTCCCTCGGGGAGAGCGTCACGCTCGTGGAGTGGGGCTGGGTGCTGCTCGTGATCTGCGCGGTCAAGGCCGCGCAGGGCCGCAGCTGGCGCCACGGCCTGCCCGCGCAGCCCCTGCCCGCCTGAGCGGACGTCCGGGCGCGGAGGCGCATCCGGTCGGGATCAGCGGACCGCCTCGTCGCGCGGCCGGCGGAACGAGAAGAACTTGTGGCCGGTGTACGTGGCGACCGTGATGACGATCGTCACGAGGATCTGCGCCACGATCGGCTGCAGCGGCGTCGTCTCCACGACGAGCGGCAGCAGCAGCATGTTGGCGAGCAGCGGCACGAGGTTCACCAGGGTGTACCGCGAGAAGTCCGGGATGAGGTTCCCGCTCACCTTGAAGACGAGCTTCCGGTGGAGCGTGAACGAGATCGGCAGCTGCACCGCCCACGCGATCACGAGCACCACGGGGTACGGGATCGCGTGCCCCCAGAGCAGGTAGAACAGGGCGAACCACGCGGTGCCGATGACGGTGTTGAAGCCGCCCACGAGGAGGAACGCGATGCGCTCGTCCTTGATCAGGCGGAGGAGGATGCCGGGCGGCGGGGTCTCCTCGCGGCGTGCGTCGACGTCGAGGTCGTGCTGGTCCATGCGCTCTCCTCCTCGCACGGCGAGCACGACCGCCGAGGGGCCGCGCCGCGTCCTTCCGGTGCGGCCCCCACTGTATCCGGCGTCGGCTCGACGTCCGGCGTGACGGGTCAGGCGTCCGCGCCGACCGCGATGCGGGCGACCGCCGCGTCGCGCAGGGTCGTGATCGTCGGCGACGACGTGCCCGCCAGGGCCACGAGCCGCGCCCAGGAGGTCACCGGCTTCGCCTGGCCGCCCTGGAGCAGGAACACCGTCGAGTCGGCGATGCCCTTCACGAACACCGGCCCCTGCACGGTGCCGCCGGTCGCGTCGAGCGCACGGCACGTGGTGGGGACCAGATCGGTGACGGGCAGCCCCGTGGATCCCGGGTTCGCCACCGCGACGACGCGCCCCTGCGTGGCGAGCGACGTGACCCCGCCGCAGCGGACCAGCAGCGAGAGGTTCGCCGTGGATCGCGTGTAGCCGTCGAGCGTCTGCGCCGCCACGTTCGCGAACGACGTGCCGAAGCCGAGCTCCTGCGTCACCGCGAAGGACGGGACGCCCACCTTGCTGTTCAGCCCGTTGATCAGGTACACGTCGGCTCCCGCGGGCGACTTCGCCAGCGTCCCCGGCTCGAGCGCCGTGTGGCCCGTCGCGTAGCGGCTCCCCACCGATGCGCGCATGGTGGCCACGAACGGCGACGCGCCCGAGTTGAGCCCGACCAGCGCGGACCAGCTCGAGAGCGGGTACTTGACGCCGCCCTCGAGGAGGTAGGCCGTGCCGCTGCCGGGCAGGACGAAGTACGCGCTCATGTTCCCCGCCGCGGGCACGGAGGCGAGCTGACCCGGATCCAGGTTCACGGCGTCGCCGCACCCGTATCCGTAGTCGCCCACCAGCGCGCAGGACGTGAAGGGATGGCGGCGGTCGCCCTGCACGAGGCTGACGGTCCCGTCCGACGGATCCCGCACGAGCTCGGACGCGACGTTCCCCGTGGCCAGCGCGTCGAGGTAGGAGCGGGAGACCGTGCTGATCCCGCCCAGCGCCGACAGGTTCTGGAACACCGCGAAGTCGGTGATCGGGTGCTTCTGCCCGCCGCTGACGAGGTAGACGCTGTCGTCCGTGGCCGTCTTGACGAACGAGGACACCGGGCCGTCCGACGTGCTGCCGAACCAGTCGGTGTAGAGGCGCCAGAAGTTCCGGTTGCCGTAGGAGGAGCAGGAGTCGCCCGTCCCGTAGAGGTTGGCCAGCGCCGCGGAGTTGGGGCGGTACGGGGTGTAGATGTAGAGGCCGGCCGTCGCCTGGTTCCGGATCGTCACCTGCGACGAGCCGCAGGCCGCGTTCGGGTGCCACAGGATCGTGTTGACCCGGCCGGCCTGGTAGTTCCAGCGCGTCGGCGTCGACTGGTACACCTTGAACTGGCGGGCCGCGTTGTAGACCTGGTTGAAGAAGCCGTAGTAGGTGGAGTCGCATGCCGCGGTGTCCGGGCAGCCGTAGCCGGTGGCGCTGCGGAACTGCCGATCCGTGGGCGTGCTGTCGGTGACGAGGCCCTGCTCCTTCTCGAGCAGCACGAGCAGGGCGGCCTGGCTCACGCCGCAGGCGCGGCCGACCCAGTAGACGACGTCCGCCGCGCTCATCCGGGAGGCCTGCAGGCTGGAGCACCTGCTGTCCCCGTCGCGCGCGGGGGTGTCCTGCACGTAGTTCGTGAGGCAGACGTAGCCGGACGCGCACCGCGGCACCCGGGCCTGCAGGAAGGTCTGCACGTCCCGCTGGGACATGACGGCCCCGTCGAAGAACTTCGCGTCGCTGATGATCATGCCGGGGTCGAAGTCGGCCCCGGATGCGGCCTGCGCCGGCTCGGCGGGCCCCCCGACCACGCCCGTCCCCACGAGCCCGACGCCCAGCGCCACGGCCCAGACGGCCAGGCAGGCGATCAGCCGCGATCGTCGGCGCGCGCGCCGGTGGTCCACCCCGTTGTCGTCCACTGACATCCCCTCGCGTACTGCGTGAGATGCGATTCTCACACACGGGGGAACCCCGTCCGAGCGCGGAGGGGGCGGGCTGCCCTCAGTGGACACCCCGCCGCCCGCGCGTGCGGACCGGCTAGCGCTGCCCGCGCCCGCTCTCCGGCTGGTCGACGCCGAAGGTGCGCGCCCACGATTCCGGGCTGGTGATGGTGGGCAGAGCCGCGCGGTACGCCGCCTTGAGCTGCGGCCAGCGGGCGAGGATGCGCCAGCGGAGCACGAGGCTCGTCCACAGCATGCGCCGGAACAGCGCGGGATCCCGACGGTGGAGCAGGGCGGCGGAGCCCTCCGCGTTGGACACGAGCACGCTGTCGAAGGAGGGCACGACCCACCACCGCGCGTCCTCGAACGAGAGGTGCGCCTCCGGTCCCCGGCTCGCGGACGCGCTCAGCGGCGAGAACGCGTGGCGGGCGACCGTGCGCGCCAGCCAGGCCAGGCGGATGATGCCCGCCGGCGCGGTGCCGCTGACGCGGCCGTGCGGCTTGTCGGGAGCCACGATGTCCGGCAGCGCGGCGCGGTCCTTGATCGGCATCCCGTCGCTGAAGCCCTTCGCGAGCTCCCTGGTGCGGGCGAGGCGCGTGACCATGTCCTGGTGCAGGCCGCGGGGCCCGCGCAGGATGTTCCGATACGCCTCGTGGCGCGCCGCGAGCGCGAAGTACTGCATCGACACCAGGTGACGCACGTCGGTGGCGAGGTTCGCCGTGAGGAACCGGCCGCCGCGCTCGTACGGCGAGTGCAGCAGGGCGGCGATGAGCCGGTTGCGCGCGTGGAAGAACGCCTGCCAGTCCTGCGAGTCGTCCTTGTCCACCCAGGAGACGTGCCACACGGCCGCGCCCGGCAGCGTGACGGTCGGCACGCCGACCTCCTTGGCGCGGAGCGCGTACTCCGCGTCGTCCCACTTGATGAAGACGGGGAGCGACAGGCCCACCTGCTTGATCGTGGAGACGGGGATGAGGCACATCCACCAGCCGTTGTACTCGGCGTCGACCCGGCGGTGCATCCACCGCGTCTGGCGGAGGTTCGACGCGCTGAAGTCGTGGCGCGTGGGCGTGACGGGGCCCCACATGAAGTTCCACATGTCGAAGCCCTCGGCGTACGCGTGGAGCTTGCTCTTGTCGTACATGTCGAACATGTGGCCGCCGACGATCGTGGGCGTGCGCGCGTAGTCGGCGAACTTCACCGCGCGGCGGATGCTCTCCGGCTCGAGCGTGATGTCGTCGTCCATGACGAGGACGTAGTCGCTCGCGCCCTCCTTCAGCGTCTCGTACATGCCGCGGGAGAAGCCGCCGGATCCGCCGAGGTTGGCCTGGTCGATCACGCGGAGCTTCTCGCCGAGGAGCTCCTGCGCACGCGGGAACGCGGGCTGGTCGGCGACCTTCTGCGTGCCCTGGTCCGTGACGTAGACGTGGTCCAGGAGCGCCGCGACGTCGGGCTTCTCGCCGATGTCCGTGAGGAGCTTCACGCAGTACTCGGCGCGGTTGAGCGTCGTGATCGCGATGCTCACCGATCCCGCGGCGCCCGTCGTGGGGACGGTGCCCTCGGGGGCGTACCAGCCCGCCTCGACGAGCGCGAAGTCGGCCTCCTCGCCCATCAGGTCGAACCAGTACCAGCCGCCGTCGGCGAAGTAGGTGAACGGCAGCTCGAAGCGCGAGGTCGTGGGACCCGACACCGACGCGCCGTCGACCTTCTGGATGACGCCCCGCGCGTTGGAGCGGTACACGATGACCTGTCCGCTGCCGGTCGTCTCGACCTCGAGCACGACGCCGTCGAGGCTGGTGCTGGAGCGCCAGTAGGACGCGGGGAACGCGTTGAAGTAGGTGCCGAACGAGACCTTGCGGCGGTGCGGGACCCGGAAGCCGCGGTCGCCCGTGATGGCGCTGGTGATGCCCATGTCGCTGAGGCGGACGACGGCCTTGTCCGCGTCCGAGTCGACCACGCGCAGCGGCGAGCGGCGGCGCTTCTGCGGCGTCACGGGGATGCTCGTCCAGTAGTCGGCGTCCACGTAGAGCGGGAGGATGTCCGGGTCGTGGTCGGAGGGCAGGATGACGCGCTGGATGAGGTCGAGCTGCACGGGGGCGCCCTGGTCCGCGGCGGCCATCAGGAGGCGTCCTTCGCGAGGACGGGCTTCAGCTTGTTCTCGTACATCGAGAGCGCCGCGCCGATGGCCATGTGCATGTCGAGGTACTGGTACGTGCCGAGGCGGCCGCCGAAGAAGACGCCCTCCTCCTGCTTCGCGAGCTCGCGGTACTTGAGGAGGCCCTCGCGGTCGGCCGCGGTGTTGACCGGGTAGTACGGCTCGTCGTCGCCCTCGGCGAAGCGCGAGTACTCGCGCATGATGACCGTCTTGTCCGCGGGCGCGTCGCGCTCGGGGTGGAAGTGGCGGAACTCGTGGATGCGCGTGAACGGCACGTCGGAGTCGGCGTAGTTCATGACGGGCGTGCCCTGGAAGTCGCCGACCGGGAGCACCTCGCGCTCGAAGTCGAGCGTGCGCCACGACAGCGCGCCCTCCGAGTAGTCGAAGTAGCGGTCGATGGCACCCGTGTAGACGACGGGCACCGTGCCGACGACCGACGCCCGGTTGACCTCCTGGGTCTCGTCGAAGAAGTCGGTCTCGAGGCGCACCTCGATGTTGGGGTGGTCGGCCATGCGCTCGAGCCAGGCCGTGTAGCCCTGCACGGGCAGGCCCTCGTGCGTGTCGTTGAAGTAGCGGTTGTCGTACGTGTAGCGCACGGGGAGGCGGCTGATGACCTCGGCGGGCAGGTCCGTGGGATCCGTCTGCCACTGCTTGGCCGTGTAGTCGCGGATGAAGGCCTCGTAGAGCGGGCGCCCGATGAGGGAGATGCCCTTCTCCTCGAGGTTCCTCGCCTCGCCGGCGTCGAGCTCGGAGGCCTGCTCGGCGATGAGCTCGCGCGCGGCGGCGGGGCCGTGCGCCGAGCGGAAGAACTGGTTGATGGTGCCGAGGTTGATCGGCAACGGGAAGACCTCGCCCTCGTGCTCCGTGTAGACGCGGTGCACGTAGGGCGTGAAGTCCGTGAAGCGGTTGACGTACTCCCACACCGTCTCGTTCGAGGTGTGGAACAGGTGCGCGCCGTAGCGGTGCACCTCGATGCCCGTCTCCGGGTCCATCTCGCTGTACGCGTTGCCGCCGATGTGGTCGCGGCGGTCGATGACGAGGACCTTGAGGCCCAGCTCCTCGGCGACGCGCTCCGCGATCGTGAGTCCGAAGAAACCGGACCCGACCACTACGAGATCAGGGCTCATGGCACATTCCTTTGCTGGGGTGGCGCCCGACGGGCGCTCGACGGGACTGGTCAAGGGTAACGGGGGATCAGGCGCGGGCCTGGGGGACCGTCCGGTCGCGCGTGATCAGGCGGCGGTACAGGCCCCGGCGCACGGCCTCGGGGATGAGGCGGTAGCTGCCGCGGACGAGCACGTTGCGCGCCGCCTGCGCGGGCGACGTGAACCGGCGGCGGCGGAACTCGCGCTGGAGCCGCAGCTCCGCGCGCAGCTGGGCGACACCGCCGCGCCGGGCGTAGGCGCCCGCGCTCACGCGGTACATCACGAGCGGGTCGGGGAGGTTGTCCACCCGGGCGCCCGACTGGATCATGCGGGCGAAGAGGTAGTAGTCCTCCATGAGGCCGAGCGGGAGGTACCCGCCGGCGCGCCGCACGGCCGCGCGGCGGTAGACCACGGTGGGGTGGTTGAACGGGTCGTGGAAGCGGGCGTACCGGGAGATGGCGTCGGCGCCGACGGGCGGGGTGCGGCGGCCGCCGATGGTCCCGACCTCGTCCGCGAACTCGTACATGCCGGTGCCCACGAGGTCGAGGCCGCCCGAGATGAGCGCGAGCTGGCGGGCGAAGCGCTCGGGGAGGCTGATGTCGTCGGCGTCCATGCGCGCGACGACGTCGTGCGCGCACGCGTCGAGGCCGCGCTCCAGCGCGTGGGCGAGGCCCATGTTGCGCTCGAGCCCGACCGTGACCACCGGGACGGGCGACGCGTCCGCGAGCTCCGCCATGGCGTGGGCGAGCTCCGCGGACACCGGGCCGTCGCGGACGACGACGACCTCGTCCGGTCGGAGCGTCTGGTCGTCGACGCTGCTGCGGAACGCCCGGCGGAGGAACTCGGGGCGGTCGCCCCGGTACACGGGGAGGAGGAGGGAGAAGGGCTCGGCGGGCATGCGCGTCCCTCCTGCTGCGTGCGCAGCGTCGCGTGTGACGGTGGCCGGACGCAGCCGAGACGGGCTCGGGCGTCGAGCCGCCGAGTCTACCCGGGGGCGGGCCGCAGCCATCGTGGCGCGCGGGGAGCCGGGGAGGAGCCCACCGCTCCGGCCGGCCGTCCCGGCCCGTCCGCGCCCGTCCGCCCCCGGGCCGTCGCCTACCCGGCTGGTAGCATCGACCCCCGTGCCCTCACTCGAATCCCCCACCCGGAGCACGCGGCAGGACACGCCCCGGCGCCTGACGTCCGCGCTGTCCGTCGCGGCCGCCGTCCTCCTCTTCCTCGTGACCCAGGTCGGGATGCTCGTGCACCGCGCACCCAGCGTGCTGACGTCGTTCCGCGACTACTTCGTGTACGACCAGCTCTCCTACCTGTCGATGGTGGTCAACTTCGCGCGCGGGGACTTCGCCTCGGTCGAGCCGTTCACCGAGTCCGGCCGCAACACGTACCCGCACCTCTACTACCTCGTGCTCGGCGCCGTCGGCCACCTCACGGGGATCGGGCCGGTCACGGCCTGGAACGTCGTCGGCACCCTCATCCAGGCGGGCCTCGTGGCGGCCATCGCCATCGCCTGCATCCGGGTCTCGGGCCGCGCGTGGACCGGCGTCCTCGGCTTCGCGCCGCTCATGCTCGGGACGTTCGCCTGGACCTCGGGCCCGGGCGCGTGGTTCTGGCAGATGAGCTCGCACGCCGTCCTCTGGGGGCCGTTCGGGGTGCTGTTCACGCTGAACGGCGAGGCCGCCGCGCTCTCCGTCGCCGGCATCGCGTTCCTCGCCGCCCTGGTGCCCACGCTCCGCGGGTCGTCCCGCCGCTCGCGCTTCGTCACGCTCGTGCTGGTGGGCGTCGTGGTCGGCGGCCTGCTCAACGTGCACGTCTACGCGTTCCTCGCGACCGTCTTCCTCTCCTTCTACGTGGTCGCCGCGTACGCCGTGCTCGAGCGCCCTCGACGGCGCCTCCTCGTGCTGTCCGCGGTGCTCGTGCCGGTCTCCCTCGCCCTCGCGGTCGTCGTCGCGGGGACCGTCGGGCCCCTCCCCGCCTTCGTCGTCGGCCTGGTCCCCACCGTCCCGGGGCTCCTCGCGACCATCGGACGCACCCGGGGACTCGCGCTCGTGCCCATGGGCGCAGCGCTCCTCGCGACGATGCCGCAGATCGTGACGACCGTGCTCGCGTCGGCGGCGGGAGACCCGTTCCTCTCCTACCGGGTCGCGTCGAGCAAGGACCTGGGGGTGGCCCTGCCGCTCGGTCCCCTGGCGGGCGCCGCGCTCCTCCTGCCGCTCATCGTGATCCTCGTCGCGGGCATCCGCGCCCGGCGCACCATCTGGATCGCCTACGCGTCCGGCGCGATGCTCGCCTGGGCCATGACCTCGACCAACGACCTGTGGCGCGCGAACCAGGAGCCCTACCGGCTCTGGATCGACTCGTTCCTGCTCATCGCCGTGACCATCGTCCCCGTGCTGCTCGACGTCGCGGTGCGGACGCTCCGCCCTGTCCCGGAGGACGGCGCCGACCGCCCCGCCCCGCGTCGTACCCGCGCCGTCGTCGCGGCGGCCGCCGTCGTGATCGTGGCCGTCGGCGCCGCGAGCGCCGTGGACTGGGCGCGCTTCTTCATCGCCGGGCGCGGCACCGGGCAGATCACGTTCCAGGAGCCCGCGGACCGGGCCATCCGGGACGTGACCGCCGACGTCACGGAGGGAGCCGTCGTGGCCGGCCCGTGCCTCGATCCCCAGATCGTGAAGATCGACTCCGGCCGATCCGTCGCGCACTACAACCTCGGGATGGCCTGGCCCCAGGACAAGGGCGCGGTGGACGCCGCGCGGGAGGCGCTGACCGCCGGTCGCGTCGACCCGCAGGCCACCGAGGCCGCGGGCATCCGGTGGTACCTCGCCCTCTCGGAGTGCACGGACGGGGTGGACCCCGCGGAGGTCCCCGGGCTCGTGGAGGTGGCACGGGAGGTCTACGACCCGTCGACCGGCGCGGCGGCCGTGCTCTACCGCATCGACATAGGCTGAGCCGCGCACCCGGCGACGCCCTGCGACGCCCTGCCGCCCACCACGACACGCTTCCGACGAGGGACTCCCGCACGTGACAGCAGACCAGCACCAGACGCCCGCGCCGCTCGTGAGCTTCATCCTCCCCACCTTCAACGAGGAGGGGAGCATCGACGTGTTCACGCGGACGCTCCACGAGGAGCTGGACGCGGCGCAGCTCGGCATGCGCTTCGAGTTCATCTACGTGAACGACGGGTCGGCCGACGGGTCCCTCGAGCGCCTCCACGCGCTGGCCGCCGCGGACGACCGCGTGCAGGTCATCGACTTCTCCCGCAACTTCGGGCACCAGATCGCGGTCACCGCCGGCCTCGATCACGCCTCGGGCGACGCGGCGGTCATTATGGACACCGACCTGCAGGATCCCCCGCGCGTCGCCGTCGAGCTCATCCGCCGCTGGCAGGAGGGCTACAACGTCGTCTACGCGCAGCGGCGCACGCGCAAGGACTCGCTCTTCAAGAAGGCCACCGCGGGCGCGTTCTACCGCACGCTCGCGCTCGTCGCCGAGATCGACATCCCCCGCGACACCGGGGACTTCCGGCTCATCGACCGGAAGGTCATCGACGCCGTCAAGCGTTTCCCGGAGCGGAACCGCTTCCTCCGCGGCATGGTGTCCTACGTCGGCTTCCGGCAGACGAGCGTGCAGTTCGACCGCGACGAGCGCCACGCGGGCGTCACCGGCTACCCGCTGCGGAAGATGATCAAGTTCGCCGCCGACGGGATCCTCGGCTTCTCGACGTTCCCGCTGAAGCTCATCCAGCTCGTGGGCCTCGTCGTGTCGGCGCTCAGCGCGCTGGCCGTCGTGTACGTCCTGGTGAGCCGGGCCATCGACCCGTCGAGCGTCGTCCCCGGGTGGACGTTCACCGTGATCGCCATCCTCTTCGTGGGCGGCGTGCAGATCATCATGCTCAGCGTGCTGGGGAGCTACCTCGGGCGGGTGTACGCCGAGGTGCAGAACCGGCCGCTCTACCTCGTCGCGTCGCACGTCGGCCGCCCCGCCGATCCCGCCGACGGCACGGTGCGGACGGCCTCCTCCGAGGTGCCCTACCGCCGCGACTGAACGGGCGGCGTCAGCGGCCGGCGGATCCCTCGAGGCGTCGGATGCCGGCGGTGATCTCGCCGAGGCCGTCGAGCACCTCGTGCGCGGGTCGAGGAGGGCGGGCGAGCCCCTGGCGGACGCCGTCGACCAGGCCGCGCAGGAGCAGCCCGCGGTCGCCGGAGCGGGCGATCGTGCGGGTCCAGCTGACGAGGGCGGCCCCGGCGTAGAGGACCCGCTCGGCGGGCGACAGCGCTCGGGAGCGCAGCAGCATCCAGATCTTGTTGCGGACCTCGAACACGAACCGGGCACCGGGATCCACGTCGGTCGACCCGAACGTGCGCGTGCGGTGCTCGACCGTGCTGCCGTGCACCAGGTACCCGCGCCCCCGACGGAGCAGCCGGGACGAGTACTCGAAGTCGTCGTTCCAGAGGAAGTAGTCGGCCATCGGCAGCCCGTGCGCGCGGATGGCGTCGGCCTCGATCATCATCGACACGAACGACGCCGTGCGGACGGGCGTGCAGCCGTGCTCGGCGGCACGCGCGATGCTCCGGCGGCTCGCCGACGGCCTCGTGCGCGGCGTGTTCATGGGATGCGGGCGCCCGTCCGTCCAGCGCACCGCGGACGCGAGCACGACGGTGCCGCGCGGGGCGGCGGCGCGGGCGCGGAGCAGCTCCTCGAGCGCGGTGGGATCCGGCACGGTGTCGTCGTCCATCAGCCAGACGAGCTCGGCGTCGTGCGCCGTGAGCGCGCGCTCGATGCCGGCCGTGAAGCCGCCCGCCCCGCCGGTGTTCGTCGGCAGCGTCGTGAGGGCCACGTCCGGGAAGCGCTCGCGGATGACGTCGGCCGAGCCGTCCGTCGAGGCGTTGTCGATGACGACCACCTCGTGCAGCCGCGCGGTCTGCGCGGCGAGCGCCGCCAGGGTCTCGACCACGAGGTCGCGCCGGTTCCAGGCCACGACGACCGCGACGACGCGCGCCCCCGCGTCCACGCCCGCTCCCCCGCTCACGCGCGCTTCCGCGCCCGCCGGCGCAGGAGCGCCCAGACGACGATGAGGACGAGCATGAGGATCCCCGAGCCCAGCTGGACCTGCCACCCGGGGCTCCAGAAGGAGACCGTGACGGTGCGGCCCTCGTCCGCCGCCGTCACGTCCACGCCGAGGAGCATGTCGTCGACGGGATCCGCGGAGAGCGTGCCGCCGTCGACCTGGTAGCCCGGCCAGGGGATGAGGGACAGGGCGACGCGCCCGCCGTCCGCCGGCACGGAGTCGATCCGGAAGGTGGTGCCCATCGGATCCTGGTGGAGGACGGTGGCCGACGTGCCCGCGGAGGTCCACGCGATGCCGCCGGCGCCGGCGACGGGCTGGTCGCGCACGATCGTGCGCGTGTGCGGGGTGTCCTGGACGACGTGCCACCCCTCGGGGACGACCGTCCAGTCCGCGGACGGCACGGCGCGCGAGGAGTCGAGGCCGCGCTGGATCTTGACGATCTGCACCGTGCTGACGCCCAGCAGGTCGACGAGGTCGGTCCCCGTCTCCGAGCGCTGCACCGGCTGGAAGAGCTTCTCGTAGAGCTGGCCGCAGGTGAAGCCGTTGTACTGCATGCAGACGGCCTTGGAGTAGCCTGGGTAGTAGACGGACGAGTAGGCGTTCTGCACCGGCTTGCCGGTGATGTACCAGGAGTTGCCGGCCAGCGACTCGTCGTAGAAGTCGTCGTCCGACCAGCCGACCACGAGGACGTCGCCACGCGAGTCGGGCAGCTGGGTCGAGTACTCGACGACGTCGGAGGGCAGCCAGTAGCTGGTGAGCGGCGAGGCCGGCGAGAAGGCGTGCTGCGGGACGAGCGCGACGAGGGTCCCCGCGACGGCCATCATCGCGAGCCCGCGGGTCACCCCGCCGGCGTCGCGGGTGCGCACGACGCGCCGGAGGAGCGGCAGGGCGGACACCCGGCCGAGGTCCGCTCCCGCGACTCCCATCGCCACCCCGACGAGGACGGCCGACACGAGCATGCCGACGACGATGGCGCGCCACTCGCGGGGCGCCTGCAGGCCCATGAGCGCGCCGGTCGCGACGACGATGAGCAGGGCCACCGCGAGGTGCCGCCGCGTGACGACGGTGCGTCGTGCGCGGGACAGGCCGAGCGCCAGGATCAGCAGGACGGAGCCGGCCACGAACGGGAGGACCCGGACGGGGAAGCGCAGCGGGCCGATCTGGGACGGCGCGCTCACGGCGACGAGGGCCACCACGGCGATCACGACGAGGCTCGGACGGGAGCGCAGGAGGCGGCCGAGCTCGCGGGGCCGGATGAGCACCACCAGCGGGAGGAGCCAGGAGATGTAGGTGAGCGGGGAGCCGGGGAACTGGCTCCCGTACGTCTCCATGAACGGCCCGCCCGTCGGGATGGCCGAGATGGCGAGGTCGCTGAGGTCGACGCCGAGGAAGCCCGTGTTCACCACGCCCTCGTTGCGGCCGGACACCGACGCGGTGAGCAGGCCGGGGAGGTGGACGACGATCGTGAAGAGGCCGGCGACCGTCGACGCGGCGAGCGCCCGCCAGATCGCGCCCCGGTCGCGTCGCAGCACGGCCTCGAAGAGGATGGCCGCGAGGGCCGCCGCGAGCATGAGGGTCGTGGAGACGTACCCGATGCCGATGAGCAGCAGGGAGGCCGCGATCCCGCCGTACGGCGTGCGGTTGAGGAGGACGCTCCGCCGGGTGAGGCCCACCGCGAGGGGCCACCAGCACCAGGCCATGAGGCCGTTCACCCAGGACGGTGCGTCGTAGAAGAGGGTGAAGCCGGCCAGGGGCGCGGCCGTGGCGACGACCGCGGACCAGGCGCGGGGGATGCCGTAGCTGCGGGCGAGGACGAAGAAGCCGGCCGATCCGATCGCCAGGCACGCGAGCTTCACGATGGTGGAGTACAGGGCGGCGTCGAACAGCACGTGCGAGCCGAGGCCGATCAGCCAGATGAACGGGCTGTAGATGCCCCAGGCGCCCTCGGCCTGGTAGTTGCCGGACTGCCAGACGGTCGGGTTGAGCAGCGACCAGTTCCCCGACATGAGCCGGTCGCCGATCTCCCACCACTGCCCGAACGCCCCCGCCTCCGTGTCGTTCACGAAGTAGTACCGGCGGAAGAAGAGCATCGGGATGATCGCGCCCGCCACCGTGGCGGCGACGGCGGCCGTCGGCCACAGGAGCTTGCTGCGCATGTTGAGGAGGTGTCCGTTCGTCGTGTGCGGCCCGGGACCGGCGGGGCTGGTAGGGCGCGACTCACCCTAATGCCTGGCTCCCCGGCGGCTCGTGAGGACGGACCCGCTGCGGGCGACCGCCTCCCCGATCGCGCGCGGGCGCCGTGAGAGGATGGCCCCCGTCCGCACGCGCTCCGCGGTCGCCCACGGTCCCCGTCGCACGTCGACGTGCTCGGTGGGCAGCGACCCGAGCGCGTCCCCTCCTGCATCGCCGAAGGAGAGCCCCGTGGCCCCACGCGTCTCGATCGTCATCCCCGCCTACAACAACGCCGACTACCTCCAGGAGACGGTCGACTCCGTGCTGGCGCAGACGTACGACGACTTCGAGGTCGTGATCGCGGACCACTCCTCCACCGACGGGACCTGGGACGTGATGCAGCGCTACGCCGACGACCCGCGTGTGCGCCTCCTGCGCACCGAGGCGGGCGGCGGGGCCCTCCGCAACTGGAACCGCGTGAGCCAGGAGGCGCGCGGCGAGCTCGTCAAGCTCGTCTGCGGCGACGACCTGCTCTACCCCACCATCCTCGAGCGCCAGGTGGCGGAGCTCGACGCCTCCCCGTCGGTCGTGCTCGTGGCCTCCCCGCGCGACATCGTGGACGCGGACAGCCGGCCGATCGTGCGCGACCACGGCGTCGCCGGAGCGCGCCTCGCGATGTCCGGCGCCCAGGCCGTCCGGCGCACGATCCGCTCGGGCACCAACATCTTCGGCGAGCCCGGCTGCGTGCTCATGCGCCGGGCGGACCTCGAGGCCGTGGGCTGGTGGGACTCCCGCTGGCCCTATCTCATCGACGAGACCACGTACGCCAAGGTCCTGCTGCGCGGCGACTTCGCGTCGGTGGGCCCGAAGGCCCTCGCCGGCTTCCGCATCTCCGACTCCCAGTGGAGCGTGCGCCTCGCGGGCGAGCAGGCAAGCGCGGCCGCGGGCTTCCACCACTGGGTGCTCGAGGAGCACCCGCACGTCGTGTCCCGCGCCGACGTCCGGCTCGGCGACCTGATGGCCCGCGCGAAGGCGCTGTCCCGCCGCCTCGTGTACGTCTACCTCGGCCGGCGCATGTCGCGGTCGGCCCGGGACGCCGCGTGAGCGCCGCCCCGCCCGCGGATGCCGCCCGGGCCGCGTTGCCGCCCGACCACTCCATCTCGGTCGTCATCCCCGTGTACCAGGGCGAGCTGACGCTCGAGGCGCTGCTCGCGGAGATCCAGCCGTTCACGGTGCCGCAGATCACCCGCGAGGGCCACAGCTACGCGGTCACCGAGGTGCTGCTCGTCTTCGACAACGGGCGCGACGGGTCCCCCCGCGTCATCCGCGACCTCAAGCGCCTGCACCCCTTCGTGCGGCCCATCTGGCTGAGCCGCAACTTCGGGCAGCACGCCGCGACCCTCGCGGGCATGGCCTCCTCCGGGGGCGACTGGATCGTCACCCTCGACGAGGACGGGCAGCACGACCCGGGCTTCATCCCCGACATGCTCGACGTCGCCATGCGCGAGCTCGCCTCGGTCGTCTACGCGAAGCCCACGAACACGCCGTCGCACGGCCTCCTGCGCAACGTCGCCTCCCGCGGCGCGAAGGTCGTCCTCAACGCCATGTCGTCCGACCAGGACGCGGAGCAGTTCCAGAGCTACCGTCTGATGCTCGGCTCGGTCGGCCGCAGCGTCGCGGCCTACGCGGGCTCGGGCGTGTACCTCGACATCGCGCTCGGCTGGGTCGCGAACCGCGTCTCCACCTGCCCCATCACGCTGCGGGACGAGGGCGAGCGCCAGTCCGGCTACTCGCCGCGCCGCCTGTTCTCGCACTTCTGGCGCATGGTGCTCTCCAGCGGCACCCGGGGCCTCCGCGCCGTGAGCGTGCTCGGGGCGCTGTTCCTGGTGGTGGCGCTGATCTTCGTCATCGTCATCGTCGTCAGCCGCCTCACCGACTACTCGGTCCCGGCGGGCTGGGCGTCGACGATCGTCACGATCCTCGCGTCGAGCGGCATCATCCTGTTCTCGCTCGGGATCATCGCGGAGTACGTCGGCGTCGCCGTGGGCATGGCGCAGGGCCGTCCCGCGTACCTCATCGTGCGCGACCCGCTGGACGGGCCGCACGGCCGGCCGGCGCGCGGACACGTGTGACCGCGCCCGTCCCGGTCTGGATCATCGGCGCGCGGGGCCTCCTCGGCGCGTCGCTGGTCGACGCGCTGACGGCGGACCCCCGCTGGGCGCCCGTCGCCGCGGATCCGCTCCCCTGGGCGACCGCGGACGAGGCCGTCATGCGCCGCGCGGCGCGCGTCGGCGCCGCACGGCTCCTCGAGGCGGGGCGCGCCGCCGGGCGCTGGGCCGTGATGTGGTGCGCCGGCGCGGCCGTCACGGGCAGCACGCGCGCGCAGCTGGAGCACGAGCTCGCGCAGCTCCACGCGGTGCTCGACGAGATCGCCGTCGCCACCTCGGCCGCGCCCGCCCCGGGCGGCGCACTGTTCTACTCGTCGTCCGCGGGCGGCGTCTACGCGGGCGCCGCGCGCCCGCCCTTCACGGAGGCCTCCGAGCCGCGCCCGCTCGCGCCCTACGGCGAGGCGAAGCTCCGGGCCGAGGGCCTCGTGCGCGCGTTCGGCGAGCGTGCCGGGGTCCGCACGCTCGTCGGCCGCATCGCGAACCTCTACGGTCCGCGCCAGGCCGTCGGCAAGCCGCAGGGGCTCATCACGCAGCTCGCGCGCGCGAACCTCTCCCCCACGCCCGCGTCCATCTACGTGCCGCTCGAGACGGTGCGCGACTACCTCTACGCCGACGACTGCGCGGGGCTCGTCCGCGACGCCACCGCGCGCCTGCTGTCGCTGCCCGCGGACACGCACGTCGTGAAGATCATGGCGTCCGGGCAGCCCGTCACCATCAGCGCGCTCCTCGGCCACTTCACGGCGCTCGGCAAGGCGCGCCCGCACGTGATGCTCGGGCTGTCGCCTCTCGCGGGCTACCAGGCCGTGGACCTGCGCCTCCAGAGCGTGGTCTGGCCGGACCTCGACGAGCGCGACACGATGCCGCTGCCCGCCGGGATCAACATCACGGCGCAGGCGCTCATCTCGGGCATGCAGTCCGGCGAGCTCACCCCGCGCTGACGCGGGACGGCGCGCCCGGCCGGCGTGCGGCTACGCCTCGAGCAGGGTGACGAGGTAGCGCCCGTACCCGCTCTTGATGAGCGGCCGCGCGAGCTCCTCGAGGGCGTCCCGGTCGATCCAGCCGGCGCGGTACGCGATCTCCTCGATGCAGCCGATCTTGAAGCCCTGGCGGTCCTCGATGACCTTCACGTACTCCGAGGCCTGCATCATGCTCTCGAACGTGCCGGTGTCGAGCCAGGCGGTCCCGCGGTCCAGCACCTGCACGCGGAGGCGGCCGGCCTGGAGGTAGTGGTCGTTGACGGCCGTGATCTCGAGCTCGCCGCGCTCGCTCGGCTGGATGCCCTTGGCGATCTCGACCACGTCGTTGTCGAAGAAGTAGAGGCCGGGCACGGCGTACGCGCTCTTGGGGGCCGTCGGCTTCTCCTCGATGGAGAGGGCCGTGAAGTCGTCGTCGAACTCGACGACCCCGTACGCCGTGGGATCCGCCACGTGGTAAGCGAAGATCAGCGCGCCGTCGATCTCGGTGTTCTTCCGCAGGCTCGTGCCGAGGCCGGCCCCGTGGAAGATGTTGTCGCCGAGGACGAGCGCCACGGAGTCGTCGCCGATGAACTCCTCGCCGATGACGAACGCCTGCGCGAGGCCGTCGGGCGAGGGCTGCACGGCGTACTCGATGCGCATGCCGAGGTGCGATCCGTCGCCGAGCAGGGCCCGGAACTGCTCGTTGTACTCGGGCGTCGTGATGATGAGCACCTCGCGGATGTCGGCCATCATCAGCGTCGACAGGGGGTAGTAGATCATCGGCTTGTCGTAGATGGGCATCAGCTGCTTGCTGATGCCCTTCGTGATCGGCCAGAGCCGGCTGCCGGAGCCGCCGGCGAGGATGATGCCCTTCATGGGTCAGCTCACCTTCTGCGAGTCGTGGAAGGCGCGCATGTCCGACCAGGTGGGGAGGAGTCCGGCTGCCGCCGCCTCGGCGAGCGTGGGGGCGTCGGTGTCCTTCGGGGAGAGCAGCGGCTCGCCGGCCTCCTCGGGGAAGACGAGGCCGATCTCGGGGTCGAGCGGGTCGATCCCGTGCTCGGCCGAGGGGGTGTAGACGTCGCTCACGAGGTAGGTGACGGCGGCGTCGTCGGTGAGGGCGACGAAGCAGTGCCCGAGGCCCTCCGAGAGGTAGACGGCCTTGTGGGTCTCCGTGTCGAGCCGGACGCTGTCCCACTGCCCGAACGTCGGGGATCCGACGCGGATGTCCACGATGAAGTCGAGCACGGCGCCCGAGACGGCCTTCACGTACTTGGCCTGCCCGCGGGGCACGTCGGCGAAGTGGATGCCGCGCACGACGCCCCGCTTGGAGACGCTCATGTTGGCCTGGCGGAGATCGAGGGGGTGGCCGACCGCCCGCTCGAGCTCGTCGAACCGGTACCACTCGAGGAACACACCCCGGTCGTCGGTGCGCTGGACGGGGGTGATCTCGTAGCCGTCGGGCACGGCGAGCTCTCGGATCTGCACGCCTCCGAGTCTAGCAACGGGGCGGTCAGCGGCCGGGGCCGCCCTCGCCCCGCGGACGGCGGAAGGAGAACCAGCGGTGCCCGGCGTAGCTGATGAGCGTGATCGCCACCACGATGAGCGCCTGCGCGACCAGGCGCGGCACGCCGGCCGCAACGAGCAGCGGCAGCGACACCGCGTTCAGCGTGATGGACACCGCGTACACGGAGACGAAGCGCGCGAGGTCCCGCAGCACGTGTCCGCGCACGCGGAACACCAGGTGCCGGTACAGCACGAAGGCCACGAGAACGGCCACGGCGTAGCTGCCGCCGAGCGGCACGAGGGATCCGAGGACGGGGTGGCCGGCGTCGTCGAGGGCACGGCCGGCGGTCGCCGCGAGCCCCGCGAACAGGAGGAAGGCGAACGCGGTGTTGAAGCCGCCGACGAGGAGGAACGCGACGCGCTCGTCGCGGAGGAGCGCGCGGATGCGGGAGGCGGCCATGCACGCATCCTCCCGTCCGCCCGCCGAGCATCGGCCGCACGACGCGCCGCCTCCCCCGCACGGGGACGTGGCCCCGCGAGCACCCGCGGGTACACTCGGGGCGGTCCGCCCTCGATCTCCGCGGCCGCTCCCCGACGCCGGATGCCCGCCCGGCGCCTCTACCGAAGGACGTATCCCCCATGAGGATCCTCGTGACCGGCGGCGCCGGATTCATCGGCTCCAACTTCGTGCGCCACGCGCTCTCCGACGACTACGCCGGGCTGGAGGGAGCCGACGTCGTCGTGCTCGACGCCCTCACCTACTCCGGCAACCTCGAGAACCTGGCCCCCGTCAGCGACTCGCCGCGCTACACGTTCGTGCACGGAGACATCCGCGACGACGCGGTGCTCGACGAGTGGATCCCGCAGGTCGACGCGGTCGTGCACTTCGCCGCCGAGAGCCACGTCGACCGCTCGGTGCGCGACGCGAGCATCTTCGTGGAGACCAACGTCCTCGGCACGCAGAAGCTCCTCGACGCCGCGCTCCGGCACGACCTCACGCGCTTCGTGCACGTCTCCACCGACGAGGTGTACGGATCCATCGCGGAGGGCTCGTGGGACGAGGAGCGTCCGCTCGAGCCCAACTCCCCCTACTCGGCGTCGAAGGCCGGCAGCGACCTGCTCGCCCGCTCGTACCACCGCACGCACGGGCTGAACGTGTCCATCACGCGCTGCTCGAACAACTACGGGCCGTACCACTTCCCCGAGAAGGTCATCCCGCTGTTCGTCACGAACCTCATCGACGACGTGCACGTGCCGCTCTACGGCGAGGGCCTCAACATCCGCGACTGGCTGCACGTGGACGACCACTGCCGCGGCATCGCGCTCGTGCTCGTGCAGGGCGCGCCCGGCGAGATCTACAACATCGGCGGGGGCACCGAGCTCACCAACCGCGAGCTCACGCAGCTCCTGCTCGACGCCACCGGCCGCGACTGGTCGTACGTCGACCGCGTCGAGGACCGCAAGGGCCACGACCTGCGCTACTCCGTCGACATCTCCAAGATCCAGCGCGAGCTCGGCTACGCGCCGCAGGTGCCGTTCGAGCAGGGCCTCGCCGACGTCGTGCAGTGGTACCGCGACAACCGCTCCTGGTGGGAGCCGCTGAAGCAGCGCGCGGAGCTGCCCGCGTGAGCCGCGTCCTCGTCACCGGCGGGCGCGGGATGCTCGGGCAGGACCTCCTGCCCGCGCTCGCCGCGCACGAGGTGACGGCACCCGCGCGCGCCGACCTCGACATCACCGACGAGGCGGCCGTCCGGGCGGCCGTCGCCGGGCACGATGTCGTCGTGAACCTCGCCGCGTACACCGCGGTCGACGCCGCCGAGGAGCACGAGGAGGACGCGCGGGCGATCAACGCGACCGGCGCCGGGATCGTCGCCCGCGCCGCCGCGGAGGCCGGCGCCCGCATCGTCCACGTCTCCACCGACTACGTCTTCGACGGATCCGCCACCACCCCCTACCCGGAGGACACCCCGCACGCACCGGTCTCCGCCTACGGCCGCACCAAGGCCGAGGGCGAGCGCCTCGTGCTCGCCGGCCACCCGGAGGGCGCGAGCGTCGTGCGCACCGCGTGGCTGTACGGCGCGGGCGGTCCGTCCTTCCCGTCCACGATGCTGCGTCTCGCCGCATCGCACGACACGGTGTCGGTCGTCGACGACCAGCGCGGCCAGCCCACCTGGACGGTCGACCTGGCGGCCCGCATCGTCGAGCTCGTCGACGCGGGGGTCCCGGCCGGCGTGTTCCACGGGACCGCGTCCGGCGAGACGACCTGGCACGGGCTCGCGCAGGCCGTGTTCGCGGCGGCGGGCCTCGATCCCGCGCGCGTGCTCCCCACCGACAGCGCGTCCTTCGTGCGCCCCGCCCCGCGCCCCGCGTACTCGGTGCTCGGGCACGACGCGTGGGCGCGCATCGGCCTCGCACCGCTCCGCGACTGGCGGGAGGCCCTGTCCGACGCCGCCGCCCACGGCGTGCTCCGAGCGGGCTGACGGCTACACTCGTGTCCGGTCCGATCCCGGACGCCGCAGCCGAACCCGCTCCGCACCCCGTGCGAGCCCCACGCAGTCCGAAGGGCACAACCGAAGTGTCGAGCATGACGAGTTCCCAGTCCCGGGAGTTCTCGAGGCCCGGGACGGGCGCGGGGCTCCTCGACGTGTACCGGAGGCGGTACCTCCTCTCCCTGCTCGTGCGCAAGGAGGTGCAGGTCCGCTACCGCGGCTCGGTGCTCGGCTGGCTCTGGTCGTACGTGAAGCCGGCCGCGCAGTTCGCGGTGTTCTTCGTGGCGATGGGGATCTTCCTGCAGCTCAACCGCAACCAGGTGAACTACCCCGTCTACCTGTTCTCGGGCATCATCCTCATCAACTTCTACACGGAGGCGTTCTCCAACTCCACGAAGTCGCTCGTGGACAACGGCGCGCTGATCAAGAAGATCTACCTGCCGCGCGAGCTCTTCCCGGTGTCCAGCACCTTCGTGGCGCTGGTCAACTTCCTGCCGCAGCTCGTCATCCTGCTCGTCGTGTGCCTCTTCGTGGGCTGGGCGCCGACGCCCGTGCAGGTGCTCGGCATCCTCCTCGCGATCGCCATCATCGGCACGCTCGCCATCGGCCTCGGCATGCTGTTCGGCGCCGCCAACGTGTCGTTCCGCGACTCGCAGAACTTCGTCGAGCTCATCGTGATGGTCGTCGTGTGGGCCTCCCCCGTGCTCTACCCGTACGCGCAGGTCGCGAAGGTGCTGCCGGACTGGATGCTCGTCATCTACCAGCTGAACCCCGTCACCGCCGCGGTCGAGCTCTTCCACGCCGCCTTCTGGTACCCGACCACGGGCGGCACGGGCGAGCTGCCGCCGAACCTCTGGATGTACGGGTTCATCGCCCTCGGCGTCTCGCTCCTGAGCCTCCTGCTCGGGCAGCTCGTCTTCAAGAAGCTGGAGGGGCGCTTTGCCCAGGACCTCTGAGTCGGACGCGCTCCCGCGCATCATCGTCGAGCACGTGCGGAAGTCGTTCCTCCTCCGCCACACCCACTCCATCAAGGAGACCGTCATCGCGGCCGTCCGCCGCAAGCCCCTCGCCTCCACCTTCGACGCGCTGGACGACGTCAGCTTCTCCGTGCGGCCCGGCGAGTCCGTGGCGCTCATGGGCTTCAACGGATCCGGCAAGTCCACGCTCCTGAAGCTCATCTCCGGCGTGTACCAGCCCGACAGCGGCGAGGTGCTCGCCCGCGGCCGCATCGCCGGCCTCATCGAGGTGGGCGCGGGCTTCCACCCCGACCTCTCCGGCCGCGAGAACATCTACCTCAACGCCGCGATCCTCGGCATGGAGCAGCACGAGATCGACGCGCGCTTCGACCAGATCGTGGAGTTCAGCGAGATCGAGAAGTTCATCGACACCGAGGTCAAGCACTACTCCTCGGGCATGTTCCTGCGCCTGGCCTTCTCGGTCGCCATCCACACCGAGGTCGACATCCTCCTGGTGGACGAGATCCTCTCCGTCGGCGACGAGCCGTTCCAGCGCAAGTGCCTCGCGAAGATCCGCGAGCTGCACGACCAGGGCAAGACGCTCGTGGTCGTGAGCCACGACCTCGACATGGTCTCGGACCTGTGCGAGCGCGGCATCCTCATCCGGTCGGGCAGGGTCGAGTTCGACGGCCCGTCCAAGGAGGCCGTCGAGCGGATGCGCGAGGGCTGAGCCCGCCGCGCCCCTGCGCGCTCCTCCCCGGTTGCGGCCGCCCGCGCCGGTACGATGGTCCTCCCGCGGGCCCGCCCGACACCCGCGCGACATGGAGGATCGTGACCACCACGCTGCGCGTGATCATCGACCAGCTGACCGGGCCCATCCCCGGCGGCATGGGCCGCTACGCCGAGGACCTGACGAGCGCCGTCATCGCCGCCACCCCGAGCGGGTGCGAGGTCGAGGGCGTCGTCTCCGCCGTCACCCCCGAGCAGACCGCCGACCTCGAGCAGCGCCTGCCCGGCCTCGCCCGGATCACGCGCGTGCCGCTCCCCCGCCGCGAGCTGTCGCGCGCCTGGCAGCTCGGCCTGCCCACGCCCGGCACCTCCGGCATGGTGCACGCGCCGAGCCTGCTGGCGCCGCTGCGCCGCCACGACCGCGTGAACACGAACGACCAGATCGTCGCGACCATCCACGACGTCAACGCGTGGACCCACCCCGAGAGCATGACGAGCGCGTCCGTCTCGTGGACGAAGGCCATGGCGAAGCGCGCCCGCAAGCACGCGGACGCCGTGGTCGTGCCCTCGCACGCGCTGGCCGAGGAGCTGGCGCGGTTCGTCGACCTGGGCGACCGCGTGCGCGTGATCGGCGGCGCCGTCAGCCCCCGCATCGCGCTGCCCGAGGACCCGGACGCGCGTGCGGCGGAGCTCGACCTGCCGGCCGACTACCTCCTCACGGTGGGCAGCCTCGAGCCGCGCAAGGGGGTCCAGGCGCTCGTGCAGGCGCTCGTCCGCCCCGAGACCGGCGACCTGCCGCTCCTCGTCGTCGGCCCCGCGACGTGGGGCGACGTCGAGCTCGCCCAGGTCGCGGACGAGGCGGGCGTCGACCCGTCGCGCGTGCGCAGCCTCGGCTCCCTGTCCGACGGCGACCTCGCGGTCGTCCTCGACCGTGCCACGGTCTTCGTCCACCCGAGCCTCTCCGAGGGCTTCGGGCTGCCCGTGATCGAGGCGCTGTCGTTCGGCACGCCCGTCGTGCACTCGGACGCGCCCGCGCTCCTCGAGGTCGCGGCGGACGCGGGCGTCGTCGTGCCCCGGGAGGACGTCGACGGCTACCCCCTGCGCCTCGCCGAGGCCATCGGTGGCCTCCTCTCCGACACGGCCGCGCGCGAGCGGCTCGCGGTCGTGGGCCAGGACCGGGCGCGCGCGTTCAGCTGGCGCGACGCGGCCGAGAAGGTGTGGCAGCTGCACGCCGACCTGTAGCGGGTCCGGCCGCACGCATCAGCTGGCGGAGCCCTGCGCGAACTGCTGCTGGATGGCCTGGCGGATCGCCGGGAAGTCCGGCTTCTGCGAGTTGAAGCGCGGCGGCACGATCTCGAGGTCGTCGATCGGCTGGTCCTTCGTCTTCAGCGCGAGCTGAGTGAAGGAGCCGAGCGTGCCGCGCGGGATGTCGGTCTTCACGACCTGCGTGCCGGCCTGCGCGATGGCGTCGAACTTGGTGAGCACGTTGGCCGGGTCGAACTGCCGCACGACGGCCTGCTGCACCTCGCGCTGGCGCGTCATGCGGTCGTAGTCGCTGGCCTGATAGCGGGAGCGCGCGTACCAGAGGGCGTGGTAGCCGTCGAGCTTCTGCTGGCCGGGCTCGATCCACTCGGGGATGGGCACCGGACGGAACTTGTCGTCGTGGCCGGAGCCCATGCCGATGCGGCGCTTCACGTCGACGTCGATGCCGCCGAGCGCGTCGACCATGTCGGAGAAGCCCTGCATGTCGATGAGCACGTAGTACTGGATCGTGAGCCCGGTCACGCCCTGCACGGCCTCGCGCATGGCCTCGATGCCCGGCAGGCTGCCCTTCGCCTTCGCGTCCGGGTAGAGGTCCTGCTTGTAGACCTCGACCTCCGTGTAGATGGAGTTGAGCATGCAGGCGTCGACGTCGCAGTGCGTGTACCCCTTCGGGTAGCGCGCCGTGAGCGGCGACCCGTCGGAGAACGGCACGTCCTCCATGTCGCGCGGGAGGCCGACCATGGTGGCCCGGCCCGTGGCGGCGTCGATGCTGACCACGGTGATGCTGTCGGGGCGGAGGCCCGCCCGGTCGCTGCCCGCGTCGCCGCCGAGCAGCATGATGTTGTACCGGCCGTCGACGGGAGGCTCGCCGGCGTAGTCGCCGAAGATGCCGCCGAGGGCGCCGCGGCCGACGCCCACCACGTAGGCGGCGTACCCGGCGGACCCGGCGGTGCCCACCATCAGCAGCACGGAGAGGGCCGCGATGACCGGCCGGGCCCGCGGTGAGACGCGGATGATGCGCGCGAGCCGCAGGGTGTCGAGCGCGAGCACCACCCAGAGCACGGCGTAGGCCGCGAGCAGCACCTGCAGCGCGAGGAGCACCCACTCCTCGGACACCAGCTGGATCAGGGCACCGCGGGCGAAGAGCGCGAGGCCCGCGGCGACGACGCCGACCACCCAGACGACGAGCGTCGAGGCGAGCCCGACGCGGCCGAGCCGGCGGTTCCCCGCGAGCACCTGGGCGGATCCCGGGATGAGCACGTTCAGCACGACGAGCCACCAGGCCCGCGTGGTCATGATGCGCGGCGACGCGGTGTCCGGGTGCCGGATGGGCTGGGTGAGGCTCACGTGCGCCGCTGGACCTTCTGCTGCAGCGCGGCGTCCTTCTGCTCCACGAGCCCCGCCAGCTCCGTGCGGTGCCGCTCGAGGGCGTCGGCGATGCGCGCGTCCGTGGTGGAGAGGATGCGGGCGGCGAGGAGCCCCGCGTTCTCCGCGCCGCCGATGGACACGGTGGCCACGGGCACGCCGGCGGGCATCTGCACGATGGAGAGCAGCGAGTCCATGCCGTCGAGCGTCTTCAGCGGCACGGGCACGCCGATGACGGGCAGGGTCGTGACGGAGGCGAGCATGCCGGGCAGGTGGGCCGCGCCGCCCGCGCCCGCGACGATGACGCGGATGCCGCGCTCGCGCGCGGCCTGGCCGTAGGCGATCATCCGCTCGGGCGTGCGGTGGGCCGAGAGCACCTGGACCTCGTGGGCGATGCCGAGCGCGTGGAGGGCGTCGGACGCCTTCTCCATCACGTTCCAGTCGGAGTCGGAGCCCATGACGAGGCCGACGAGGGGCGAGGTGTCGGGATTCACGGGCTCCATGCTAGGCGCGCGATGCTGGGCGCCCCGTCGCGCCACGCAGCCGCGCGCGTCGCGGATCCCCCGCGGACGGACGCCCCGTGCGCTCGCGGCGGACGCCCCCGCCCGTCCCCGTCAGCCGCGGAAGAAGGCCGCCGCCGCCCGCGCCCGGTACGCGACCTCGTCGAGGTCGTCACCCACCACCGTGACGTGCCCGACCTTGCGGCCCGGGCGCGGCTCCTTGCCGTAGAAGTGGAACCGCGCCTCCGGCTGGTCGGCGAGCGCCTGCGGGTAGCGGTCGGCGATGGTGCCCGTCTCCGGCCCGCCGAGCACGTTGATCATGACCGACCACGGCGCGAGCGGCCGGGGTGACCCGAGCGGCAGGTCGAGCACGGCGCGCAGGTGCTGCTCGAACTGGCCCGTGACGGCGCCGTCCATCGACCAGTGGCCCGTGTTGTGCGGCCGCATCGCGAGCTCGTTGACGAGGAGGCGGCCGTCGACCGTCTCGAACAGCTCGACCGCGAGCACGCCCGTGACGCCCAGGCCCTCGGCGATGCCGCGCGCCATCTCCTCGGCGGCCTCGCGGAGGCGGGGCGTCGCGCCGTGGGCGGGCGCGATGACCTCCGCGCAGACGCCGTCGCGCTGGATGGACTCGACCACCGGCCACGCCACGATGTCGCCGGACGGGCGACGCGCGACGGACTGGGCGAGCTCGCGCGCGTAGTCCACGAGCTCCTCCGCGAGCAGCGCGTCGCCGGCGTCGAGGGCCTGGAACCAGTCGTCGGCGTCGTCGGCCGAGCGCACGACCCGCACGCCCTTGCCGTCGTAGCCGCCGCGCGGCGTCTTCACGACCGCGACGCCGCCGTTGTCCGCGAGGAACGCGGCGAGCGCGTCCCGGTCGGCGACCCGCGCCCAGACGGGGACGGGCACGCCGAGCTGCTCGAGCCGCTCGCGCATCAGCAGCTTGTCCTGCGCGACGAGGAGGGCGTCCGGCCCCGGGTGCACCGCCACGCCCTCGGCGACGAGCGCGCGCAGCACGTGCTGCGGGACGTGCTCGTGGTCGAAGGTGATCACGTCCACCTCGCGCGCGAAGGCGCGGACCGCGTCGAGGTCGCGGTGGTCGCCGACGGCGGTGGCGGCGAGGCCGGCGGACATGCCCTCGGCCTCGGCGAGCACGCGGATCCCGATGCCGAGCTCCACGGCGGGCGCGATCATCATGCGGGCGAGCTGCCCGCCTCCGACGACTCCGACGGTGGGCGTCATGGTGTCCTCCTCCAGGTGGGTGGGTGCGGCGCGCGGATGCGGCACGGCGACGGGCGCGGACGACCGGCGTCCCCGGCCGTCGCGCCACCGCACATCCTCCCGCATCGCGGTCGGGCCCGCAGCGCGCACGCGCCTCCGCGATCGTGCGGCGGCGTCGCCTCAGCCGCGCTCCCAGGGCGCGGTGTCGTCGCCCCACGGCGCCCGGCCGTCGTCCTGCTGCCGCCACATCGGATCCCCGGGTCGGCCGCGTCGCGACTCCTCCTGGCGACGGCGCTCCGCCACCATGTTCGCGTTCTCCTCCATGAGGTCCTGCAGCGCCTGCACCACCAGGTGCGCGGACGGGACGTCGCGCAGCACGACGGGCGACTCGAGGCCCGCGTTGACGGTGACGTTCCCGCTGCGGTGCAGGTGCTGGAGCGGTCCGCGGCGGAGGGTCACGTCGTATCCGCGCGAGTGCAGGAGCTCCTGGCGGGTGCGCACGAAGAAGCCGTGGGAGATGATCAGGCGCCGGGTCGTCACCGTGTACCGGCGGTTGAGCCACACGAGCACGGGCAGCAGCGTCACGAACACCGCGACGCCCGCGAGCGACACGAGCAGCAGCACGTTCTCCCACGGCTCCGGGAACCACGCGCCGAAGTAGCCGGCCGTGAGGCAGATGGCGATGAGCAGCAGCACGGGGAGCGTCAGCGCCCGGCCGTGCGGCCGCAGCCGCACGAGCACGCGCTCGGGCTCCGCCGTCGGGATCTGCTGGGTCGGCGCGGCGGGCGGGGCGACGGGACGGCCGACGCGCGGATCCACGTCGTGGACGCCCGTCAGACGACCGGCCTCCTCCTCGGCCAGGCGCTCGCGCTCCGCCTTCTCGGCCTTGCGCCGGGCCCGGCGTCCGCCGCGGACGGGCAGCGCCCGACCGCCCTCCCCGGGTGCGTACCGCTGCGTGTCACCCGTGTGCGCCATGCCTCATTGATACCGCAGATGCGTCACGTCCCCCGCGGCGACAGACGTCACGGCCGGATCCCGGGCCGACTCGACGGTGAGCCGACCGTGGTCGTCCACCCCCGTCGCCCGGCCGAGGAGCTCGCCGCCGCCCGGCAGCTCGACGCGCACGTCGCGGCCGATGGTCGCGCACGTGCGCGCGAGCTCCTCCGCGAGGCCGGCGGCGCGCGCGTCGCCGCCCGCCCGCTCCCACGCCGCACGGCGCGCGCCGAAGGCCCGGAGGAACGCTGCGAGGATCGCGTCCGCGTCCGGCTCGGCGACGCCCGAGAGCCGCAGGGACGTGGAGGTGCGCGTGGGCAGCTCGTCCTCCTCGAGCGTCAGGTTGAGTCCCGTCCCGAGCGCGTAGCGGCCGGGCGACACGAGCTCGCCGAGGATCCCGGAGACCTTGCGCCCATCGACGTGCACGTCGTTCGGCCACTTGAGCGTCACCACGGCGGGCGCCGGCACGACCGCGCGCAGCGTCTCGACGAGCGCGAGCCCGGCCATGAGCGGCAGCCAGCCCGGGTCGAGCTCGGCGCGCGCGGGAGCGCAGAGGACGCTCACGGCCAGCGTCCGGCCGGGCGGCGCGACCCAGACGCGCCCCCGGCGTCCGCGGCCCGCGGTCTGATCGAGCGTGACGACGACGGACCCGTCGGGCCACGCCGACGGATCGCCCGCGGCCCGCCGCGTCAGCTCGTCGTTGGTGGATCCCGCGGTGTCGAGGGCGAGGAGCCGCGGGGCGGCGAGGCGGCTGAGCGGGAGGTCCATGCGGTCACCGTACCGAGCGCCGAGCAGGAGGAGACCGCACCCCCGGCGCGCGACCTTCTGTGCACTCCCCACAAGGGCCGCGCCCCGACCCGCCGGTACAGTGAGGCGGGTGACTGCACACGAGCCAGACGAGGGCGCCGCCGCCCCGGACATGTACACGACCGCCGGGAAGCTCGCCGACCTGAAGAGGCGCTACCACGAGGCCGTCACCGCGAGCGGCGAGGCCGCCATCGAGAAGCAGCACGCGCGCGGCAAGATGACCGCCCGCGAGCGCATCGACCAGCTGCTCGACCACGGGTCGTTCGTGGAGCTCGACGAGTTCGTGCGCCACCGCACGCACGCGTTCGGCATGGACGCGAAGCGGCCGTACGGCGACTCCGTCGTCACGGGCACGGGCACCGTCAACGGGCGCCAGGTCGCCGTCTACTCGCAGGACTTCACGATCTTCGGCGGCTCGCTCGGCGAGGTCGCGGGCGAGAAGATCATCAAGGTCATGGAGCTCGCCATCAAGACGGGCGTGCCCATCATCGGCATCCTCGACTCGGGCGGCGCGCGCATCCAGGAGGGCGTGGTCGCGCTCGGCAAGTACGGCGAGATCTTCCGCCTGAACACCCGCGCGTCGGGCGTCATCCCGCAGATCTCGCTCATCATGGGCCCGGCGGCGGGCGGCGCCGTCTACTCCCCCGCGCTCACCGACTTCGTGATCATGGTCGACAAGACCAGCCACATGTTCGTCACCGGCCCCGACGTGATCAAGACCGTCACGGGCGAGGAGGTCGGCTTCGAGGAGCTCGGCGGCGCACTCACGCACAACCGCGTCTCAGGCGTCTCCCACTACCTCGCGAGCGACGAGGACGACGCGCTCGACTACGCGCGCACCCTCCTCGGCTTCCTGCCGGACAACAACCTCGCCGAGCTGCCGGAGTTCCCGCGCACGGCCGACCTCGAGATCACGGCCCGCGACCTCGAGCTCGACACGATCATCCCGGACAGCCCGAACCAGCCGTACGACATGAGGACGATCATCGAGCTCATCGTCGACGACGGCGAGTTCCTCGAGACGCAGCCGCTCTTCGCGCCGAACATCATCGTCGGCTTCGCCCGCGTCGAGGGACGCTCGGTCGGCATCGTCGCGAACCAGCCGAACGCGATGGCGGGCACGCTCAACATCGAGGCGGGCGAGAAGGCCAGCCGGTTCGTGCGCTTCTGCGACGCGTTCTCCATCCCGATCCTCACGCTCGTCGACGTGCCCGGCTACCTTCCCGGCACCGACCAGGAGTGGACGGGCGTCATCCGCCGCGGCGCGAAGCTCCTCTACGCGTACGCCGAGGCGACCGTGCCGCTCGTCACCGTCATCACGCGGAAGGCCTACGGCGGCGCCTACATCGTCATGGGCTCCAAGCAGCTCGGCGCCGACATCAATCTCGCGTGGCCGACGGCCGAGATCGCGGTGATGGGCGGCCAGGGCGCCGTCAACATCCTCTACCGCGGCGAGATCAAGCGCGCCGAGGCCGCGGGCGAGGACGTCGCCGCCGTGCGCACGCGCCTCGCGAACGAGTACACGTACAACGTCGCGAGCCCGTTCCTCGCGGCCGAGCGCGGCGAGCTCGACAACGTGATCCAGCCGGCCGCCACGCGCGCGTCGGTCGTCAAGGCGCTCCGCGCGCTGCGCACCAAGCGCGCGAGCCTGCCGCCCAAGAAGCACGGGAACATCCCGCTGTGAGCGACGCGCGCGACTCCTCCGGTGCCGGATCCCCCGCGGCCCGGCCGGTCGGCGGCGGCCTCCGGGTGCTCGGCGGGTCCCCCACGGCGGAGGAGCTCGCGGCCGCGACCGCGGTGCTCGCCGCCCTCGCGGCCGGCCCCGCCGTCGAGCAGTCCGCCCGGCGGGCGCCCGACGCCTGGCAGCGGTCCCAGCGCACGGTCCGCGGCACCCTGGTGCCGGGGGCCGGTCGCTGGCGCGGCTTCTCCGGCTGATCGGCCCGATCCGACCGGACCTCGTGCGGGCGCGCGTGTCCTCGGAAATGACGACTTGGCCGGTCCCTCCCGCTCCGTGAGACTCGTCGTGCTGGGGGGCCCGGATCCCGGGTCGCGCAACAGGGCGTCGTCCAACTGTGGTGAGCGGACGACGCCCGGGGGCGGATCATCCTGGTGCTCGGGTCATCGGGATGACCGGAGAGGCGCGGAGGCGTCCGGTGGATCACCGGCCTCCGCGTCTCTCAGCGCCCGGACCCGGACGCCGCCCCTCCGACCGTCCCGGTCGACCGCGGGTCAGGGGCGCGGGCGCGGGATCTCGAGCCAGAGGTCGACCTCGTCGTCGAGGTCCTCGCTGCCGAGCAGGCTCGCGCTGCCGTCCCCGGCGACGCTGAGGCCGACGACCGTCACGGCGGTGTCGGATCCCTCGGGCACCGTCCGCGCGATGATCTTGTCCGCGCGCGTGTCCCGCACCGCCTCCGCGAGCCGGTCGAGCACGACGTCGCGCGTGGCGTCGTCGAGGTCGTCGATGCCGCCCTCGTCGAGGAGCGTGACGACCGTCCCCCGGCGGCGGGCGAGCATCACCTCCTCCCGCACGGCGTCGTTGAGGAGCGTGCGTCCGCGGATCTCGTCGCGGATCGCGCCCTCGAGGTAGAGGCACTCCTGCCGCTCCTCGGGCGACAGGTCGCCCCCGGTCTCGACGATGCGTCGGAGCATCGGGACCGCCATGCGGCTTGTCTGCCGGAGACGGAACTGCCGCTCGTAGAGGTGCGCCTCCTGCGCGGCCTGCCAGTCGGCGGCCTCCCGCTCGGCACGGTGGAACTGCCGCGCATCCCGGGCGGCCTTGGACAGGGCGTGCGCGAGGACGTGCGAGACGGCCACCCACAGCGCGCTGCCCGTGACGCCGTAGTCGACGAGCCCGCCCGGCCCCGCCCAGAGCACCGTCTGGATCGCGAGCACCAGGACGCCGGCCCAGGCGAACCCCTGCCGGCGGCGCGCGGACGTGATCGTCATCAGCGTGCCCACGGCCGCGATGTGCCAGGTCGAGAAGGGCGGCGTCGCCCCGGCGGTGAGCTGGCTGGTGACGAGGATGGGCATGACGATGGCGACCGCGAGGTTGAAGGCCGCGAGCCAGGCCGGCATGACCGTGGGGCTCCTCGGCCAGAGGCTCATGCCGGTGGCGACCACGTAGAGGGCGATCGCGAGCACGGTGATGGCCGGATCCGCCGGGGCCGCGATGGCGACGAGCCCGAGGATCACGTGGTACGCGGAGAACAGCGCCGCGAGGCCCAGGATGATGGAGCGCGGCACGACGATCACCGGGCGCTCCCCTCGCCGTCGACCGGGGCCTCGCCGGGCGCCGGGCCGTCCGCGACCCGGGGCACCGCTCCGGGACCCGCTCCGGGACCCGCTCCGTCGCCGGGCGCTGGCCACCGGATGCGCACGGCGGTGCCCTCGCCCGGCGCCGAGTCGATCGTGACGACGCCGCCCGCCTGCGCCACGCGCTCCTTGATGGAGACGCGGAGGCCGAGGCGCTCGGTGGGGATGCGCCGCTGGTCGAAGCCGGCCCCGTCGTCGATGACGTCGATGGCGACGCCCTGCTCGCCGTGGCCCGCGATCACGAGGCGGCGCGTGATGGACTCGGCCGACGTGCCCGCGTGCTGGAGGCTGTTCATCATGGCCTGCACCGCCGCCGAGTAGATGGCCTCCGCCGTCGCGACGGGCACGGTGCGCGTGCCGAGGTCGCGCGTCTCGAGCACGAAGGGCGCGGACAGCGCCGATGCGGCGTCGACGATGCGCTTCGCCACGGCGCGCAGCGGGACCGCGGCGTCCTCGTCGGTGCCCTGCTCGGCGGCCGCGAGGTGGCCCATGGCGTTGGCGGCCATGACGGCGGCGAGCTCGCGGCCGGCCGGATCCCCGGTGCGCGCCGCGGAGAGCAGGGTCGTGAGCACGCTGTCGTGCACGATCGCGTCGACCTGCACGCGCTCGACCTCCGTCGCGTGCTGCCGGACGGCGTGCGAGTAGCGCGTGAGGGCCGTGCCCTGCGCCCAATCCACGCCGAGGGCCGCCTGCCGGAGCACGGTCACGAGCATGAGGACCGACCCGCCCAGGATGATCGAGTAGAGCGCCTGCAGGAACGAGTCCATGGGCGTCACGCCGCCGTGGCGCACGAGCACCTCGAGGACGCTGAGCAGCAGCGGCGCGGCGACCGTGTAGATCACCGCGATCCACAGCCGGAACGCCATCGCGGCGCACGTCGTCGCGACCGTGAGCTCCTGGTAGAGGAACGGCTGCGGGATGGCCGCGTAGGTGGCCGGCTCGATGGCGAGGGGCCACGTGACGAGGCCCGCGACGAACACGACGGCCACCGTCGCGTGCGCCGGCACCACGCCGCGGCGGATCACGCCGGCGACGCAGGTCCAGACGAGGCCGCCGAAGAAGAGCGTGAGGAAGACCGCGCTCCACGCGGGCCGCATGCCGTCGAGCTGCTCGACGATCACCTGCACGGACTGCAGCGCGAAGAGGAGGCCGAAGGCGCCGGCGCCGCGGCCGAGGATCGTCTCGATGCGGGCGAGGCTGATGGGGTTGTCGGGCGTGCGCGGCGGCTCGCCGGCGCGGGCGCGCGTCACGGGTGCCGCGTTCAGCGGCGCGCTGGCCGGTGGGCTAGCGGGCATCGCCGCCGTCCTGGTCCAGCCCCGGGAGGATGCCGTCCTCCACGGCGCGGCGCAGGAGGTCGACCTTGGTGGGCGCGGGGCGTCCGACCTCGACGTACTTCACGCGGATCCGGTCGAGGTACTCCCGGGCCGTGCTGTTCGCGATGCCGAGCTGCTGCGCCACGAGCTTGAGCGGCAGGCCGGAGGCGTAGAGGTGGAGCACGTCGCGCTCGCGGCGGCCGAGCTGCGCCTTCGCGAAGTCCCGGTCGGCGTCGATCGCGGTGGCCCACTCGAGGTTGTTGAGCACGTCGCCGCGCGCGACGGTGGCGACCGCGGCCATGACGGTCTGCGTGGCGGACGACTTCGGGATCACGCCCGCGGCACCGGCGGCGAGCGCCTCGCGGACGCTCGCGACGCGGTCGGCGATGCTGTGGACGAGCACCGCGGCGCCCGTGCCCTGGGCGGCCTTGACGTTGTCGGTCACCGACGAGCCGTCGCCGAGCGACAGGTCGAGGACGACCACGTCGCACTCGCGGCCGACGAGGCCCTCGACGAGCTCGCGGGCGTTGGCGGCGGCGAGGATGAACTCGTAGCCGGCGTCGAGGCACGCGGCCTTGAGGCCGAGGCGCACCGACTCGTGGTCGTCGACGACGGCGACGCGCACGGGAGGCCGCGCCTCGGAAGCGGGAGCGGATCCCTGCGTGGTCTCGGTCATCCGGATCCCCCTCGTCGCGTGCCCGCCGGCGTGCGCCCGCGATCCCCTCGCCCACTGTAACGCCCAGCACCGCGGCCGCCGGATGCCCGGAGGCGTCGAGGATCAGGACGCGGCGGGCACCAGCACGGCCACGCTCTCGACGTGGTGCGTGTGCGGGAAGAGGTCGAAGGAGCGCACCGAGCGGAGCTCGTAGCCGCCCTCCGCGAAGAGCGCCACGTCGCGGGCGAGGGCCACCGGGTCGCACGCCACGTACACGACCTGCGCCGGGTGCAGGTCGACGATCGCGTCCACCACGGGCTTCTTCGCGCCCGCGCGCGGCGGGTCGAGCACGACGGTGGCGCCCTGGAGCCGGCGTCGCTCGGCGGGGCTCGCCTCGCGGACGAGCTTCTGCAGGTACCGGTCGACGCGCGCGGTGAGCGACGCGGCGCCCACCCACTCGGCGAGGTTGTCGCCCGCGAACTCGGTGGCGACCTCGTCGCTCTCCACGCTGGTGATGCGCACGGTGTCGCCGAAGCGGTCGCCCACGGCGGCGGCCAGCAGGCCGACCCCGCCGTAGAGGTCGAGGTTGGCGGCGCGCGGGTCGAACAGGGCCTCGTCGATGGAGGACTGCACGGCGTCGTACAGGGTCTCGGCCGCACGGCGGTGCACCTGCCAGAAGCCGCCCGCCTCCAGCTTGAACTCGCGGTCGCGGACGCGCTCGGTGATGGTGTCGCGGCGCTGCGGCTTGCCGTCGATGAGCAGCATGCGCACGTGCCCCTCGGCGGGCGCCACGAGGTCGACGCCCTCGACGCCGGGGAAGCGCTGGCCGAAGGGCGCCGCGCCGTTCACGCCCTCCGTCGCGAGCGGGAGGGACTGCACGGGGATGACGCGGTGCGAGCGGGAGGCGTACGGGCCCACGCGGCCGTCGTCGTCGACGTGCAGGCTGACGCGCGTGCGCCAGCCGAGGCCGCCCGCCTCGTCGTCGCCGGGGAGCGCCTCGACCTCGACCTCGCGCTCGACGCGGGCCATGCGGGAGAGGGAGTCGACGACGACCTGGCGCTTCAGCTCGCGCTGGTGGGCGAGGTCGATGTGGCCGAGCTCGGCGCCGCCGACCCGGTCCTCGGGCGCGCGGTCGACGGAGGCCTCGGCCCACACGTGGGGGCGGCGGTGCGGGGAGGCGTCGAGCACCTCGACCGTGTCGGCGCGCCAGAACGACTTCTTCGAGTCCTCCGTGATGCGCGCGCGCACCCGCTCGCCCGGGATCGCGTCCGAGACGAAGACCACCCGCCCGTCGTGCCTGGCGACGGAGACTCCCCCGTGCGCGATGTTGGTCACGTCCACCTCGACCTCGCGGCCCACCTGCTCACCCATGCGGCAACCCTGACACACGCGGGCGCCCCCGTCCGACGGAGCGGGCACCGCGGCACCCCGACCGCGCATGCCACGATGATCCGATGACGACGCGCCTGCACCTCGCCTCCACGTCCCCCGCCCGCCTGGCCCTGCTGCGATCGGCCGGCATCGAGCCCGTCGTCCTGCCGTCCGACGTGGACGAGCCCGCCGCCGTCGCCGCCGCGGAGGCGGATCGCGGGCCGCTCGGACCGGAGGAGATGGTGCAGCTGCTCGCGCGCGCCAAGGCCGAGGCCGTCGTGGGCCAGCTCGTCGCGGGGGCGCCCCTGACCGGCCTCGTGCTCGGCGGCGACTCCGCGTTCGAGGTCGACGGCGTCGTGCACGGCAAGCCGCACACGCCGGAGCGCGCCACCGAGCGCTGGCGGGCGCAGCGTGGCCGGGAGGGCCGCCTCCACTCCGGGCACTGGCTGATCGAGGCGGTCGACGGCCGCATCGTCCGCGGCGTCGGCCGCGCCGCGGTCGCCGACGTGCGCTTCCGCGACGACATCGACGACGCCGAGATCGACGCCTACGTCGCCACGGGCGAGCCGCTGCTGGTGGCGGGCTCGTTCACCATCGACAGCCTGGGCGCCGCGTTCATCGAGCGGATCCAGGGCGACCCGAGCACGGTCGTCGGCCTGTCGCTCCCCACCCTGCGCGCGCTGGTGCGGGAGCTCGACGTGGCCTGGCCGGACCTCTGGAACCGCCAGGGCGCCGTCGAGGCGCGCCTGCTCGGAGCCGACCCCGTCTGATCCGGCGGGCGGGTCGGCGCCTGCGGGACGACCTCAGCCCATCCCGAGCACCTCGATGCGGTCGGCGAGATACGCCGCCAGCGGCCGGGTCTCGTGCGCGTTCGGGCCCCACTGCACGCGCAGCTCGCGTCCGCGGAGGGAGAGCGGGCCGGATCCGCGCGCGAGCGACGCGGCGTCGAGCGCGATGGGCTCCCAGTCGTAGTCGACCGCGTCGCCCTCCGCGAAGGACCGCACGGCCTGGCGCCTGGCCTCCTTGCGCGCCTCGACGCCCGAGTCGAGGCCCTGCGAGCGCGTCGGCTCGACCGCCCGGGTGATGCTGCCGGTGCGGCGCAGCGACCCGTCGGCTGACAGGAGCAGCACGCCGAGCCGCCATGCGCGGCCGACCGGGACCATCGCGGGCTGCCGCTTGATGGGGCCGAAGGAGCGCTTGGCGCGCACCTCGGCGAGCGCCTCGTCCGGGGACCGGCGGGCCTGCAGCTCGGCCACCGTGCGGGCGAGGAGGTCGGCGAGGTCGGCCGCGGCGGCCCGCGCGTCGTCGTCGCCGGTGCCGGATGCGGTCATGCCTCGATCATGCCAGGGCCCGGATCGCGCACGCCGTTTGTCGACGCGCGCACCCCGACGGCCCGCATGTCTGTGGCGACCCTCCGGAGCCGGGCCGATCCCAGACCCTAGGCTGGGGTCCCATGACGCGTGTGAACAAGGTCCTGATCGCCAACCGAGGCGAGATCGCCGTCCGCATCATCCGAGCGGCGAGGGACGCGGGGATCGGCTCGGTCGCCGTCTACGCCGACCAGGACCGCGACGCGCTGCACGTCACGCTCGCCGACGAGGCGTACGCCCTCGACGGGCAGACGAGCGCGGACACCTACCTCGTCATCGCGAAGCTCCTCTCCGTCGCGCGCCGCTCGGGCGCCGACGCGGTGCACCCCGGCTACGGCTTCCTCGCCGAGAACGCCGACTTCGCGCAGCAGGTCATCGACGCGGGGCTCATCTGGATCGGCCCGTCCCCGAGCGCCATCGAGCAGCTCGGCGACAAGGTCACCGCGCGGCACGTGGCCGAGCGCGTGGGCGCGCCGCTCGCGCCCGGCACGCTGAACCCGGTCGCCGGCGCCGCCGAGGTGCTCGACTTCGTCGACGTGCACGGCCTGCCGGTCGCCATCAAGGCGGCGTTCGGCGGCGGCGGCCGCGGCCTCAAGGTCGCCCGCACCCGCGAGGAGGTGCCGGAGCTGTTCGAGTCCGCCACCCGCGAGGCCGTCGCGGCGTTCGGCCGCGGCGAGTGCTTCGTCGAGAAGTACCTCGACCGCCCGCGCCACGTCGAGACCCAGTGCCTCGCCGACAGCGCGGGCACCGTCGTCGTGATCTCGACCCGCGACTGCTCGCTCCAGCGCCGCCACCAGAAGCTCGTCGAGGAGGCGCCCGCGCCGTTCCTCACCGACGAGCAGAACGCCCAGCTCTACGCGGCGTCGAAAGCGATCCTCCGCGAGGTGGGCTACGTCGGCGCCGGCACGTGCGAGTTCCTCGTCGCGCAGGACGGCACCATCTCCTTCCTCGAGGTCAACACGCGCCTGCAGGTGGAGCACTGCGTGTCCGAGGAGGTCACCGGGATCGACCTCGTGCGCGAGCAGTTCCGCATCGCCGCGGGCGGCCTCATCGACTACGACGACCCGGCGCCGCGCGGTCACTCGTTCGAGTTCCGCATCAACGGCGAGGACCCGGGCCGCGGCTTCTTCCCCGCGCCCGGCCCCGTGCACGTGTTCCAGGCTCCCGGCGGCCCCGGCGTGCGCGTCGACTCCGGCGTCCGCGCGGGCGACGAGATCTCCGGCGCCTTCGACTCGCTGCTCGCGAAGCTCATCGTCACGGGATCCAGCCGCGAGGACGCCCTCGAGCGCTCGCGTCGAGCGCTCGACGAGTTCGAGGTGCAGGGCCTGCCGACCGTGCTCCCCTTCCACCGTGCGATCGTGCGCGACCCCGCGTTCGCCCCCGCGGACGGGGCTCCGTTCTCCGTCTACACCCGGTGGATCGAGACCGACTTCGACAACACCATCGAGCCGTGGTCCGGCGCGCTGGCGGACGCCGCCGAGGCGCCCGCGCGGCACACCGTCGTGGTCGAGGTCGGCGGCAAGCGCATCGAGGTGAGCCTCCCCGAGGACCTCGCGCCCGCCGCGGGCGCGTCCTCGTCCCGTCGCGCTGCCGCAGCCCCCGCCCGGCGCAAGCAGGCCGGCGCGGTCGACACCTCGGGCGGCGGATCCGTCACCTCGCCCATGCAGGCCACCGTCGTCAAGCTCGCCGTCGAGGAGGGCCAGCAGGTCGTCAAGGGCGACCTCCTCGTCGTCCTCGAGGCCATGAAGATGGAGCAGCCGCTCACGGCGCACCGGGACGGCGCCGTCACCGGCCTCGCGGCCGAGGTCGGCCAGACCGTCCCGTCGGGGCACCGCCTGCTCGACATCGTCTGATCCCGCCGCGCGCGACGACGGCCGGTCCCCTCGGGGGCCGGCCGTCGTCGCATGTGGGCCGCGCGGCGCGGCCGGAGGGTCAGAGCACGATGTGCATCGCGCGCGCCGCGTCGGAGATGCTGCCCGACAGCGACGGGTAGACCGTGAAGGCGCGCGCCACGTCGTCGACCGTGAGCCGGTGCTCCACGGCGAGCGCGAGCGGGAAGATCAGCTCGCTCGCCTTGGGTGCCACGATGACGCCGCCGATGACCGTGCCGGAGCCGGTGCGCGCGAACAGCTTCACGAAGCCGTCCTTCACGTTCTGCATCTTCGCGCGGGGGTTCGAGGCGAGCGGCAGCTTGTAGATGTCGCCCTGCGCGAGCCCCTCCTCGATCTGCTTCTGCGACCAGCCGACCGTGGCGATCTCCGGCTGCGTGAAGATGTTCGACGTCACGTTGCGGAGCTCCGTGGGGCTGACCGCGTCGCCCATGGCGTGGTAGACCGCCGTGCGCCCCTGCATCGCCGCCACCGAGGCCAGCGGCAGGAACGTCGTGCAGTCGCCCGCGGCGTACACGCTCGGCACCGAGGTGCGCGCGACGCGGTTCACGCGGATGTGGCCGGAGTCGCTCATCTGCACGCCCGCCTCCTCGAGGCCGATCCCGGCGGTGTTGGGCACGGATCCGACCGCCATGAGGCAGTGGCTGCCCTCCACGACGCGGCCGTCGGAGAGCGTCGCGACGACGCGGTCGCCGTCGCGGACGACCGACTCGGCGCGGGACTTCGACAGCACGGTCATGCCGTTGCGCGTGAAGACGTCCTCGATGACGCGGGCGGCGTCGGCGTCCTCGCCGGGCAGCACCTGGTCGCGGGAGGAGATGAGCGTGACCTTGGCGCCGAGCGCCGTGTAGGCCGAGGCGAACTCGGCGCCCGTGACGCCGGATCCCACGACGATGAGGTGCTCGGGCACGCACTCCATCGTGTAGAGCTGGGTCCAGGTGAGGATCCGCTCGCCGTCGGGCCTGGCCGTCGGGAGGATGCGCGGGCTCGCGCCGGTGGAGATGACGGTCGTGTCCGCATCGATCTCGTCGAAGTCGGTGCCCGCGCCCCCGCGCCCCGTGGAGACGATGATGCGGTTCGGCCCGTCGAGGCGGCCCTCGCCCTGCACGATGCGGACACCCGCGCGGATGAGGCTCGACTTCATGTCCTCGGACTGCTGGCGCGCGAGGCGGAGGAGCCGGTCGTTGACGGCCTGCAGGTTGACGGCGACCTCGGGCCGCACGGGCCGGCGGGTCTGCTCGCCGCGGGAGAAGAACTGGACGCCCAGGTCGGCGGCCTCGCCGAGCGCGTTGGTGGCCTCCGCGGTCGCGATGAGGGTCTTCGAGGGGACGACGTCGGTCATCACGGCGGAGCCGCCCACGCCCACGCGCTCCACGAGCGTGACCTCGGCGCCGAGCTGGGCTCCGGCGATGGCGGCCTCGTATCCGCCCGGGCCCCCTCCGAGAATGGCGATCCTCTGGTTGGCCTCGAACTCGTATCCCATGCGCACATCATCCCGCAGGCCCCGGCCCCGCGCGAACCCGTCACCCGGCCCTCCCGCGTCGCCGCCGATGCCGCCCGGGGCGCGGGTCCACGCGCATTTAGGATCGGGGCATGACCTACAGCAACCCCCTCGAGTCTCCCGACGCCGACCCCCAGGAGATCGCGCGGCAGGCGGCCCGGCAGATCGCCGAGCTCACGGGCGTCGAGCGCCACGACATCGCCCTCACCCTCGGCAGCGGATGGGGGCGCGCGGCGGACCTCATCGGCGAGACCACCGCCACGATCCCGGCCACCGAGGTCGTCGGATTCTCGAAGCCCGCGCTCGAGGGCCACGTCGGCTCGCTCCGCAGCGTCCTGCTGCCGTCCGGCCGCCGCGCCCTCGTCATCGGCGCGCGCACGCACTACTACGAGGGCCACGGCGTCCGCCGGGTCGTGCACAGCGTGCGCACCGCGGCCGCGACCGGCGCGACCACCATGATCCTCACCAACGGCGCCGGAGGCATCAAGCGGCACTGGACGCCCGGCACCCCCGTGCTCATCAGCGACCACATCAACCTCACCGCCGACTCGCCGCTCGAGGGCGCGACGTTCGTCGACCTCACCGACCTCTACTCGGCCCGCCTCCGCGCCATCGCGCACGAGGTGGAGCCCGACCTCGACGAGGGCGTCTACTGCCAGTTCCGCGGCCCGCACTACGAGACCCCCGCCGAGGTGCGCATGGCGGAGGCGATCGGCGGCCACATCGTCGGCATGTCCACCGCGCTCGAGGCCATCGCCGCGCGCGAGGCCGGCATGGAGGTGCTCGGCATGTCGCTCATCACGAACCTCGCCGCCGGCATCCAGGAGACGCCGCTCAGCCACGAGGAGGTCATCGAGGCCGGACGCGCCGCCGAGGGCCGCATCGGCGGGATGCTCGCCCGCATCGTGGGCGCCCTGTGAGCCGGGAGGAGACGCAGGCGCTCGTCGCCGCCGCGCGGGCGTGGCAGGCGCAGGACCCGGATCCCGTCACCCGCGCCGAGGTCGACGCGCTCCTCGCGCGCGTGGCCGGCACCGCGACCGACGCGTCCGCGTCCGACCGCGAGCAGGCCTCCGCCGAGCTGCGCGATCGCTTCCAGACGCGGCTCCAGTTCGGCACCGCGGGCCTCCGCGGCGAGCTGGGCGCCGGCCCGAACCGCATGAACCGCGTGCTCGTGGCGCAGGCCGCCGCGGGCTTCGCCGACTACCTCCGCAGCCGCAGCCCCCGGCCGAGCATCGTCGTCGGCTACGACGGGCGGCACAACTCCCGCGTGTTCGCGGAGGACACCGCGCGGATCATGGCGGGCGCCGGCGTCCGCACCGTGCTGCTCCCCCGCGCGCTGCCGACGCCGCTCCTCGCCTACGCCGTGAAGCACCTCGCGGTGAGCGCCGGCGTCATGGTGACGGCCTCGCACAACCCGGCGCGCGACAACGGCTACAAGGTCTACCTCGGCGACGAGGACCACGGGGCGCAGATCGTCAGCCCCGCCGACCGCGACATCGCCGCCTTCATCCACAAGGCCGCGGGCGAGCGGACGGTGCAGCAGCTGCCCGTCGCCGACGACTACGAGATCGCGCCCGAGTCGCTCGTCGACTCCTACGTGCGCGAGGTCGCCGACCTCTTCGCCGCGCCGCTCGCGCCGCTCACCTGGGTGTACACGCCGCTGCACGGCGTCGGGTGGGAGACCGCGGCGCGCGTGTTCGACGCGGTCGGGGTCGACCGGCCGATCGTCGTGGCCGCGCAGGCGGATCCCGACCCCGACTTCCCGACCGTGGCGTTCCCGAACCCGGAGGAGCCGGGTGCGCTCGACCTCGCGTTCCAGGCGGCCGTCGCCGCGGACGCCGAGCTCATCATCGCCAACGACCCCGACGCCGACCGCCTGGCCGTCGCCATCGCGGACGAGCACGGCGCCTGGCGGCGGCTGTCCGGCAACGAGGTCGGCATGCTCCTCGGCCTCGGCATCGCCGAGCGCTACACGGCCGACGGCAACACGGGCACGTTCGCGTCGAGCCTCGTCTCCTCCCCCGCGCTCGAGGTCGTCGCCCGCGAGCTCGGCTTCGGCTACCGCGAGACGCTCACGGGCTTCAAGTGGATCTCGCGCGCCCCCGACATCGTCTACGGCTACGAGGAGGCGCTCGGGTACCTCGTGGCCCCGTGGATCACGAGCGACAAGGACGGCATCTCGGCCGCCGTCGCCGTGCTGCACGGCGTGCTGCTGCTGAAGTCCCGCGGGCAGACCATCGACGACTACGACCGCGAGTTCGCGGAGCGCTTCGGCTCGTTCGCGAGCGACCAGATCTCGGTGCGCGTCACCGACCTCGCGGTCATCCCGCGCATCATGGCGAAGCTGCGCCAGGACCCGCCGACCCGGATCGGCTCGCGCGCGGTCGAGCGCATGGACGACCTGGTCGACGGCTTCGGCGACCTCCCCCCGAGCGACGTGCTCCGCTTCCACCTGGGGGACGGCGCCCGGCTCATCGTGCGCCCGAGCGGCACCGAGCCGAAGGTGAAGGTCTACCTCGACGCGCAGAGCGCCGAGGGCACCGTCGCCGAGCGGCGGGACGCGGCGCGCGCGATCATCGCCGACCTCGCCCAGGCCGTCCCGCACCTGCTCGAGGTCTGAGGCGGCGGATCCGCGGGCCGCTCGAGCGGCCCGCGGGTCGTCGTCTCCCGTTCACTGGTAGTGGCGCTATCAGTGCGCTAGCCTCGCGGCATGCGCATCACCGAGCTCGCCGCCGCCACGGGCGTCCCCGCGGCCACCGTCAAGTACTACGTCCGCGAGGGCCTGCTGCCGGCGGGCACGCGCGTGAGCGACAACCGCACCGACTACGACGACGAGCACGCGCGCCGGGTCCGGTTGATCCGCGCCCTCATCGACGTGGGCCGGCTGCCCGTCGCGCGGGCCCGCGAGGTCCTCGCCGTGCTCGACGACGACGACCGCCGCGTGCAGGACGTCTTCGCGGTCGCGCAGGATGCGCTGACCCACGGCCCGCCGCCGGCGGACGCGCCCGCGCCCGACGCGCTCGCCCGGATCGACGCGGTCACGGAGGAGGCCGGCTGGTGCGTCCTCGACGGGCACGCCGGCCGCGCCCAGGCGGCGCGGGCGGTGGACGCCTTCGCCCGCTCCGGGCATCCGATGGAGGACGGCTACCTGGCGCGCTACGCGGAGGCCGCGGGGGTGCAGGCCGAGGCGGACCTCGCCGCCGTGCGCGCCCGGCCCGACCGCACCGCGATGGCCGAGCTCATGGTCGTCGGCACCGTGCTGGGAGACGAGCTGGCCGCCGGGCTCCGGCGCATCGCGCAGGCGACCGTCGCGATGCCGGCGGGGGCCGCGTCGTGATCCGCCGCGCCGTCGGGTGGCACCGGCCGCTCATGACGGTGGCCGCGCTCATGGTCGTGGTCGCCGCCGTCTGCGTCGTGGGACGCGTGGTCGACGACCGCCTCGTGGCGGGCGCGCCCGTCTGGGACAAGCCCGCCAAGTTCGCGCTGTCGATCCTCGTCTACGCCGTGTCCTGGGCCTGGCTCATCGCGCACCTCCCCCGCTTCCGGCGGCCCGCGCACGTGCTCGGCACGGTGGTCGCGGTCGCGCTCGTCGTCGAGCAGGCGGTCATCGTGGGCGCGGCGGCCGCCGGGACGACGAGCCACTTCAACATCGCGACGCCGCTCGCGACCGTGCTCTGGGGCGTCATGGCCACGTCGATCACCGTGCTGTACCTCTGCACGTTCGTCACGAGCATCGCGGTCCTGCGGCTCCGGCTGCCCGACCCGGCGCTCACGCTCGGGATCCGCGCCGGCGCGCTCATCGCGCTCGTGGGCATCGGCCTCGCGTACCTCATGACCTCGCCGACCGCCGCCCAGCTCGCCGACTTCCACGGCGTGGCCGGAGCGCACGCGGTGGGCGCGGCGGACGGCGGTCCCGGGCTCCCCGTGCTCGGCTGGAGCACGACGGCAGGCGATCTGAGGATCCCGCACTTCATCGGCATGCACGCGCTCCAGCTGCTGCCGGTGGCGGCGCTGCTGCTCGGGCTGGCGGGGCGGCGGATCCCGGCGCTCGCGCCCGACCGCGTGCGCGTGCGGCTGACGGCGATCGCGGCGGTCGCGTACCTCGCGGTGGTCGCGCTCGTCACCGCGCAGGCGCTCGCGGGGCAGCCGATCACCGCGCCGTCGCCCGCGGTGCTCGCGGCCGGCGCGGGGATCGCCGGGATGTCGCTCCTGGCGGCCGGGATCGCGATCGCGCGCGGGGGCGCGGCTCCCCCGGCGACGGCCGGTCGGGCGACGGCTCCGACCCCGACGGATCGGCAGGGCGCGGATCAGCCGAGCGCGGCGTCGAGCTTGGCGGAGATCTCCTCCAGGTCGAAGTAGTTCTCGATGACGACGATGTCGGCGTAGGTCGGGCCGATCCGGTCGACGAGCTCGGGCGACGTGAGGATGACCTGCGCGTCCTCGCCGATCGTCGCGACGCTCGCGAGGTCGGCCGCCGTGACTTCCGCCTCGATGCCGAGGCGCGCGAGCGCCCGCTCGGCGTTCACCTTGAGGATCCCGGACGTGCCGATCCCCACCCCGCAGATCGCGACGACCTTCATGCGTCCTCCTCGCCGGCCATGACGCGCCGGACCTCCTCGACCGTGGTGGCCGCGCGCAGCCGCGGGATCGCGGTGGCGTCGTTGAAGATGTTGGCCATGTCCGCGACCGACGTGACGTGCCGGTCGACCGTGGTGACCGCGAGCCCGACGATGACGTCGACGGGGTCGTTGTGGGCGTGCCCGAACGACACCGGCTCTCGCAGCGTGACGACCGCGAGGCCGTCCGCGAGGGTCTCCGGGCCCGGCCGCGCGTGCGCCAGGGCGAGGCCGGGCGCGATGACGACGTAGGCGCCGAACTCCTCGATGACCCGGATCATGGCGTCGGCGTAGTCGGACGTGGCCGAGCCCGAGCGCACCAGCGCGTCGCCCGCGAGGCGCACGGCGGCGCGCCAGTCGGCGGCCTCGGCGCGGAGCGTGACGGCGTCGTCCGGGAGCGGTGGGAGCACGTGCGGCCTCTCTGGTGCGGGCGGGCGATGACGGGCCGACGGCCCCGGGCTACAGGCGGGCGAACCCGTCGGAGACGATGTCGGCGAGCGCCTCGCGCTCCTCCAGCGGGAGGAAGGCCGCGGCCGCCGCGTTGAGCTGGAACACCTCGTGGTCGTCGAGGTCGTAGGCGAACGCGTCCGTGAGGAGCGCGAGCTCGCGGCTGATGCTCGTGCCGCTCATGAGGCGGTTGTCGGGGTTCACCGTGACGGCGAAGCCGAGCTGGTAGAGCAGGTCGAACGGGTGGTCGACCATCTGGTCGCCCCACGCCTCGATGGCGCCGGTCTGCAGGTTCGACGACGGGCTGAGCTCGAGCGGGATGCCGCGGTCCTTCACCCACTGCGCGAGCGTGCCGAGCGTGACGAAGACGTCCTCGCCCTCCTCGCTGTCGATCTCGATGTCCTCCGCGATGCGCACGCCGTGGCCGAGGCGGAGCGCCCGGCCGTCGAGCAGCGCGCCGCGGATGGACTCGAGGCCGTCGGCCTCGCCCGCGTGGATGGTGCGGGGCATCCACTCCCGCGCGAGCAGGTCGAACGCGCCCTGCAGGCGGGACGGCGGGAAGCCCGCCTCGGGTCCGGCGATGTCGAACCCGACGACGCCGCGGTCGCGGTGGCGGACGGCGAGCTCGGCGATCTCGGTGCCGCGGTCGAGGTGGCGCATGGCGCTCACGAGCTGGCCGACGCGGATGGAGCCGCCCGCCGCCTCGACGCCCTCCTCGATGCCCGCCTGCACGGCCTCGACGACCGCGTCGAGCGAGAGGCCCGTGGTGAGGTGCTGCTCGGGTGCCCAGCGGATCTCGCCGTAGACGACGCCGTCCTCCGCGAGGTCCTCGACGAACTCGCGCGCGACGCGGGCGAGGTTCTCCTCGGTCTGCATGACCGCGATGGTGACGTCGAACGTCTTCAGGTAGTCGACGAGGGATCCGGAGTCGGCGCTGGTGCGGAACCACTCGCCGAGCGCGTCCGCGCCCGTCGCGGGCAGCTCGAGGCCGATCTGGTCGGCGATGTCGACGATCGTGGCGGGGCGGAGGCCGCCGTCGAGGTGGTCGTGAAGGGAGACCTTGGGGAGGTCGCGGTACGACCCTCCGCCGGGCAGCGTGGAGTCCTCGGGAGCGATCGTCATGGGACGAATCTACTAGCCTCGACGAGGCCCGCGACGAGGTCGTGAGCACACTCATCATCGGGGCGCGAGGCATCGTGCCGCCCGAGCAGCCGGAGGACCCCGTGCCCGTCAAGATCCTGATCGACTGCGACCCCGGGCACGACGACGCGCTCGCGCTCATGCTCGCGCACGGGAGCCCCGAGGTGGAGCTCGTCGGCATCACCACCGTCGCCGGCAACCAGACGCTGGACAAGGTGACGCGCAACGCGCTCGCGGTCGCGACCGTCGCCGGGATCCGCGGCGTTCCCGTCGCCGCCGGCTGCGCGCGCCCGCTCGTGCGCCCCGTGATGACGGCGCCGGAGATCCATGGCGAGACCGGGCTCGACGGGCCCGAGCTGCCGGAGCCGACCGTGGCGCTCGACCCGCGGCACGCGGTGGACCTCATCATCGAGACGGTGATGGCGCACGCGCCCGGCGAGATCACGCTCGTGCCGCTGGGCGCGCTCACCAACATCGCCCTCGCCGTGCGCCGGGAGCCGCGCATCGTCGAGCGCGTGAAGGAGGTGGTGCTGATGGGCGGCGGCTACCACCACGGCAACCGCACGGCCGTGGCGGAGTTCAACGTCGCGGTCGACCCGGAGGCCGCGCACATCGTCTTCGGCGAGGCGTGGCCCGTGACGATGGTCGGACTCGACCTCACGTACCAGGCGACGGCGACCCCAGAGGTCATGGCGCGCATCGCGGCCCTCGGCACGCCGGCCGCGCGCTTCGTCGTCGACTCGATGGAGTCGTACGGTCGCGCGTACCACGACCGGCAGGACTTCCCGAGCCCGCCCGTGCACGACCCGTGCGCCGTCGCGCGCGTCATCGACCCGCGGATCGTCTCGGTGCGGCGCGCGCCGATCTCGGTGGAGCTCACGGGCACGCACACGACGGGCATGACGGTGGCGGACCTCCGCCGCCCCGCGCCCGCGGACTGCACGACGCAGGTGGCGGTCGACCTCGACCACGCCGCGTTCTGGGACGTGGTGGTGGACGCGCTGGAGCGCATCGGCTGAGGCCGGGGCAGCCCGGCCCGGCCTGGGTCGCGGCACGGCGACCGGCCGGCCCCGGGTCAGCCCTCGGCGGTGATGCGCTCCCGCACGAGCGGGCCGCGGGCGACGAACTCGTCCGGGTCGCCGACGCGGTAGGCGCCCTCGAGCGACTCCAGCGCCCGGGCGAACCGCTCCGGCTCGTCGGCGGACAGGGTGAACAGCGGATCGCCATGGCGGACGCGGTCCCCCGGCTTCGCGTGCAGGTCGACGCCCGCGGCGTGCTGGACGGCGTCGCCCTGGCGCGCGCGTCCGGCGCCGAGGCGCCAGGCGGCGATGCCGAACGGGAGCGCGTCCTGCCGCACGAGCACGCCGTCGCGCTCCGCGGTGACCACGTGCGTCTCGCGGGCCATGGGCAGCGCGGCGTCCGGATCCCCGCCCTGCGCGCGCACGGTCGCGCGCCACGAGTCCATGGCGCGGCCGTCGCGGAGGGCGTCCTCGACGTCGGCGTCCGGGATCCCGACCGCGGCGAGCATCTCCCGCGCGAGCGCGACCGTGAGCTCCACGACGTCGGCCGGACCGCCGCCCGCGAGCACCTCGACGGACTCGCGCACCTCGTTGGCGTTGCCGATGGCGAGGCCGAGCGGCACGTCCATGTCGGTGAGGAGCGCGGTCGTGCGCACCCCCGCGTCCGTGCCGAGCTCGACCATGGTGCGTGCGAGCTCGCGCGACCGGTCGATGTCGGTCATGAAGGCGCCGCCGCCGAACTTCACGTCGAGCACGAGGGCGCCCGTGCCCTCCGCGATCTTCTTGCTCATGATGCTGGACGCGATGAGCGGGATCGCCTCGACCGTGCCCGTGGTGTCGCGGAGCGCGTAGAGCCGCTTGTCCGCGGGGGCGAGCCCGCTGCCGGCCGCGCAGACCACGCCGCCGTGATCCTTCATCTGCTGCACCATCTCCTCGGTGGAGAGGTCGGCGCGCCAGCCCGGGATCGACTCGAGCTTGTCGAGCGTGCCGCCCGTGTGGCCGAGTCCGCGGCCGGAGAGCTGCGGCACGGCGACGCCGTAGGAGGCGACCAGCGGCATGAGCGGGAGGGTGATCTTGTCGCCCACGCCGCCCGTGGAGTGCTTGTCGACCGTGGGCTTGCCGAGCCCCGAGAAGTCGAGCGTCTCGCCGCTCGCGATCATGGCGAGGGTGAGGTCGCGGATCTCCGCGCGGTCCATGCCGCGGAGCAGGATCGCCATCGCGAGCGCGGCCATCTGCTCGTCCGCCACGTAGCGGTCGGTGTACGCAGCGACCAGCCAGTCGATCTCGGCGGTCGAGAGCCGACCGCCGTCGCGCTTGGCGCGGATCAGGTCGACGACGTCGAACGCGGCGCTCACGACCGGCTCCCGTAGGCGTCCAAGGTGCTCGGCCCGAAGGCGTCGGGCAGCACCTCGTCGATCGTGCGGATGCCCGAGACGGTCTCCAGCAGCATGCCCGGCACCGCGTGCTCGAACAGCAGCTGACGGCAGCGCCCGCACGGCATGAGGATGTTGCCGTCGCCGTCCACGCACGTGAAGGCGACGAGCTGGCCGCCGCCCGTGAGGTGCAGCACGGAGACGAGCGCGCACTCGGCGCAGAGGGTGAGGCCGTAGGACGCGTTCTCCACGTTGCAGCCCGTGATGACCCGGCCGTCGGTGGCGATGGCGGCGACGCCCACGGGGAACCTCGAGTACGGGACGTACGCCCGGCCCATGGCCTCGTGCGCCGCCTCGCGGAGCGATCCCCAGTCGATGCCGCCCGACTCCACGGGCTCCGCGCCGCTCACGACTTCACGTAGGGCTTGCCGGCCGCGGCGGGGCCGCGCACCTGCCCCACGAGTCCGGCGACCGCGGCGATGGTCACGACGTACGGCAGCATCAGCATGAACTCGCTCGGCACGGGCGACCCGATGACGCCGAGGACGTTCTGCAGGTTGCTCGCGAAGCCGAACAGGAGGGCCGCGAGCGTGGCGCGCAGCGGATCCCACCGGCCGAAGATGACCGCGGCCAGCGCGATGAAGCCCGCGCCGGCGGTCATCTCCTTGTTGAACGCGCCCACGGAGCCGAGCGTGAAGAACGCGCCGCCGAGACCCGCGATGGCCCCCGCGAGGGACACGTTCCAGAACCGGGTGCGCGCGACCTTGATGCCCACGGTGTCGGCCGCCTGCGGGTGCTCGCCCACCGCGCGGAGGCGCAGGCCCCAGCGGGTGTGGAACAGGCAGTACCAGACGAGGAAGACGGCCACGTACATGAGGTAGACGATGATCGTCTGCCGGAACAGCACCGGGCCGATGATGGGGATCTGGCCGAGCAGCGGGATGTCGATCCGGTCGAACCGCGGCGGCGAGTTGAGCCGCTCGGGGTCGGCCGAGAGCACCTGCGAGAAGAGGAAGCTCGTGAGGCCGGTGACGAGCACGTTGAGCACCACGCCGACGATCACCTGGTCGACCAGGTACTTGATCGCGAAGGCCGCGAGCACGAACGACACCAGCATGCCGGCCACCATCGCCGAGGCGAGGCCGATGAGCGGCTGGCCCGTGATCGACGCCACGACCGCCGAGACGAAGGCGCCGGCGAGCAGCTGCCCCTCGATGGCGACGTTGACGACGCCGACGCGCTCCGAGAGGACGCCGCCGAGCGCGCCGAAGATGAGCGGCACCGACAGCGCGACCGTGCCCACGAGGAGCCCGGGCACGGGGATCGTCTGGCCGGCGGACGCCCAGGTGAGGAACGCCACGAGGAACAGCACGGCGAAGACGGCCGTGAGCCACAGCGGCACCTTCGCCGCGCGGCGCACCAGCAGGGCCGCGACGACCGTGAGCGCCGCGAGGGCGACGGTCACGACCACGCCGGTCGCGGCGGTCGGCAGCACGACCGGGGCGAGCTGGATGAGGTCCGTCCCCGTCGAGAGGCCGAACGTGCTCGAGCCCTCCCGGCCGAGGAGCACGAAGAGGACCAGGGAGATGAGCGTGAAGATCCCGAACGCGACGGGGGCCTTCCAGCTGGTCGCCACGGAGCGCTCGAGGGCCGCGGCAGCCGGATCCTGGGGCGCGGGCGTCGGGGCGGGGGTGGTGGGGGTCGTCGCGGTCACGATGCCGTCGCCGCCTTCCGGATCCGGGTGGTGCGACGCGCCTGGCCCGGCGCGGGGAGGCGGAAGACCGCCCGCACGAGCGGGGGCGCCGCGATGAACAGGACGATGAGCGACTGGACGACCACGACGATGTCGATGGGCACGCCCTCGGCCGCCTGCATCGAGAAGCCGCCGGCCTTGAACGCGCCGAACAGGATCCCGGCGACGAAGACGCCCCAGGGCCGGCTGCGGCCGAGCAGCGCCACCGTGATGGCGTCGAAGCCGATGCCCGCGTCGATCCCCGAGCTGAAGCCCGTGGTGACGGTGCCGAGCACCTGGCTCGCCCCGGCGAGGCCCGCGAGCCCGCCGGAGATGAGCATCGCGTAGAGGTAGGAGTTCTTGACGTCGATGCCCGCGACGCGCGCCGCGCTCGGGTTCTCGCCCACCGCGCGGAAGCGGAATCCGAGGCCGGAGCGGTTGAGCAGGTACCAGACCAGCACCGTCGCGAGGACGACCACGAGGAAGCCCGCGTGCAGCGAGTAGCCGTCGCCGAGGAGGGCGGGGAAGACCGCGCTGTCCTTCATGCCCGGGGTCTTCGGGTTGTTCGACCCGGGCGCCTGGAGGAGGCCCGGGGTCCGCAGCAGGTAGGAGAGGAGGTAGAAGGCGACGTAGTTGAGCATGATCGTGACGATCACCTCGTGCGCGCCCGTGCGCGCCTTGAGGAGCCCGACGATCCCGCCCCAGAGCGCGCCGCCGAGGATGCCCGCGCCCACCGCGAGCACGAGGTGCAGCGCGGGCGGCATGTCGAAGCTGAAGCCGACCCAGCCGGCGCACGCCGCGGCGATGAGCATCTGCCCGCGCGCGCCGATGTTGAACAGGCCCACGCGGAACGCGAGCGCGACGCCGAGGCCGGCCGCGATGAGCGGCGTCGCGAAGGTGAGCGTCTCCGTGAGCGGCTTGATGCCGTTCGCGAAGCCCGGGCGGCGGAAGTTGTAGATCGAGCCCTGGAAGAGCGCGGAGTAGGCGCCCGACGCGGCGTCCCACGCCGCGCTCAGCGTGTCGGTGGGGCGCTGGAAGAAGTAGCCGGCGGCCTTCTGCGTCGCCTCGTCGGTGACGGCGATGAGCAGCGCGCCGACGAGGAGCGACAGCACGACCGCGAGCACGGACAGCAGCGCGCTGCCCGACGCGATCTCGCGGAGCACCTGGCCGGCGCGCGAGCCCTCCGCCTCGGGCGCGGGGCCGTCGGCGGGGGCGGGTGCATCCACGGCCGCGACGCCCGCGGGCGCCTCCGCGCGCGTGGGGTCGCCCACCGATCCGGCCTCGCGACCGGACGCGGGCAGCTGTCCGGCGGACGGGACCGCGGGGCCCTGGCCCTCGGGACGAGTGGTGTCGTCGGTCATGCGGTGCGCCCTCCGGCGGTCGTGGGGGTGGTGGCGGATGCGGGGACCTCGCCGGCCATCATCAGGCCGAGCACGTCGCGCGGGGTGTCGCCCGGGACGATGCCGACGATGCCGCCGCGGTACATCACGGCGATGCGGTCGGCCAGCGCCGCGACCTCGTCGAGCTCCGTGGAGACGACGATGACGGGCAGGCCCCGGTCGCGCGTCTCGACGACGCGCGTGTGCACGAACTCGATGGAGCCGACGTCGAGGCCGCGCGTGGGCTGCGCGGCGACGAGGAGCCGCAGCTCCCGGCTGAGCTCGCGGGCGAGCACGACCTTCTGCGCGTTGCCGCCGGAGAGCCGGCCGACGTGGGTGTCGATGCCCTGCGTGCGGATGTCGAACTCGCGCACGCGGTCGCGCGCGAAGGAGTCGAGGTAGGCGAGCTTCAGGGATCCGGCCACCACGAACGGCGGGCTGTCGGACCGGTCGAGCATGAGGTTCTCGGCGATGGTGAACTCGGGGACGAGCCCGTCCTCGTTGCGGTCCTCGGGCACGAAGCCCACGCCCGCGTCGAGCACGCGGCGCACCGAGCGGCCCGTGAGGCGCGTGCCGTCCAGGTCGATGGTGCCGGTGACGCGCGCCTGGAGGCCGAGGATCGCCTCGGTCAGCTCGGTCTGCCCGTTGCCCTGCACGCCGGCGATGGCGAGGATCTCCCCCGCGTGCACCTCGAAGCTCACGCCGTCGACGACGACCTGGCCCGCGGCGTCGACGACCGTCAGGTCGCGCACGACGAGGGCCGCGTCGCCGGGCGACGCCGGCTCCTTCGCGACCGTGAGCGACACGCTCCGGCCGACCATCAGGGCGGCGAGCTCGGCGTTGCTCGCGGTGGGCTCGGCCTCGCCGACCACCTTCCCGAGCCGGATGACCGTGATGCGGTCCGCGACCTCGCGCACCTCGCGCAGCTTGTGGGTGATGAAGACGATGCCCGTGCCCGCGTCCCGCAGCTGCTTCATGATGACCATGAGCTCGTCGGTCTCCTGCGGCGTGAGCACGGCCGTCGGCTCGTCGAACACGAGCACCTTCGCGTCGCGCGACAGCGCCTTGATGATCTCGACGCGCTGCTGCACCCCCACCGGCAGGTCGTCGACGAGGGCGTCGGGATCCACGTCGAAGCCGAACCGGGCCGAGATCTCGCGCACCTTCGCGCGGGCCGCGGCCAGGTCGAGCCGGCCGCCGGCCTTCGTCTCCTCGTGGCCGAGCATGACGTTCTCCGCGACCGTGAACACGGGGATGAGCATGAAGTGCTGGTGCACCATGCCGATGCCGGCGGCCATCGCATCGCCGGGTCCGGCGAAGCGGGCGACGCGATCGTCGAGGAGGATGTCGCCCTCCTCCGCCTGGTACAGGCCGTAGAGCACGTTCATCAGCGTGGACTTGCCGGCGCCGTTCTCGCCGAGGAGGCAGTGGATCTCCCCGGGCTGGACCACCAGGTCGATGTGGTCGTTGGCGACCAGGGCGCCGAAGCGCTTGGTGATGCCCCGCAGTTCGAGCTTCATCGGATCAATCCGTTCGGTGGGTCGGGTGGACACGCGACGGGGGGACCGGCGCCTGCCGATCCCCCCGCGGTGCGTTCGATGCTACTTCGTCAGCGACGAGGGCGACTCGACCGAGATCGAGCCGTCGATGATGCCGGCCTTGATCTTCTCGATCTCGCCGGACAGCTCCGACGGGACCTCGGACTCGTAGTCGTGGAACGGGGCGATGTCGACGCCGCCGTTCTCGAGGGTGCCGACGTACGGGGTCGCGTCGAACTTCCCGTCCGCCGCCGTCTTCACGACGTCCTCGACGCCCGCGTCGATGCCCTTGAGCACCGAGGTGAGGAAGAGGTCCTTGAGGTCGGGCGCGCTCTCGTACGCGTCGGAGTCGACGCCCACCATGACGACCTTCTTGTCCCCGGAGTCGCGGATCGCCTGCCCCGCGCTGAGGAAGATCGGGCCGCCGACGGGCATGATGACGTCCGCGCCCTGGTCGATGAGCGTCTGCGCGCTGGTCTTCGCGGCGGGGTTCGCCTCGAACCCGCCGGTGAACGAGCCGGTCTGGCTGGCGACGTCCCAGCCGATGGCCTTGACGTCCTTGCCCTTCTGCTCGTTGTAGTACTTCACGCCGTCGACGAAGCCGTCCATGAAGATGGTGACGGTAGGGATCTGCAGTCCGCCGAAGGTGCCGACCGTGCCGGTCTTCGAGTAGGCCGCCGCCGCGTAGCCCGCGAGGAACGCGGCCTCGCTCGTGTTGAACGTGATGGGCTTCACGTTCGGGGCGTCGATGGTCGCGTCGTCGATGATCGCGTACTCGATGTCGGTGTTGGACGCCGCCGCCTCCTTGGTGGCGTCCGCCAGGAGGTAGCCGACGGTGACGATCAGGCCGCAGCCCTGGTCGGCGAGGTTGGTGAGGTTCGGCGCGAAGTCGGTCTCCGCGGCCGACTCGACGGCGTTCGGCTTGACGAGCCCGAGGTCATCCGCTGCCTTGTTGAGGCCCTCGTAGCCGAGCTGGTTGAACGACTTGTCGTCGAAGCCGCCGGAGTCGGAGACCATGCAGGTGCGCAGGTCGCTCTTCGCGGCGGCGCCCGTGCCTCCCGCGGTCGACTCGGGGGCGGCGCCGCAGCCCGCGAGGATCGCGGTGATGCCGACGGCGGCGAGACCGCCGAGGGCGGCCTTTCGGGTGGTGATGGTCACTGTGGCCTCCAGGTGCAGCCCGGGTCCCCCGGGCGATGTGCGTTCATGTTACCCATGCGCGGGAATGCTCCTGGCGCCCGGATCGGGACCGGGGGTGCAAGCGTTATCCACTCGCGACGGCCCCGAAACACCGCGGCAACACGGGTCCTGCTATGGCGTCGAGACGGACCGCACCTCGACCTCGCCGGACACGATCCGGGCCTTCAGCGCGTCGAGCTCCGACTGCAGCCCGGCCGGCACCGAGGCGGCGAGGTCGTGGTACCCCGCGAGGCCCACGCCGCCGTTCGCGAGCGTCCCGACGTACGGCTCCGAGGAGAAGGACCCCTTCTGGTCGTCCCCCACGATGTCGACCACGGCCTGTCCGGTGTCCTTGAGCACGCTCGTGAGCAGGAGCGGCCGGTACTCGGCGGGAAGCGTGTCGTAGCCGTCGTTGTCGACCCAGATCAGCTTGCCGCTGCCGTGCGCGAGGATCGCCGACGCGGCACCCTCCCCCACCTGCCCGGCGACCGGCATGATGACGTCCGCGCCCTGGTCGAGCAGGTTCTGCGTGGTGGTCTGGCCCTTCGACACGTCCTCGAAGTCGCCCGTGAAGGTGCCGTCCTGCGCCGCCGCGTCCCAGCCGAGCGCCTGGACGCTCGTGCCGTGGGCCTGGTTGTAGGCGGCGACGCCGTCGACGAAGCCGTCCATGAAGAGGGTGACGGGCGGCTGGTTGCCGCCGCCGAAGGTGCCGACCTTGCCCGTCTGGCTGACGCCCGCCGCGAGGTAGCCCGCGAGGTAGGAGGCCTGAGCGGTGTCGAAGACGAGCGGCTTCACGTTGGGGGCGTCGACGACCTCGTCGACGATCGAGAAGTGCACGTCGGGGTTCTGGGCCGCCGCCGCCGTGGTCGCCTCGGCCAGCTCGTAGCCGACGGTGAGCACGAAGCCGCACCCTGTGCCGACGGCCTGCTGGACGTTCGGCGCCAGGTCGGTCTCGGACGTCGACACGAGCACGTCGGCCTGGATCCCGAGCTCCTGCTCGGCGCGCTGCAGACCCTCCCAGCTCGACTGGTTGAAGGAGCGGTCCTGGAGGCCGCCCGAGTTCGTGACCATCCGGGCGCAGTACCCGCTCGCGGCAGCCGAGGCGGCGCCGGGCTCGGGGGCCGCGCCGCATCCGGCGAGGACCGCGGCGGAGAGGAAGGCGATGGACAGGGAGGCGGCGCGCGCGAGGCGGCGGATGCGGGGCATCCCCGGAATCTAACGGCGCGGCTCTCGGGCCTCTCGGCCGCCGGAAACCCCCGGAGGGGTTCGTTACCCGTTCGTTACAGGACGTCCGTCCCGCCGCTGAGCTTGAGCGCGTCCACCACGCTCTTGACCCGCTGCGCGTTCTCCTTCGTGGTGACGAGGAGCGCGTCCGGGGTGTCGACGACCACGATGTCGCGCACGCCGATGAGGCTGATCACGCGCTTGCTGTTCGCCACCACGATGCCGCTCGACGCGTCGGACAGGACGCGCGCGTCCTCGCCGAGGATCACGAGGTCGGACTTCCGCCCGTTCGAGTGCATCTTGGCCACGGACGCGAAGTCGCCGACGTCGTCCCAGGCGAAGCGGCCGGGGATCACGGCGAGGGCACCGCGCGCGGCCGCGGGCTCGGCGACCGCGTAGTCGATGGCGATCTTCTTGAGGTTGGGCCAGACGCGGTCGACGACGAGGCCGCGGTCGGCGGTATCCCACGCCTCGGCCAGCTCGAGCACGCCCTTCAGCAGCTCCGGCTCCGTGCGGCCGAGCTCCTCGAGCAGGCGGTCCGCGCGCGCGATGAACATGCCCGCGTTCCAGAGGTGCGTGCCGCCCTTCACGTAGCCGCGGGCGACCCCGATGCTGGGCTTCTCCACGAACGAGGCGACCTCGAGGGCGTGCGGCGCCTCCGCGATGCTGAGCGCCTTGCCCGTGTGGATGTAGCCGAACCCCGTGGCGGGCTCGGTGGGCGTGATGCCGATGGTGGTGATGTAGCCGGCGTCCGCCGCGATGACGGCCTCGCGCACGGTGTCGCGGAAGCGGTCGGGGTCGGCGATGACGTGGTCGGCGGCGAATGAGCCGATGATGACGCCCGGCTCCCGGCGCTCGAGGATGGCGGCGGCGAGCGCGATGGCCGCGGTGCTGTCCCGGCCCTCGCTCTCCAGCACGACGTTGAGGTCGGCGAGCTCGGGCAGCTGGGCCTCGACGGCGGCGCGGTGGGCGCGGCCGGTGACGACCATGATCCGGTCCTCGCCGGACAGCGGGGCGAGGCGCTCCCACGTGTCGCGGAGGAGCGTGCGGCCGGATCCGGTGAGGTCGTGCAGGAACTTCGGGGCGTCGGCGCGCGACAGGGGCCAGAGCCGGGAGCCCACTCCCCCAGCGGGGATGACGCTGTAGAAACGGGAGATCGCGCTCGTCTGCTCGGCCATGGGCCCACCCTAGTAGAGGGCCCGGAGCCCGCTGGATGCGCCGAGTTCACGCGCCGGCAAGGGCGCGTTCACGACGCCGCGGGGCCGTATTGGGCGCCGGTGCCTAGCGTCGGCGGCATGCGCGTAGCCGTCGTCAGCGAGAGCTTCCTCCCCACCGTCAACGGCGTCACCACGAGCGTCTGCCGTGTCCTCGAGCACCTGCGGGACCGCGGGCACGAGGTGCTCGTCATCGCCCCCGACGCCGGGGCGCCCGCGGAGTTCGCGGGCTTCCGGGTGCACGGCGTGCCCGCCATCGCCTACCGGCAGTTCCCCGTCGGGATCCCGAACCCCCAGGTGCTGCGCCTCCTGACGGACTTCGCGCCGGACGTGCTGCACGCGGCCTCCCCCCTCTTCCTGGGCGCGCAGGCCATCGCCGCGGCGACCCGCATCGACACCCCGTCGGTGGCCGTGTTCCAGACCGACGTCGCCGGCTACGCGCGGCGCAACGGCCTCGCCGCGACGGCGCCGTACGTGTGGCGGCTGGTGCGGTGGATCCACCAGGGCGCCGACCTGACGCTCGCGCCGTCGAGCGCCGCCGCCGCCGACCTCGCCGCCGCGGGCGTCGAGCGCGTCGCGCGCTGGGGCCGCGGCGTGGACCTCGACCGCTACCACCCGCGCAACCGGGCGATGGGGGACGCGGTCGCGCTCCGCCGCCGGGTCGCCCCGGACGGCGAGACCGTCGTCGGCTACGTGGGACGGATCGCCCCCGAGAAGCAGCTCGAACGCCTGCAGGCGCTCCGCGGGCTGCCCGGCGTCCGCTTCCTCATCGCGGGCGACGGCCCGAGCCAGGCCTCCGCCCGACGCGCCCTCGCGGGCATGCCCGTCACGTGGCTCGGGCGGGTGGGAGGACGCGAGCTCGCCGCCGCGTACGCCGCGATGGACGTGTTCGTGCACACGGGCACCGAGGAGACGTTCGGGCAGACGGTGCAGGAGGCGCACGCCTCCGGCCTCCCGGTCGTCGCCCCGCACGCGGGCGGGCCCATCGACCTCGTCGCCCACGGCACCGACGGGTTCCTCTTCGACCCGGCGTCCCCGAGGGACGCGGACCTGCGGCGGCTGGTCGCCGAGCTGACCGCCAGCGAGCCGATGCGCCTCCGCATGGGCGAGGCCGGCCGCCGCGCGGTCCTCGGCCGCTCGTGGGCCACCATCGGCGACGAGCTGATCGGCCACTACGGCCGCGCCGTCTCCGCGCGCCGGTCGTCGCTCGCCTCGGTGGATCCGACGGCGCCCGACGCCGTGCCCGTCGGCGCCTGACACCACCGCCCGGGCAGCGGGTCGCCCTCGCCGCTTAGGGTCCCCTAACGGGCGACCGCCCGGGACCGGCCGTAGACTCGTCAGGACGCGCAAAGACGGCGCGGAAGGGGCTCCGCCCACGGAGCACCAGCATCAGGGAGGGTCGTTCCGTGTCCATCAAGACGGCAGGAACCCGGGCACCGCAGAGCTCACGCGCACCGAAGGTCCCCGCCGGGACGCTGTACCGGGGCCGCGAGGGCATGTGGTCGTGGGTGCTGCACCGCATCACCGGCGTGTCCATCTTCTTCTTCCTCCTCGTGCACGTGCTCGACACGAGCCTCATCCGGGTCAGCCCCGAGGCGTACAACGCGGTCATCGGCACGTACAAGAACCCCGTCATGGGCATCGGCGAGGTCGCCCTCGTCGGCGCGATCGGGTTCCACGCGCTCAACGGGCTGCGGATCATCCTCATCGACTTCTGGCGCTTCGGCGCCAAGCACCAGCGCCTCATGTTCTACGTGGTCATCGGCCTGTGGGTCGTGCTCATGGCCGGCTTCGTGCCGCGCCACCTCATGAACGTGTTCAGCGAAGCGGGATGGATCTGATCATGAGCGACATCGCACAGCAGGTGAGCATCGAGCGTCCGCGCCAGCCGCGTCCGCGCCCCCAGGGCGGGATCAACTGGGAGAAGTGGGGCTGGATGTACATGCGCGCCTCAGGCGTCGTGCTCGTCGTGCTCATCTTCGGCCACCTCTACGTCAACCTCATCAACGGCGAGGGCATCAAGGCCATCGACTTCGCGTTCGTCGGCGGCAAGCTGTCGGACCCGTTCTGGAAGGTGTGGGACATCGCGCTGCTCTGGCTCGCGGTCATCCACGGCGCCAACGGCATGCGCACGCTCGTCAACGACTACGCCGCGTCGCCCCGCACCCGGACGATCCTCAAGGGCGCGCTCGTCGCGTCCACGGTGGTCCTCATCGTGCTCGGCACGCTCGTGGTCTTCACGTTCGACCCGTGCCCCGCCGGCCAGCCCGCGGACCTCCTGCCCTCCTTCTGCGGCGACATCTGATCCCCGCCGCCCATCCGCCTCGAGAAAGAGTCCTGTGACCACTGAGACCGCGACCCCCGGTTCCGAGCCCTCCACGAGCACCATCGTGGACGGCGTCCACTACCACCAGTTCGACATCGTGATCGTGGGTGCGGGCGGCGCCGGCATGCGCGCGGCGATCGAGGCGGGACCGCAGGCGAACACGGCCGTCATCTCGAAGCTCTACCCCACCCGCTCGCACACGGGCGCGGCGCAGGGCGGCATGGCCGCGGCGCTGGCGAACGTCGAGGAGGACAGCTGGGAGTGGCACACCTTCGACACCGTCAAGGGCGGCGACTACCTCGTCGACCAGGACGCGGCGGAGATCCTCGCCAAGGAGGCCATCGACGCGGTCATCGACCTCGAGAACATGGGCCTCCCCTTCAACCGCACGCCCGACGGCAAGATCGACCAGCGGCGCTTCGGCGGCCACACGGCCGACCACGGCAAGAGCCCGGTGCGCCGCTCCTGCTACGCGGCCGACCGCACGGGCCACATGATCCTGCAGACGCTGTACCAGAACTGCGTCAAGTTCGGCATCAACTTCTTCAACGAGTTCTACGTGCTCGACCTCGTCATGGCCGAGGTCGACGGCAAGGAGCAGCCCGCGGGCGTCGTGGCGCTCGAGCTCTCGACCGGCGAGATCCACGTCTTCCAGTCGAAGGCCGTCATCTTCGCCACGGGCGGCTTCGGCAAGATCTACAAGACCACCTCGAACGCGCACACCCTCACGGGCGACGGCGTCGGGATCATCTGGCGCAAGGGCCTGCCGCTCGAGGACATGGAGTTCTTCCAGTTCCACCCGACCGGCCTCGCGGGCCTCGGCATCCTCCTGTCGGAGGCGGCGCGCGGCGAGGGCGCGATCCTCCGCAACAGCGAGGGCGAGCGCTTCATGGAGCGCTACGCCCCCACCATCAAGGACCTCGCGCCCCGCGACATCGTCGCCCGGTGCATGGCCACGGAGATCCGCGAGGGGCGCGGCGCGGGCCCGAACAAGGACTACGTCTACCTCGACATCACGCACCTCGAGCCCGCCGTCATCGACGCGAAGCTCCCGGACATCACCGAGTTCGCGCGCACGTACCTGGGAGTCGAGCCCTACACGGAGCCCGTGCCCGTGCTCCCCACCGCGCACTACGCGATGGGCGGCATCCCCACGAACATCAAGGCCGAGGTCCTCTCGGACAACACGACCGTGGTGCCCGGCCTCTACGCGGCCGGCGAGTGCGCGTGCGTGTCGGTCCACGGATCCAACCGCCTCGGCACCAACTCGCTCCTCGACATCAACGTGTTCGGCAAGCGCGCGGGCAACTACGCGGCCGAGTACGTGAAGACGGTCGACTTCACGCCGCTGCCCGCCGACGCGGCCGACTTCGTGAAGGGCCTCGTCGAGGGCGCGCGGAACTCCAACGGCACCGAGCGCATCTCGACGCTCCGTCGCGAGCTGCAGGAGTCGATGGACCGCAACGCCCAGGTGTTCCGCACCGAGGACACGCTGATCGAGGTCACCAAGGTGATCGCCGACCTGCGCGAGCGGTACACGAACATCCAGGTGCAGGACAAGGGCCAGCGCTTCAACACCGACCTGCTCGAGGCCATCGAGCTCGGCTTCCTGCTCGACCTCGCGGAGGTCGTCGTGTACTCGGCGATGTACCGCAAGGAGAGCCGCGGCGGCCACTTCCGCGAGGACTTCCCCAAGCGGGACGACGAGAACTACATGGTCCACACCATGGCGTACCTCACCGGCGACGCGCACAGCACCGACGCCGGCGACCACATCAAGCTGAGCACCAAGCCCGTGGTCATCACGAACTACCAGCCGATGGAGCGGAAGTACTGACCCCTCGGGTCAGCGCCGCCGCACGTCACCGCACCACCTACGGAATAGGAACGCACCCGTGAGCACCGCAACCCTGGACGCACCCCCCGCCGGAGAGGCCTCGGCCATCCCCACCTTCACGGTGACCCTCATCATCCGCCGCTTCATCCCCGGCCAGGACGCGGAGCCGAGGTGGGAGGACTTCGACGTCGAGGTGTACCCGACCGATCGCGTCCTCGACGCGCTGCACAAGATCAAGTGGGAGCAGGACGGGTCGCTGACCTTCCGCCGCTCCTGCGCGCACGGCGTGTGCGGATCCGACGCGATGCGCATCAACGGGCGCAACCGTCTGGCCTGCAAGACGCTCATCAAGGACCTCGACATCGACCAGCCCATCTACGTGGAGGCCATCAAGGGCCTGCCGCTGGAGAAGGACCTCGTCGTCGACATGGAGCCGTTCTTCGAGTCGTTCCGCGACGTGCAGCCCTTCCTCATCTCCAACACGAAGCCGGAGAAGGGCAAGGAGCGGATCCAGTCCGCCGCCGAGCGCGCCCGCTTCGACGACACCACCAAGTGCATCCTGTGCGCCGCGTGCACGTCGTCGTGCCCCGTGTTCTGGACCGACGGCCAGTACTTCGGCCCGGCCGCCATCGTCAACGCGCACCGCTTCATCTTCGACTCGCGCGACGAGTCGAACGTGCGCCTCGACATCCTCAACGACAAGGAGGGCGTGTGGCGCTGCCGCACGACCTTCAACTGCTCCGAGGCGTGCCCGCGCGGCATCCAGGTGACGCAGGCGATCGCCGAGGTCAAGCAGGCGATCATGCGCGGCAAGGCGTAGCGCCGCCGCTCCCCCGCACGCGCACGGCCCCGCCGCTCCTCGGAGCGGCGGGGCCGTCGTCGTGTCCGGGTGCGCGTCGCCCGGGCCGCCGATCAGCGGTCGGCGAGGATCCGCTCGGCGGCGGCGCGCGCCTCCGTGGCCGTGCGCGTGGTGAGCACGGCCTCGGCGGCCGAGCGGGCGTCGTCGAGGGTGCGGCGGCCGAGCTCGAGGCGGACGTCCGCGAGGGCGGCCGGGGTCATCGAGAGGCTCGTCGCGCCGAGGCCCACGAGGACGACGGCGAGGAGCGGATCCGCCGCCGCCTCGCCGCAGATGCCGACGGGCGTGCCGGACGCCCGGCCCGCGTCGCCCAGCGCGCGTACGAGGCGGAGGACGGCCGGGTGCCACGGGTCCTGGTAGGACGCGACGGAGCCGAGCATCCGGTCGGCGGCCATCGTGTACTGCGTGAGGTCGTTGGTGCCGACGCTGACGAAGTCGGTGACCTCGACGACCTGGTCGGCGAGGAGCGCGAGCGACGGCACCTCGGCCATGACGCCGACGGTACGGAGGCCCAGCTCCCGGCCGAGGTCGACGAACCAGGCGGCCTCCTCGGCGTCGGCGACCATGGGCGCCATGACCCAGAGGTCGGCGTCGGTGGCGGCGTCCGCGGCGGCGAGGGCCGTGAGCTGGTCGCGGAGGATCTCGGGGGCGGCGCGCAGGGCGCGGAGGCCGCGGAGGCCGAGCGCGGGGTTCTCCTCGTGCGCGCCGGTGAGGAACGCGAGCGGCTTGTCGGCGCCGGCGTCGAGCGCGCGGACGACGACCTTGCGGCCGGGGAAGGCCGCGAGGAGGGCCGTGTACTGCACGGTCTGCTCCGCGACGGACGGCGCCTCGGCGGCGTCGAGGAACAGGAACTCGGTGCGGAAGAGGCCGACGCCCTCGGCGCCGAGCTCGACGGCGCGCGCCGCCTCGGCCGGGGATCCGAGGTTGGCGAGGAGCGGGACGGGCGTGCCGTCGGCCAGCGCGCCGTCGGTGAGGGGCGCGGCGAGGGCCTCCTCGCGGGCGCGGATCCGGTCGAGGGCGTCCTGGCGCAGGGCGGCGTCCGGGTGCGCGATCACGACGCCCGCGGCCGCGTCGACGACGACCTCGTCGCCCTCCGCGAGGTCGGCCGCTCCCCTCGCCCCGACGATGGCGGGGATGGAGCGGCTGCGGGCGAGGATCGCGGTGTGGCTGGTGGGGCCGCCGTCCGTGGTGACGAGGGCGAGCACGCGGTCGAGATCGAGGAGCGCGGTGTCGGCGGGCGCGAGGTCGCGCGCGACGAGCACGAAGGGCGCGTCGGCCGTGGGGATGCCGGGCGCGGGCACCCCGCGGAGCCGGGCGATGACGCGCTGGGCGACGTCCGCGAGGTCGGCCGCGCGCTCGGCCATGTAGCCGCCCATGCCCGTGAGGAGCTCCTGGAAGGTGGCGAACGCCTCGAACACGGCGCGCTCACCGGAGCGGCCCTGACCGACGAGGTGGCCGACCGAGTCGAGGAGCGCGGGGTCGCGCGCCATGAGCGACTGGGCGTCGAGCACGTCCTTCGCGTCGCCGCCGGCGCGGGCACCCCGCTCCGCGAGGTCGTCGGCCGTGGCGGCGAGCGCCTCCGAGACCCGGGCGACCTCGGCCGCGGCGTCGCCCGTGAAGGGATCCGTGGTGGGCTCGGGGAGCGGGTCGGGCATCCGCATCACGGACCCGACGGCCACTCCATGTCCGACTCCGATACCGGTGATGCGCACGGGGACTCCTCGCTCGGGTGCGGCCGCGCGCACGGACGCCGTGCGCGGGTGGGCTGTCCGGTGGGGCTGCCGGAACGGCCCGTCCACGCTATCAGGGGCCCGGCGGCCCGTATCCTCGGGGCATGACCGCCCCCGACGGCCGCGGACGGCCCGAGCGCCCCGCACCCGGCTCCCCCGCGACGGGGGCGACGCCGTCCGCCGACGGACCGGCCCCCACCGGCATCCCCGCACTGATCGCCCGGGTCATGGAGCTCAAGCCCGTGCGGGTGTTCCTCGCCTACGGGGCCGCGGGCGGGCCGATCCTCGCCGCCGGCATGTCGTACCAGGCGGTCTTCGCGGTGTTCGCGGCCCTCGCGGTCGGCTTCTCGGTCGCGGGATCCGTGCTGGCGGGCAACCCGGCGCTGCTCGAGTCGCTGCTCACGCTCATCCAGGGCGCGGTGCCCGGGTTGTTCGGCCCGGGCGGGGCGATCAAGGACCCGGAGGCGCTGCTCGCGTCCGATGCGGTGCGGACGACGGGGATCATCGGCTCCATCGGCCTACTGGTCACCGCGCTCGGCTGGCTGGCCTCGACGCGCGACTCCGTGCGCCGCATCTTCCAGCTGCCGCCGCCCACCACGTTCTTCCTGCTCCTCAAGGTGAAGGACCTGGGGCTCGCCCTGGTGTTCGCGCTCGCGATGCTGCTCTCGGCCGCCCTGTCGGTCGTGAGCACGGGCCTCCTGGGCTTCGTCTTCGGCCTCGTGCAGGTGCGCGAGGACTCGCTGCTCGCGATCGTCGTCGGCCGCACCGTGGGCCTCGCGCTCGTGCTCGCGCTCGACACGGCCGTGCTGGCGGGCGCCTACCGGATCCTCTCGGGCGTCCGGATCCCGCGACCGCAGCTCCTGCAGGGCGCGCTCCTCGGCGGCGTCGCCATGGGCGTCCTCAAGGTGCTCGGCACGGCGCTCCTCGGCGGGGCGAGCCGGAACCCGCTGCTCGCGTCGTTCGCGGTGATCATCGGCCTGCTGATCTGGTTCAACCTGATCTGCCAGGTCATCCTGATCTGCGCGTCGTGGATCGCCGTGGGCATGGCCGACAAGGGCATCGACGCGCGCGACCTCACGCCCGAGCAGCTGGAGGAGGAGCGGCTCGCGGAGCTCGACGCGGCCCGCCGGATCCTCGAGGAGGAGGAGCGCGAACGGGCCCGGGAGCGGTACGCCCGGTCGCGCGGGCTGCGACGGGTCCTGCTCCGGCTGCGCGGCGAGCACCGCCGTTAGGATCGAGACCATGCCCTCGAACCTCCGCGTCGCGTCCATCAACACGAACGGCATCCGGGCCGCGTTCCGCAAGGGCATGGGCGACTGGCTCGCCACGCGCGACGTCGACATCCTGGCCATCCAGGAGGTCCGCGCCGAGACGAGCGACATCGAGGGCCTCCTCGGCCCCGAGTGGAACGTGCTGCACGACGCCGCGACCGCCAAGGGCCGCGCGGGCGTCGCCATCGCGAGCCGCCGCCGCGCGGAGATCCACCGCGTCGCGATCGGCGAGGAGGACTTCGACAGCGCGGGCCGCTGGCTCGAGGCCGACTACGACGTGGACGGCACGATCGTCACGGTCGTGAGCGCCTACGTGCACTCCGGCGAGGTCGGCACCCCGAAGCAGGACGAGAAGTGGAGGTTCCTCGACGGGATGGAGCGGCGCCTGCCCGAGATCGCGCGGCACTCCGAGCTCGCCGTCGTCGTGGGCGACCTCAACGTCGGCCACCGCGAGCTCGACATCCGCAACTGGAAGGGCAACGTGAAGCGCGCCGGGTTCCTGCCGCGCGAGCGGGGCTACCTCGACCGGATCCTGGGGCCCGCCGGCGAGGAGGTCCAGGGCGTCGACGGATCCACCGGCCCCGGCCTCGGCTGGGTCGACGTGGGCCGCCAGCAGGCCGGCGAGGTCGACGGCCCCTACACGTGGTGGAGCTGGCGCGGCAAGGCGTTCGACAACGACACCGGCTGGCGCATCGACTACCAGCTCGCGACCCCGGCCCTCGCCGCGAAGGTCACCGGCTACGCGGTCGACCGCGCCGAGGCGTACGACCAGCGATGGTCGGACCACACGCCCGTCGTCGTCGACTACGCCATCTGATCCCCCTCCCCTCTCGCGCCGCATCCGGCGCCCCGAGCGCCTCGCGCTCCCCGAACGAAGGCATCGCCATGACCGCTCGTCCCGTCCTCTTCTCCGGCATGCAGCCGTCCGCCGACTCGCTGCAGATCGGCAACTACATCGGCGCGCTCCTCCAGTGGAAGGAGCTGCAGACCACGCACGACGCCGTGTTCTGCGTCGTCGACCTGCACGCCATCACCGTCCCGCAGGAGCCCGCGGCGCTCCGCGCGAGCACCCGGCGCACGGCGGCGCAGTACATCGCGGCGGGCATCGACCCGGCCGTCTCGACGCTCTTCGTGCAATCGCACGTGTCGGCGCACACCGAGCTGGCGTGGATCCTCAACACGCTCACCGGCTTCGGCGAGGCCAGCCGCATGACCCAGTTCAAGGACAAGTCGCAGAAGCAGGGCGCCGACGCGACGACCCTCGGCCTGTTCGCGTACCCGACGCTCATGGCGGCCGACATCCTGCTCTACGGCACCGAGGTCGTGCCCGTCGGCGACGACCAGAAGCAGCACGTGGAGCTCACCCGCGACCTCGCGAAGCGCTTCAACGGGCGGTTCGGCGACGTCTTCCGGATCCCGGAGCCCATGATCCAGAAGGACACGGCCCGCATCTACGACCTGCAGGATCCGACGTCGAAGATGAGCAAGTCGTCCGCCAGCGACGCGGGCGTGGTGTGGATGTTGGACGAGCCCGCGAAGACCGCCAAGAAGATCCGCTCGGCCGTCACCGACACGGGCCGCGAGATCCGCTTCGACCGCGGCGAGAAGCCCGGCGTCTCCAACCTGCTGACGATCCTGTCGGCGTTCGAGGGCACGGCCGTGGCGGCGCTCGAGGAGCGCTACGCGGGCCGCGGCTACGGCGACCTGAAGAAGGACGTGGCCGAGGTCGTCACGGGCGTCTTCGAGCCGATCCGCGCCCGGACGCTGGAGCTGCTGGACGACCCGGCGGAGCTCGACCGCGTGCTCGCCGGCAACGCGGCGCGCGCCGAGGAGCGGGCGGACGCGATGCTCAGCCGGGTCTACGACGCCGTCGGCCTGGTGCGGCGCGCCCGATGACCCTGCGGCTGGTCCTGCTCGACCTCGACGACACGCTGGTGGACCACCGCGGCGCCGTGGCGGACGGGATCGCCGCGCACCTCGCCGCGCGGGGGCTGCTGGACGCGTCCGACGCCGTCGCGGTCGACGAGGCGGTGGCGCTCTGGGTCGCGCTCGAGGAGGAGCACTACCACCGGTACCTCGCGGGTGAGCTCGACTACCAGGGCCAGCGGCGGGCGCGCGTGCGCGGGTTCCTCGCCGCGCGCGGATCAGCTGACGCCGACGCCCTCGCGGAGGACGACGCCGCGACGGACGCCTGGTTCGGCGGATACCTCGCCGGCTACGAGGCGTCGTGGCGGGCGCTCCCGGGCGCGCACGAGGCGCTCGACGAGATCGCGCGACGGCACCCGGGCGTGCGCTTCGGCGTCGTGACCAACGGCGAGCGCAGCCAGCAGGAGCCGAAGATCGCCGCGGCCGGGCTCACCGACCGCCTCTCCCCCGTCGTCTGCTCGGGCGACCTGGGCTTCACGAAGCCGGATCCGCGCATCTTCCTGCTCGCGTGCGAGGAGGCGGGCGTGGATCCGGCCGAGGTCGTCATGGTGGGCGACCGGCTCCGCACCGATGCGCTCGGCGCGGCCGACGCGGGCCTCGCGGGCGCCGTCTGGCTCGACCCCGACGCGGGCACGACGGATCCGGCGCGCGACCCCGCGGGCGACCCCGAGCGCGGCTGGCCCGACGTGTCGCCGGAGGACCAGGAGCGGGCGGAGCGCGCGGGCATCGTGCGCATCACCGCGCTCGGGCAGCTCGCCGACGCCGTGGACGCGCTGGCCGGCGCCTGACGCCCTCCCGCACCCGCGCCGCACAGCCGCTCCGCGACGCATCCCGTCATCGGCGGCGGTCCTCCCCGCCCCGTGGGCTAATCTCGAGGGATACACGTGCTCCGGGGTCGGTGGAAATCCGAGCCGGCGGTGACAGTCCGCGAACGGACGATGCGCGACCGGGTCCCCGGGAGCCTCGTCCGCCGATCCGGTGGGAATCCGGGACCGACGGTGAGAGTCCGGATGGGAGGCAGCACGCGGCGCCAGCGACACTGCCGGCGTCGAGGTCCGTCGACCGCGCCCGGAGTCCGTCCACGGACGAGGACACCATGCACGACGACCCGACGGCACCGCACGCCCAGGCGGTGCCGCACGCGCAGGCGGTGAGCGATCCCGCGCTCGCGCGCGCGATGCGCCGCGGCCTCGAGCTCGCCGCCGAGGGTCCCGCCTGGGGACCGAACCCGCGCGTCGGCTGCGTGATCCTCGACGCCCGCGGCCGCGTCATCGCCGAGGGACGCCACCGCGGCGCCGGATCCGCGCACGCCGAGGTCGACGCGCTCCGGCGGCTGCCCGCGGGCGGGGCGCGCGGGGCCACCGCGGTCGTCACGCTCGAGCCGTGCAACCACACCGGCCGCACCGGGCCGTGCGCCGCCGCCCTGATCGAGGCGGGCGTCGCGCGCGTGGCCTACGCGGTCGCCGACCCGGGCGCCGAGTCGTCCGGCGGCGCGGCTCGCCTGCGCGCCGCGGGCGTCGAGGTCGTACCCGGCGTGCTCGCCGAGGAGGCGACGGCGTTCCTGCGGGTGTGGCTCGGATCCGCCCGGCTCGGCCGCCCGTTCGTCACGGCGAAGTGGGCGTCCAGCCTCGACGGCCGCATCGCCGCCGCCGACGGCACGAGCCGCTGGATCACCGGACCCGCCGCCCGGGAGGACGTGCACCGCCGCCGCGCGGAGGCCGACGCGATCCTCGTGGGCACCGGCACCGTGCTCGCCGACGACCCGGCGCTCACCGCCCGACGGCCCGACGGGATCCCGTACCCGCACCAGCCCGCGCCCGTCGTGCTCGGCGACCGCGCGATCCCGGACCACGCGGCCGTGCACCGCCACCCGCGGCGGCTCATCCGCATCGCCGGACACGACCCCGCCGCGGCGATCGCGGAGATCGGCCGACGCGGGATCCGGCACGTGTTCGTGGAGGGCGGCCCCACGATCGTCTCCGCGCTCGTGTCCGCCGGGCTCGTGGACGAGGTGGTCGCCTACCTCGCGCCCGTCCTCCTCGGCGGCCCGCGCACCGCGACCGGCGACCTCGGCGTCGAGAGCATGCCGGCCGCCCACCGACTCACCCTCATCAGCACGACGCGGCTCGGGGACGACCTCCTCGTGATCGCGCGACCCACCACGGAAGGCCAGTGATGTTCACAGGGATCATCGAGGAGCGCGGACGCGTCCTCGCGCTCGACGCCGAGGGCGACTCCGCCCGGATCACGGTGGAGGCGCCGCTCACGGTGTCCGACGCCCGGCACGGCGACTCCATCAGCGTCGACGGCGTGTGCCTCACGGTCGTGGAGCAGACGGCGGAGGGCTTCACCGCCGACGTCATGCGGCAGACGCTCGTGATGAGCTCGCTCGGGCGCCTCGGCGTGGGCGACCGCGTGAACCTGGAGCGCGCCGCGCGCGTGGGCGACCGGCTCGGCGGCCACATCGTGCAGGGCCACGTCGACGGCACCGGGCGCCTCGTCGCGATCACGCCGGGCGAGGCATGGCGGATCCTCCGCTTCTCGCTGCCCGCCGAGCTCGCGCCGCTCGTGGTCGACCGCGGATCCATCACCGTGCAGGGCGTGAGCCTCACCGTGAGCGCGGTCAGCCCCACCGACACCCCGGACGCCGACGCCTGGTTCGAGGTGTCGCTCATCCCCGAGACGCTCACGGCCACGACGCTCGGCGCGCTGGAGGTGGGCGACGAGGTCAACCTGGAGACCGACGTGCTCGCGCGCCACGTGCAACGGATGCTCGCGCTGGGCGCGCGCGCCGCCGCCACCCCCGCCGCCACCGAGGGGGACCGCTCGTGAGCCTCGCCTCCATCCCCGCCGCGTTGCAGGAGCTGCGCGCCGGCCGTCCCGTGATCGTCGTCGACGACGAGGGCCGCGAGAACGAGGGCGACGTGCTGCTCGCCGCCGAGTCCGCCTCGCCCGAGTGGGTGGCCTGGCTCGTGAAGCACTCCTCGGGCTTCATCTGCGCGCCCATGACCAACGAGATCGCGGACCGGCTGGAGCTGCCGCTCATGGTGGCCGACAACCGGGATCCGCGCGGCACCGCGTACACGGTCTCGGTGGACGCGGCCGACCGGCTCTCCACGGGCATCAGCGCGTCCGACCGCGCCCACACCCTGCGCGTGCTGGCCGACCTCGACAGCGTGCCGACGAGCCTGCACCGGCCGGGGCACATCCTGCCGCTGCGGGCGGTGGACGGCGGCGTGCGCGAGCGCGACGGCCACACCGAGGCGGCGGTCGACCTGCTCACGCTCGCGGGCCTCACGCCCGTCGGCGCCATCAGCGAGATCGTGCAGGACGACGGCGAGATGATGCGCCTGCCGGGCCTCCTCGCCCTCGGCGAGCGCGAGGGCGTGCTGGTCGTCACGATCGAGGCGCTCGTCGCGCACCTGGAGGAGTTCCACTGCGACCGGCCGCTCGAGCCGGCCGTGGAGATCCCCGAGGCGTCGCGCGTGATCTTCGAGGTCGAGACCACGGTGCCCACGACGCACGGCACGTTCCGGCTGCGCGCCTACCGCGACCGCACCACGGGCGCCGACCACGTGGCGGTCGTCTCCGGCGACCCGACCGCGCACGGCACCCTCGTGCGCGTGCACTCGGAGTGCCTCACGGGCGAGGCCCTCGGATCCCTGAAGTGCGAGTGCGGCCCGCAGCTCGACGCGGCGCTCGACGAGATCGCCCGCACGGGCGGCATCGTCGTGTACCTGCGCGGGCACGAGGGGCGCGGCATCGGCCTCGTCAACAAGCTGCGCGCCTACCGGCTGCAGGAGGACGGCCTCGACACCCTCGACGCCAACGTGGCCCTCGGGCTCCCGGCGGACGCGCGCGACTACGGCGCGGCGTCGGCGATCCTGCAGGACATGGGGATTGAGGACGTGCGCCTGCTCACGAACAACCCCGAGAAGGTGCGGCAGCTGGAGGCGCACGGCGTCCGCGTGACCGAGCGCGTGCCGCTCGTGGTCGGCGTCAACGACGTGAACGCCGGCTACCTGGAGACCAAGCGCGACCGGATGGGGCACCGCATGGTGCTCGACACGGACATGCACATCGGCCCGGACGCCTACCCGGACGCCGAGGCGCCCGCCGGCCTGACCACCACCACGGCCGCACCGGCCGCGACCACCACCACCACTCCCGAGGAGGAGACCGCATGAGCGGACACGGAGCACCCGACATCGACCCCACCGCGCTCGACGGGACGGGCCTGGAGGTCACCGTCGTCGCCGGACGCTGGCACGAGGAGATCAGCGCGGGCCTCCTCGCGGGCACGCAGCGCGTGCTCGACGCGGCGGGCGTCACCACCACCGTGATCCGCGTGCCCGGCAGCTTCGAGCTGCCCGTGGTCGCGCGCGCGGCGCTCGATGCGGGGGCCGACGCGGTCGTCGCACTCGGCGTCATCATCCGCGGCGGCACCCCGCACTTCGAGTACGTCTCCGACGCGGCGACCTCCGGTCTCACGCAGGCCTCGCTCCTCACGGGCAAGCCGATCGGCTTCGGGCTGCTCACGCTCGACGACGAGCAGCAGGGCATCGACCGCGCCGGGCTCCCGGGTTCGAAGGAGGACAAGGGCGCCGAGGCGGCGGAGGCCGCGGTGACCACAGCGCTGCTGCTGAGGGGGATCCGCGGGGCGTGACCTGCCGTCCGCGCGGTTTTGATATCGAGAACGGGTATCAGTAGGGTCGGACGGAGCGCTCGCGGAACGTCCGACGGCGCCTGGACGGAGGCCCGGTGCATCCCGCCCTCGACGTCCGCTCGCTCTCGATCTCGATCGGGCGCACGCCGCTCGTGCACGACGTCGACCTCCGCGTCGGCGCGGGCGAGCGGGTGGCGCTCGTCGGCGCGTCCGGCTCGGGCAAGTCGCTCACGGCGCAGGCCGTGCTCGGGACGCTGCCCTCCGGATCCGCGGTCGACGGCGTCGTCGAGCTCGGCGGCCGTGCGATGCGGCCCGCGTCGCCGCGCCAGCGCCTCGGCCGCGTCGCCGCCGTGCAGCAGGACTCCCTCGCCGCGCTGAACCCGCTCGTCCCCGTCGGCGCGCAGCTCGTCGCGGCGCTGCGGGCGGCGCGGGCGCGCGGATCCGCCGCCGACGCCGGGCTCCTCACCCGCGCGGACGCCCGCCGCGAGGTCCTGGCCCTCCTCGACGAGGTGGGGCTGGAGGATCCCGCGGGGGCCCTCCCCGCCTTCGCCGCCGAGCTCTCGGGCGGCCAGCGCCAGCGCGTGTGCCTCGCCCTCGCGCTCTGCTGCGGGGCCGACCTCCTCCTCGCCGACGAGCCCACCACCGCGCTCGACGTGGTGACGCAGGCCCGGGTGGTCGACGTCATCCGCCGCCGCCTCGACGCGACCGGCCAGGCGCTCCTGTTCATCACGCACGACCTCGCCGTGGCGGCGGCGCTGTGCGACCGGGTGGTCGTGCTCGAGGCCGGGCGTGTGGTCGAGGCCGCGACGATGCGCGACCTCGTGCGGCGCCCGCGGCACGCCTACAGCCGCGCGCTCGTGGCGGCCGCCTCCCGACGGGCGCCCGCCGGTGCCGCTCCGCTCGGCGATGCGCGGGCGACGACCGAGCGCTCCGCGGTGGCAGCCCCGCTCGGCGCGGCGGCGGCGCTCGGCACGGCGGCGGCGCGATGACGGACGCGCTGACGGACGCGCTGACCGCCACCGGGATCACGCTGCGGTACCCGCCCCGGCGCGACCCCGCCGCGCGCCGGGCCGCGCGCGCCGCCCGGGCATCCGGCGGCGCCGCGCCCGCCCCCGCCCTCGACGACGTGTCGTTCCGCGTCGCGCCCGGCGAGACGGTCGGCGTGGTGGGCCGGTCCGGATCCGGCAAGTCGACGCTGCTGCGGGTCCTCCTCGCGCTCGAGACGCCCGCCGCGGGCCGCGTCGCCCTCGGCGACCGGCCGGTGCTGCCCGGCCGCGCATCCGCCCTCCGCTGGTACCGGCGGCGCGTGCAGGCCGTGCCGCAGGATCCGGGCGCGAGCCTCGAGCCGCGCATGACCGTGCGGCAGCTGATCCGCGAGCCGCTCCGCCGCCTCGACGTGGCCGGCGACCACGCCGCGATCGTCGCCCGCGCCCTCGACGACGTGGGCCTCTCGGCGTCGCTCGCCGGGCGGCGCCCCGCCGAGCTCTCCGGCGGGCAGGCCCAGCGCGTCGCGCTCGCGCGGGCCATCGCGACCTCTCCCGGGATCCTCCTCGCCGACGAGCCCGTGAGCGGCGTCGACCTGCCGCTGCGCGACCGCATCATCGAGCTGCTCGACGGCCTCGTGCGGGAGCGGGGCATCGGGCTGGTGCTCGTGTCGCACGACCTCGACGCGGTCGCCCGGCTGTGCGGCCGGAGCGTCGTGCTCGCGGGCGGGCGCATCGTGGAGGAGGGGCCGACCGCGCGCCTCCTCGCCGCCCCCGCGCATCCGGCCACGCGCGAGCTCGCCGACGCCGTCCCGCGGCTGCCGGGAGCGCTCACCGCATGACCGCGCCCCACCGCGTCGGCGCACCCCACGCCGCCGTGCTGCTCTCCAGCCAGCTCGTCTTCAACCTCGGCTTCTACGCCGTCGTCCCCTTCCTCGCCGTGGTGATGCGCGACGACCTGGGGCTCGGCGCCCTCGCGATCGGCCTCGTGCTCGGCGCCCGCACCTTCAGCCAGCAGGGCCTGTTCCTCCTCGGCGGGATGCTCGCCGACCGCTTCGGCCCGCGGACGCTCATCGCCGCGGGCTGCGTCGTGCGCGTCTCCGGCTACCTCGGGCTCGCGCTCGCGGCGGACCTGCCGGGCTTCCTCGCCGGCGCGATCCTCACCGGGTTCGGCGGCGCCTTCTTCAGCCCGGCGCTGCAGAGCCTCGTCGCGGCCGCCGACGTGCGCGGGCGCGACCGCCGATCCGCCGGACGGCCGTCGCTGTTCGCGGCGCTCGTGCTGGTGGGCGAGGTCGGCGCGGCCGTGGGACCGCTCGCGGGCGCCGCGCTCCTCGGGTTCGGCTTCTCGACCACGGTGCTCGTGGGAGCGGGCCTGTTCGCGGCGGTGGGGGTGGCGCTCTGGTGCGTGATCCCGACGGAGGCGGCGCGGCCGGCGGGCACGGCCGACCGGTCGACGGGATCCGCCCCGGTCGCCGGCACCGGGCCGCACGCCGCCCCCGCTCCGCGCCCCGACCGCTGGGCGGCCGTGCGCGACCGCCGCTTCCTCGCGTTCTCCGCGCTCTTCGCGGTGGACCTCGTCGCCTACAACCAGCTCTACCTCGGCCTGCCGCTCGAGCTCGCGCGGGCGGGCGCCGGCACCGCGGCGGTCGGATCCGCCTTCCTGGCCGTCTCGCTCCTCACCATCACGCTGCAGTGGCCCGTCGCGCTCCTCGCGAAGCGGCTCGGGCCCGGCCGTGCCCTCGCGCTCGGCTTCGGCACCACCGCGACCGGGTTCGCGGCGCTCGCCCTCGGATCGCTCGTGCCGCCGCCCGCCGGGGCCGAGCTGCTGCCCGCCGCCGCGCTCGTCGTGTGCCTCACGCTCGGGCACATGACCGCGGGACCGGTGACCATGGAGCTCGTCCCGTCGTTCGCGGCGGGCCGCCCCACCGCGTCCTTCTACGGCCTGCTCGCGAGCTGCGGCGGCGTCGCCGTGCTCGTGGCCGGCGGCGTGGTCGGATCCCTGCTCGACGTCGCGCCCGCGGCGGCCTGGGGGATCCTCGCGGCGCTGCCCGTCGTGGCCGCGATCGGCCTGCCGCGGCTCCTGCCGGCGGGCGCGCCGGTGGCCTCGCGCGGCGCCACGGCCGCGGCCGCCCCGGCGAACCCCGTCGCGTCCGCCACGGCACCGGCGACCCCCGCCTCCCCCGCCTCGCCCGACGTCGCCCCCGGGCCCGAGCGCCCCCTTCCGCCGACCATCCCGCACCACCCCGCCGATGCACAGCGCATCCCCGCCGAAGGACCCCATGCCCGCTAGCCGCCCCCGCTCCATCCGCTCCGCCCGCTCCCGCCGCCGCGCCCGCTCCGTCGGCCTCCTCGCGCTCGCCGCCGCCTCGACGCTCGCCCTCAGCGGCTGCTTCGCCGCGAGCCCCGGGTCCTCCGCCGACGGATCCGCGGGCGGCGACGGCCGCATCCGCCTCGCGATGCTGCAGCCGCCGCGCTCGGGCCTCACCCCCCTCAGCGACGACGCCTTCAAGCTGTCGCGCTGGAGCACGGCCGAGACGCTCGTGACCCTCGACGACCTCGGCGAGGCCCAGCCGCAGCTCGCCACCGCGTGGACGCGCGTCGACGACCGCACCTGGACCTTCGCCATCCGCCCCGACGTGCCCTTCCACGACGGCACGACCCTGACGGCCGCGCAGGCCGCGGCCTCCCTCACGGCCGCGGCGAAGGCGAGCCCGAAGCCGCGAATCCTCGACGGCGTCGACCTCACCGCGACCGCGGACGGCGACCGGCTCGTCGTCCGCACCGCGACCGCCGACCCGCTCCTGCCGCAGCGCCTCTCCAGCCCGCAGCTGGCGATCCTCGCGGCCTCCGCGTATGCGGCCGACGGGACCGTCTCGCCCGTCGGCACCGGCACGGGCCCGTTCCGGCTCACCGCGGTCGACGGCACCTCGTCGGCCACGCTCGACCGGTTCGACGACTACTGGGGCGGCCGCGCGGCGGCGCCCGGCATCGACGTGCGCTTCGTGCCCGACGGCACCGCGCGCGCCGCCGCCCTCCGCACGGGCACCGCCGACGTGGTCGAGGCGATCCCGGTCGGCCAGGCCGCGCAGGTGGATCCCGCGCTCATCCACGAGGTCCCCATGCCGCGCACGAACACCCTGTACCTGAACACCAAGACGGGCCCGTTCCAGGATCCGGCCGTGCGGGCCGCCGCCGAGGCCGCCGTCGACCGCGCCGCCCTCGTCTCGAGCGTCTACGAGGGCCGCGCCGACGAGGCTTCCGGGCTCCTCGGCCCGGCGCTCCCGTGGGCCGCCGACCTCCGTGACGGCGCCTCCTACCGCGACGCCCTCGCGGGCCGCGCGACCCCCGCGAAGGTCGACGGCGTGCCCATCACCCTCGGCACGTTCACCGATCGGGCCGAGCTCCCCGAGGTCGCCGTGCAGCTCGAGCAGCAGCTCGAGGCGGCCGGCTTCCGGGTGACGCAGGACGTGCGCGAGTACCAGTACATCGAGGCCGACGCGCTGGCCGGGAAGTTCGACGCCTTCATCCTGTCGCGCGCCACCGTGCTCGACTCGGGCGACCCCGCGGCGTACCTCTACAGCGACTTCGCGTGCGCCGGCTCGTTCAACATCTCGCAGGAGTGCGACCCCGCGGTCGACCAGGCGCTCACGGCCGCGTCCGCGCTGCCGGCGGGCGCCGACCGCCGGGCCGCGATCATGCGCGTCGAGGCGCTCGTGCTCGCCGACGACGCCGCCGTGCCGCTGCTGCACGAGCGCGTGATCCAGGGCGAGGCCGCCGGGGTGACGGGCGCGGTCCGCGATCCCCGCGAGCGTGCGCTCATCACCGCCGACACGCGCGTCGACGGCTGATGGGCGCGGCGCGCGAGCGGATCGTCGTCGGGGCGTCCCGGGTCGTCGCCGTCGGCGGCGTCGTGGCGCTCGTCGGCGCGCTGCCGTGGCTCTCCGGGCGCTCGCCGGAGTACACGGTCCTCCGCGCGCGCTACGCCGACCTCGAGGCCACCCCGGAGGCCCTCGCGTCGATCCGCGCCGAGCTCGGGCTCGACCGCGGGCCGCTCCGGGTCTCGCTCGACTGGCTCGCGGGCGTCGCGCGCGGCGACCTCGGCACGTCGTGGATCTCCGGCCGCCCGGTCCTGCCCGGCACCCTCGACGCGCTCGGCGTCTCCCTCACGCTCATGGCGTTCGCGATCGCCGTGGTGCTCGGGATCGCGGCGCTCGTGTGCGCGCCCGCGCTCCTCGCCGCGACGCGCGGCCGCCGCGCCCGCGGATCCGGGGCCGTGGCCGCCGCCCTCACCGCGCTGCCCGAGTTCCTCCTCGCGACCGCGCTGCTCGTGGTCGTGGCCGTGTGGCTGCGCGCCGCGCCGCCCTCCGGCTGGGACGGTCCGGCGAACGCGGTGCTCCCGGCGCTCGCCCTCGGGATCCCCGGCGGCGGGCTCGTCGGGCGGCTCGTCGCCGACGCGATCCAGGCCGCGTCCGCCGAGCGCTGGGTCGCCACGTGGGCCATGGCGGGCATCTCCCCCGCGCGCACGACCCTCGCGGTGCTGCGCCGCGCGCTCCCGTCGGTGCTCGGCCAGGTCGGGCTCGTGCTCGTGGGCCTCACCGGCGGGGCCGTCGCGGTCGAGCAGGTGTTCGCGATCCCCGGCATCGGCCGCGCGACCCTCGGCGCCGCGAGCAGCCAGGACGTGCCGGCGCTCCAGGCCGGCGTGCTCGCGCTCCTCGTGGTCGCCGTCGCGGCGGGCGTCCTCGCGGGCCTCCTCCGGCGCGCGCTCCTCGGCCCCGCGCTCCGGCTCGGCTCCCTGCCCGTCCCCGACGCACGCGTCCCCGCCCGTCGGCGCGACGCCGTGGTCCCGGCCGTCGCCGCGGCGCTCCTCGCGCTCGTCGTGGTCGCGGGCCTCGCGCGGGATCCGTACGCCACCGCGTCCGGCCGCCTCGCGCCGCCGTCCTGGGCGCTGCCGTTCGGCGCCGACGCGAGCGGCCGCGACCTCCTCGGCCGCGTCGGCCACGGCGCGATCACGACGCTCGGCACCGCGCTCCTCGTGGTGATCGCGTGCTGCGCGATCGGCCTCCTGCTCGGGCTGCTGCCGCATGCGGCGACGGGCCCCGTCGAGGTCGCGAACGCCGCGCCGCCGATCCTCGCCGGCATCGTCGTCACGGCGATCCAGGGGCCGTCGACCTGGGGCGCCGCCGTCGCCGTCGCGGCCGTGAGCTGGGCGCCGCTCGCCGCGCACGCCGGCGCGCTCATGACGGAGGCGCGGGCGCAGCCGCACGTGCGGATCCTGCCGCTGCTCGGGGTGGGACGCGCGCGGATCCTCCTCGGCCACCTCCTCCCCGCGGTCGTCGGCCCGGTCGTGCGGAACGCGATGCTGCGCCTGCCCGGCATCGCCCTGACGCTCGCCGCGCTCGGCTTCCTCGGCCTCGGCGCCGACCGGCCGACGCCCGAGTGGGGCCTCATCCTCAGCGAGGGCAGCGCCTACGCCGAGCGCGCCCCGTGGGCGGTCGGCGCGCCCGCCCTCGCCCTGGTGCTCGCCTCGGTGCTCGCGGTGTCGCTCTCGGCGCACGACCTGTCGGGGCTCGTGCGGCGGCGGCGCGGATCCGCGGCGGACGCGCGCCCGGCCGACGCCGCCCCGGCCGAGGGTCCCGCGCACAGGATCTCCTCAGGGGCGTAAACTCAGCACCGCCATCACGAGTGGCCCCCTCGACTCCGCCGCACCCGGCGCCCGCGCCCGACCGGCGCGCCCGCCCCCTCCGCGCGCCCCCGCCGCTCACGCCGCATCAGCCGAAAGCCGTCTCCCCGCATGTCCACGACCCCCGCGGCCCGCACCGCCGCCACCACCGCATCCACCCCGCCCGCCGGGAACTCGCGCTCGCGCGTCATCATCGCGAGCCTCATCGGCACGTCGATCGAGTTCTACGACTTCTACGTCTACGCGACCGCCGCCGTGCTCGTCTTCCCCGCGCTCTTCTTCGCGAACGACGACCCGACCGTCGCGCAGCTCGCGTCGTTCGCCGTGTTCGGCGTCGCGTTCATCGCCCGGCCCATCGGATCCATCCTCTTCGGCCACTTCGGCGACCGCATCGGCCGGAAGGGCACGCTCGTCGCGTCGCTGCTCACCATGGGCATCGCGACCGTGCTGATCGGCTGCCTGCCCACCGCGCTCACGCCCGGCTGGGAGGTCGCGGCGCCCGCGCTCCTCGTGATCATGCGCTTCGGCCAGGGCCTCGGCCTCGGCGGCGAGTGGAGCGGCGCCGCGCTGCTCGCGACCGAGAACGCGCCCGCAGGGAAGCGCGCCATCTACGGCACGTTCCCGCAGCTCGGCGCGCCCATCGGCTTCATCGTCGCCAACGGGGTGTTCCTCGCGCTGAGCCTCGGACTCACCCCCGAGCAGTTCCAGTCGTGGGGCTGGCGCGTGCCGTTCCTCGCGAGCGCCGTGCTCGTGATCGTGGGCCTCTACGTGCGCCTCAAGCTCATCGAGACGCCGGCGTTCCAGAAGGTCGTCGACTCCGGCGAGGTCGCCAAGCTGCCCGTCGCGCGCGTGTTCGTCACGAGCTGGCGCCCGCTGATCCTCGGCACCTTCATCATGCTGGCGACGTACACGCTCTTCTACCTGATGACGACGTTCACCCTCACCTACGGCACCACCGCGCGCGACGCGGCCACCGCCGAGGCTGCCGCGACCGCCGCCGGCAAGCCCTTCAACGCCGACACGTTCGCCGCGGGCCTCGGCTACGCGCGCAACGACTTCCTGCTCATGCTCATCGTGGGCGTCGTGTTCTTCGGGGTCTTCACGATGGTCTCGGGTCCGCTCGCGGAGAGGTACGGCCGCCGCAAGATGCTCATCGCGACGACCCTCGGGATCCTCGTGTTCGGCCTGCTCTTCGTGCCGCTGTTCGCGGGCGGCTTCGTCGGCACCATGGCGCTGCTCATCATCGGCTTCACCCTCATGGGCCTCACCTTCGGCCCGATGGGCGCGGTGCTGCCGGAGCTCTTCCCGACGAACGTGCGCTACACGGGATCCGCGATCAGCTACAACGTCGCGAGCATCCTCGGCGCCGCGGTCGCGCCCTTCATCGCCGTGGCGCTCTGGCAGCTGCTCGACGGGAACGTGCTGCTCGTCGGCGTGTACCTCAGCGCGATGGCGGCGATCACCCTCGTGGCGCTCGTCATCAGCCGCGAGACGCGCGACGCCGACTACGCGGGGAACGTCAGTTGACTCCGGTCATGTGAACCGTCCGCACGGAGGGGCGGGGAGCACCGGTACCGTCGGCGCGCCACGATCCGTGGCGTCTCCCCGCCCCTACCGACGGAAGCCACCGCCATGTCCGCTGCCCCTGCCACCGCCCCGCCCCTCGCCGCCCCCGTCAACCCGCGCTCGCGCGTGCTGGTCGCGAGCCTCGTCGGCACCTCCATCGAGTTCTTCGACTTCTACGTCTACGCGACCGCCGCCGTGCTCGTGTTCCCCGCGCTGTTCTTCGCGAACGCCGACCCCACGGTCGCGCAGCTGCAGTCGCTCGCCGTGTTCGGCGTCGCCTTCTTCGCCCGGCCCATCGGGTCCGTGCTCTTCGGCCACTTCGGCGACCGCTTCGGCCGCACCCGCACGCTCGTCGCGTCGCTGCTCACCATGGGCATCGCGACCGTGCTCATCGGGTGCCTCCCGAGCGGCCTCACGCCGGGCTGGGAGATCGCGGCCCCCGCGGCCCTCGCGGTGCTCCGCTTCGTCCAGGGCCTCGGCCTCGGCGGCGAGTGGGGCGGTGCCGCGCTCCTCGCCACCGAGAACGCGCCGGTGGGCAAGCGCGCCATCTTCGGCACGTTCCCGCAGCTCGGCGCGCCCGTCGGCTTCATCCTCGCGAACGGCCTGTTCCTCGTGCTGTCGCTCACGCTCTCCCCGGCCGACCTCCAGGCCTGGGGCTGGCGCGTCCCGTTCATCGCGAGCGCGGTCCTCGTGCTCGTGGGCCTCTACGTGCGCGTCAAGCTCGTCGAGGCGCCCGAGTTCCAGTCCGTGCTCGACCGCGGCGAGACCTCCAGGCTGCCGCTCGGTCGCACCATCCGCACGGGCTGGCGCGGGCTGCTCCTCGGGGCGTTCGCCCTGCTCGCCACGTTCACGCTGTTCTACCTGATGACCACGTTCGCGGTCACCTACGCCACGTCACCGCTCACGGCCGAGGCCGCGGAGGCCGCCGCCACCAAGGCGGGCAAGCCGTTCGACGCGTCCACGTTCCACGCGGGCCTCGGCTTCGCGCGCACCGACTTCCTGCTCATGCTCCTCGTGGGCGTCGTGTTCTTCGCGGCCGCCATCGTGGTCTCCGGCGTCCTCGCCGGGCGCATGGGCGCGCGCCCGGTCGTCCTCCGGAGCGCGCTCGGCATGGTCGTGTTCGGCCTCCTGATGGATCCGCTGCTCGCCGCGGGCCTGCCGGGCACGCTCACGTTCGTCATCCTCGGGTTCGTGCTCATCGGCCTCGCCTACGGTGCGGTCGGATCCCTGCTGCCGGCCATGTTCGCCACCGACGTCCGCTACACGGGCGCGTCCCTCGCGTTCAGCCTCGCGGGCATCGTCGGCGGCGCCGTGGCGCCCTTCATCGCCACCTGGCTGTGGGATGTCGGAGGCGGCGGCGTCATGCTCGTCGGCGTCTACCTCAGCATCGCCTCGGCCATCTCGTTCGTGGCCCTCCTCGTGCTGCGCGAGCACGGCGAGACGCGCCCTGCGGCCGGAGCCCACGCGGTCTGACCGGAGGCGTTCCACCCACGCGGGCGGAGGCGGACCGACGGGCTCATCAGGCCCGACGGATCGCCTCCGCCCCGCCTCGGAACCCAGCGGGCCGCGCGCCCCCGCGGGAGCCCCGCGCGGGCGGATCCCGCGACCGGGCTCGCCGGATCCGCGCCGCGCCGATATCGTCGCTCCCATGCAGCCGTCCCCCGTGCCCCGGGTCGTCGCCGTCGCGCGCGACGACCAGCACCGCTTCTCCAAGCCCCTCCGCCCCTCGATCACGCTCCTCGCCGGCCTCGGCGTGGAGGGCGACGCGCACGCCGGCACCACGGTGCAGCACCTCTCGCGGAAGCGCCGCGACCCGGACGCGCCGAACCTCCGCCAGGTGCACCTCGTCCACTCCGAGCTGCACGCGGAGCTCGCCGAGCAGGGCTTCGCGGTCGCGCCGGGCGACCTCGGCGAGAACGTGACCACGGCGGGCGTCCCGCTGCTCGACCTGCCCCTCGGCACGCGCCTGCACCTGGGCGCCGAGGCGGTGGTGGAGGTCACGGGCCTCCGGAACCCCTGCATCCAGATCGACGGGCTCGGAGGGGGCACGATGAAGGCCGTCCTCGGGCGCGACGCCGACGGGAACGTCGTGCGGAAGTCCGGTGTGATGGCGGTCGTGGTCACCGGCGGCGAGGTCCTCCCCCACGACGCCGTGCGCGTCGAGCTGCCCGCGGGCGAGCACCGGGCGCTGCGGCCCGTCTGAACGCGGGCGCCGACCGTGCCGCGGTCGCGGGCGCCCCGCGTCGACGGCGGCCGACGGACCCGGGTCAGGCGTCGTCCCGCGGCGCGGACGGCGTCGGGGCGCGGACATCCACGGTCGCCACGGGTGCGTCAGCCCCGGCAGCCGCAGCTCTCGCGCACCACGAGCTTCGTGCCGAGGCGCAGCGCGACGGGATCGGACGCGTTGGGAGCGCTCGTCGTGTCGATGAGGATCCGGGCGGCCGCGCGCCCCATCGCCTCCATCGGCTGCCGCACCGTCGTGAGCCGCGGCGAGGAGAGCAGCCCCGCGAGGATCCCGTCGAAGCCGGTGACGACCACGTCGCCCGGCACGGCCACGCCCTCCGCCCGCAGCAGGTCGACGAGGGCGAGCGCGAGCTGGTCGCTGGCGCACACGAGCGCGCGCGGCAGGCGGCCCGCGCGGAGGGCGGCGACCACCCCGGCGAACCCGGATCCCTCGCCGAGCACGGTGTCGTCGAGAACCTCGGCCGGCGCTTCGATCCCGTGCTCCGCGAGCGCCTCCCGGTAGCCCTCGAACCGCTCCCGGTAGTCGCCGACGCTCGTGGCGCCCACGAAGCCGGTGTCCGTGATGCCGTGATCGACGACCAGGTGGCGCACCAGCTCGCGCGCTCCCCCGGCGTTGTCGGACGTGACCCGGTGGTGGCCGTCGTCGGCCGGCGGGTAGCTGAACAGCACGATCGGCATGCGGAGCGAGACCCGCTTCAGCGACGCGGCCGCCGACGGGCCGGGGAAGATCGCGAGGCCGTCGACGCGGCCGGCCGACTCCGCGACCGCGGTGGTGGTGTCGCTCCCGCGGCTGAGCATCACGGGCCGGTCGTGCGCGCGGCACTCGAGCTCGAAGCCGCGCCGGACCTCGTCGACGTAGAGCGGGAAGGCCCGGGGATCCGCCGCGATCTCGCCCGCCTCGTCCCAGGGGATGAAGGTGCGGCCGGGCGCGAACGGCTCCCGCGCGGCCGGCGCGTCGTCGGCCGCCGGCGTCGCGGGCTCGCGCTGCAGCGGCCGGTCGATGAGGAGGTCGAAGGAGTGCAGCCCCAGCGCGCCCGTGCGGCCCCGGGCGAGTCCCCGGGCGGACGCGCTCGGCACGTAGCCGATCTCGCGCGCCGTCTCGAGCACGCGCTCGCGCGTGGCGACGCTGATCTGGTCGGGCCGACTGAAGGCGAACGATACGGTCGCGATGGACACCTTCGCGCGTTCCGCGACGTCGTAGACCGTGGGGCGCCGGGGGCTCATGCGACCGTCCTCTCTCCTGGAAGCGTAGGCGAGCGCGACGGAGGCGGGCGAACCGGACCGCCCGGATCGCCGCGCCCGTCCGTCGGGATCAGAGGATGCGGATGCCGTGGTGCAGCGGGTAGACGGGGTCCCCGGAGTCGGAGGGCACGTCCGCGCGCGAGGCGCGCACCGCGTCCATCGACCGCGGGATCTCCACCGGCAGCCGCCCCTCGGGCGCGATGCGTCCGGTGAGCGCCGCGACGACGGCCGCGTCCGAGCTGCCGTAGGCCACGGCGAGCGCGGAGACGAACGGCACGAGCGGCGTCATGATCGCCGGCCGATCGAGGTCCACCACCACCACGAGCGGGCAGCGGTCGGCGATGCGCCGCAGCCGGTGCACGAGCCCGGGTGGGAAGTCGAGCGACCCCTGGTGGAACCACGCCTCGAGGAAGAGGTCGGAGCGCGGCTCGAAGGGCGCGCCGAGCCGCACGATCGCGAGGTCGGCGTCCTCGGGACCGGCCGCCGCATCCGCCCAGCCGTCGAGCGCCTCCGGCCGCATGCCCTCGACGTGCACGCGCAGCCGGGGCCCGTCCACCGGGAGCGGGAGCACCGGGCGCCCCTCCACCTCCCGGTTCTCGAGCACCGTGACGGACGCGGCCTGCGCGCGGAAGCCGAGCTCGCGGAAGTCGGCCCGGCCGACGATGCGCTCGGCCTGGTCCTCGTCCACGAACGGGTCGTCGAAGAGCCCGAGGCGGAACTTCACGAGCAGCAGGCGCCGCACCGACTCGTCGATGCGCGCCTCCGTCACCCGGCCGTCCGCGACGAGGTCGAGCAGCACGTCCACGCACTCCTCGCCGCCGAACTGGTCGCAGCCGGCGTCGATGATGCGCTGCATCCGCTCGTGCGGCGTCAGCTCCTCGACGCCCCAGGCGCGCGCCGGGAGCACCTGGTCGCCCACGTGGTTGTCGTTCACGAGCTCCCAGTCGGTGACCACGACGCCGTCGTAGCCGAGCTCCTCGCGGAGGATCCCCGTGATGACCTGCCGGTTGAACCCGAAGCCCACGGGCTCGATCTCCTCGCCGTCGCGCACGAGCCCCTCGGGCATGCCGTAGTAGGGCATCATCGCGGCCGTGCCGCGGGCGATCGCCTCGCGGAAGGGGCGCAGGTGGTAGTCGAACATGCCGCCCGGGTAGACCTGCTCGCGGCCGTAGGGGAAGTGCGCGTCCTCGCCGTCCTTCTGCGGTCCGCCGCCCGGGAAGTGCTTGGTGGTGCAGGCGACGCTCGCGGATCCGAGCTCCTCGCCCTGGAAGCCGCGGATGTACGCGGCCGTGAACTCGGCCACCCGGTCGGCGTCGTGCCCGAGCGACTGCGCCTGGCGCCCCCAGCGCGGCTCGGTGGCGAGGTCGATCTGCGGGTGCAGCGCCGCCCGGATCCCCACCGCGACGTACTCCTGCCGCGCGGTCTCGGCGAACGCGCGGATGGCGTCGACGTCGTCGAGCGCGGCGAGCCCCAGCGCCTCCGGCCACTGCGAGAACGGGCCCGCCGAGAACGCGACGCCGACGTTCTCGACGAAGGCGTGCCGCGGATCCGTGCTGATGGTCACCGGGATGCCGTGCGGCGTCGACTCCGCCAGCTCCTGCAGCCGGTTGCTCCAGCGCGCCGCCTGCCGGGCGGTGCGGATCTCGTGCACGTTGAAGTGGTTCATGCCCTTGCCGACCACGACCTCGGTGGTGCCGGACTTGGAGATCGCGCCCGGCTCCTCCTTCAGCTCGCCGTCGGCGCCGACCTCGATCACCGTCTGGAACATGAGGCCGGCCTTCTCGGCGAGGCTCAGGCGCCCCACCAGGTCGGCCGTGCGCTCCTCGGGGCTCCGGCGCGGATCCTCGTAGGGCGCCATCACCCCGTCGCCGTCGAGGTCGCGGAACGGCGTGCCGTCGGGGGCGGTGAGCTGCGTGCGGGGCATGGGGGTCTCCATCGGTCGGAGGCGGGAGGGGGTCACTTGAGGCCGGCGGTCGCGACGCCCTGGATGAAGTGGCGCTGCAGCACCACGAACAGGGCGAGGATCGGCGCGATCACGAGCACGGATCCCGCGAGCAGCAGGCCGTAGTCGGTCGCGTTCTGCCCGGTCGAGTACAGCGACAGCGCGATGGGCAGCGTGTACATCTGCTCGCTCTGCGCCGCGACGAGCGGCCAGAGGAAGTTGTTCCACGAGGCGAGGAACGTGAGGATGCCGAGGGTCGCGAGCGGCGGCCCGCACAGCGGCATCACGATGCGGGCGAAGATGCGGAACTCGCCCGCGCCGTCGAGCCGGGCGGCCTCGATGAGCGCCTCGGGGATCCCGAGCATGAACTGCCGCATGAGGAACACCCCGATGGGCGCCGTGATGAACGGGAGGATGAGCGCCGCGTACGTGTTCACGAGGCCGAGCCCCGAGACCATGACGAACAGCGGCACGAACGTGACGACGCCCGGCACCATGAGCGTCACCATCACGGTGAGGAACAGGATCCGCTTGCCGGGGAACTCCATCTTCGCGAGCGCGTAGCCGACCATCGAGCAGAACACGAGGTTGCCGAGCACCGTGATGAGCGCGACGACGAGGCTGTTGGAGAAGAACGTGCCGAAGTGCAGCGGGCCGAACCACTGCGCGAAGTTGTCGGCGACGGGATCGGCGGGCCACCACGTGGGCGGGCGCTGCAGGATCTCGCCCTGCGTCTTCACGCTGCCGAGCGCCATCCAGACGAACGGGACGAGCCAGACGCAGAGCGCGGCGGCGAGGACGAGGTAGAGGATCGCGCGGGCGCGGCGCCCGCGGTCGGTGCGGCGCCGGGGGCGGCGGGGCGGGGTGCCGGTCGCGGCGTCGGCGACGACGGGCGCGGCGGCGGGGGCGGATGCGGTGGTGGTCATGCGCGGGCCTTTCAGTCCTTCGACCGCAGCAGCCGGAACTGCAGCAGGCTGAGCAGGGCGATGGCGAGGAAGAGGACGTAGCTCGCCGCGGAGGCGAGGCCGTACTCGCCGAAGCCGAACTGCCGGTACGTGTAGTACGCGACGGACAGCGTGGAGTCGAGGGGGCCGCCGCGGGTCATCACGAACGCCTCCTCGAAGAACTGCAGGAAGCCGACCGAGATGAGCACGGACCCGAGCAGCAGCGTCGGGCGGAGCAGCGGCAGCGTGACGGAGATGAGGCGGCGCCACGGGCTCGCGCCGTCCATCACGGCCGCCTCCTGCACCTCCTCGGGCACGGCCTGGAGGCCGGCCAGGAAGATGATCATGAGCGTGCCGACGTTCCGCCACACCGCCATCACGACGAGCGAGGGCAGCGCCCACGTGGTGTCGCTGAGCCAGTTGGGGCCGGTGATCCCGATGCCCGCGAGCGCTGTGTTGAGCAGCCCGTCCGGCAGCAGGATGTAGCGCCACACGACCGACACCGCGACGATGCTCGTCACGACCGGCGCGTAGAACCCGACCCGGAAGAACGAGACGATGCGGCCGCGTCCCGAGTTGAGCGCGAGGGCCAGCGCGAGCGCGATGACCATCGTCACCGGGATCCCGACGACCACGAAGAAGGCCGTGACCCCGATGGAGCGGAGGAACGTGGCGTCCGTGAAGAGCTTCGCGTACTGGTCGAGGCCGACGAAGTCGATCGCGAACGGCGAGCGGATGTCGGTCGCCCGGAAGTCGGTGAACGACATCGCGAACGAGCTGACGAGCGGCACGAGCATGAAGACCGCGAACACGGCCACGAACGGGAGGCAGAAGCCCCAGGCGACGAGCGCCTGACGACGGCGCTGCCGGGCGACGAGCGGGGACCGGGTGCGGCCGGGACGGGTCCCGGCCGCACGCGTGACGGTGATGGCCAACGGCTACTCCGCCGAGCCGATGGAGTCGGCGTCCGACTGCAGCTTCGCGAGCGCGTCGGGCACGCTGGCGGTGCCGCGGCGGATGCGCTCGAGCGCGGAGTCCGCGGCGGATCCCACCTTGACCCAGTTCGTGCTCACCGGCACCGACTTGGCCGTCTTCAGCTGCTCGCCGAACGCGGCGAGGGTGGGGTCGCCCTGGAGCGCCGGGTCCTGCCACGCGGACTGCTGCGCGGGCAGGTCGCCCGTGGCCGCGTACCAGGCCGCCTGCGTCTCGGGCTGGCCGAGCCAGCGGGCGAGCTTCCACGCGGCGTCCTGGTTCTTCGCCTGGTCGAACACGACGAGGTTGGCGCCGCCGCTGAACGACGCCGAGGTCTCCTGGGACGGCAGCACCGCGGTGGTGAACTTCGAGGCGAAGTCCGCGCCGCCGACGCTCTTCAGCTGGCCGATCTCGAAGGGGCCCTCGATGAGCATGGGGGTGGATCCGTCGACGAACGACGACTCCTGCGCGCCCGAGGACACGTCGACGTCGGGGTCGGCGATGCCGTCGGCGAAGAAGCTGCCGTAGTACTCGTACGCCTCGCGCATCTGGGGGGTGTCGAGGGTCCACTTCGCACCGTCGGCGATCTCGGCGCCGTTCGACCACGGCATCCAGAGCGTGCCCTGGAAGGCGTCGTTGCCGGCGGGGAGGCGGATGCCGTGCTTAGCGCCCGCCTTCGTCTGCATGTCGGACGCCATCTGCTTCAGCTCGTCCCAGGTGGTGGGGGCCTTCGTCCAGCCGGCCTTCGCCGCGAGGTCGGTGCGGTAGTAGAGCACGCGGGTGTCGACGTACCAGGGGATGCCCGCGGCGCGGTCCTTGACGGTGTTCGTGGCGAGGGATCCCGGGAAGGCGCCGCTCGCGTCGACGTCGGTCGGCACGGTGGTGAGGGCGTCGGCGAAGTCGGCCATCCACGTCGTGCCCATCATGGCGATGTCGGGCGTCGTGCCGCCGGCGATCGCCGTCTGGATCTTGTTGTGCGCCGCGTCCCACGGGATCGCGGTGACGTCGACCTCGACGCCCGGGTTGGCGTCCTCGAAGGTCTTGAGGAACGCGGGCAGGGCCTCGCCCTCGGCGCCCATCGCCCACATCGTGACCTTGCCGGTGGCGGGCGCGGAGCCGAGGGTCGTCGCGGCCGCGGCGCCCGAGCCCTCGTCGGCGGACCGGCCGCAGCCGGTCAGCGCGACGGTGGCCGCCAGCACGGTCGCGACCGCGCCGAGACGCATGGATGTCTTCACGTGTTCCTCCTTGAACGAAGCGCCCGCGTCGCGAGCCGGTGATCTACTTATGCGCATAAGAAGCGCAACGCGTCGAGCATCTCATGGACCCCGTGCAGGGGGCAAGCGCGGGGTGCGCGCTCCCGCGATCCGCGCAGCCGGGAGGCGGTCGGCCCGCTGTCTGTCCGCTGTCGGCCCGATGTCGGGCGGTCAGGCGGGGTCGGCGGCGCCCGGTCTGACCGCGGGCGCGACGGCCGGCGCGTCGAGCACCGGTCCGTCGCCGGCGGCCGCCTCCGCGCGCGCCGACCGCTCGCGGTGCTCCACCCACGCCATCACGCTGCTGTCGACGCGGTCGAAGAGCTGGACACCCACCTCGAGCTCGCCGACGTCCCACACCACGGGGTTCGGCTGGCCCTCGATCGGCGAGCGGGACGGGCCGAGGGCGGCGGTGAGGGCCGCGACGAGCGCGTCGTGCTCGCGGCGGACGAGCGGATCCCGCGGGCCGCCGTGGCGCGCCAGGGAGAAGTGGGTGCTCGTGACCGCGCCCTCGTGGGTGCCGAGGCACACGTGGTCGACGGTGTCGGGGCCGCCGGCCAGGGCGCGCGGCTCGGAGCCGCCCCCGTGCGCGTCCACCTCGCCCGTCGGATGCACGCCGAGGCGGGCCAGCATCCGCTCCGCCTCCGCCGCGTCATCCGGCCATGGCGGCGTCGTGAGGGCGAGGATGAACGCGACGACGGCCGCGGTCGCCCCGTGCGGATCCGGCGCCACGTCGGCCACGGGGATCAGCCGTCCGCCGGCTGCGCGCCCTGCCGCTGCACGACGACCGCGGCCGCGTCCGCCGCCACGACCAGGGCGCCCTCGCGGTCGGCGCCCGCGGCGAGCGCGGAGGCCAGCGCGCCGCAGAACGCGTCGCCGGCGCCCGTGGTGTCGACGACGCGGGAGACCCGCGACGCGGGCACCTCGACATCGCCCCACATCGCGCCCTCGGCGCCGAGGGTGACGAGCAGCGACGCGGGCGCGCGCGTGCCCGACTCCCGCAGCAGCCCGGCCTCGTGCTCGTTGACGACCACGGGATCCGCGAGCGCGAGCACGTCGGCGGGCAGCGCGGCGAACGGCGCGAGATTGAGCACGACGCGGGCGCCCGCGGCATGCGCCCGGCGGACGCCCTCGGCGACGGTGTCGAGGGGCAGCTCGAGCGACGCGAGCAGCACGTCGCCCGCGGCGAGCGCGTCGAGCGGATGCAGGTGGGCCGACGCTACGCGCCCGTTGGCGCCGGGCGCGACGATGATCGTGTTCTCCCCGTCGTCGTCCACCGCGATGACCGCGAGGCCCGTCGTGGCGCCCTCCACGGTCACGAGGCCGGACACGTCGATGCCGCGGTCGGCGAGGCGCGCGCGGTACGCGGATCCGTCGGCGTCGTCACCCACGGCCCCGACCATCGCGACCTCGCCGCCCGCGTCGGCCGCCGCGACGGCCTGGTTCGCGCCCTTGCCGCCCCAGAGGCGCTCGGGGTCGGATCCCATGAGGGTCTCCCCCGGCTGCGGGTGCCGCGGGACGCGCACCACCTGGTCGACGTTGAGCGATCCGAGCACCACGACGCGGCCCATGGGCACCTGCCTCCCCCGGCCAGGCCGGACGCGCCCGGGTGGCGCTCCCCGCCAGGGTACCGAGCGGATCCGCCGCGCTGGCACCGCCCGGGCGCCGACGCGCCTGCCGCTACCGTGGGGAGGAGACGACGGATCGGAGGTCGCCCGTGCCCGACCCCGACCCGCGCGCGCCCGACCCCCGCCGCCCGCTCCTGATCTCGCGCTCGTTCTCGCTCATCTGGCTCGCGCAGGCGCTCTCCGCGTTCGGCGAGTACGTGCTGGCGGCGACCGTCACGGTGTGGCTCGCCACGGGTCTCGCGCCCGGCGACCCGGCCCTGCCGCTGTACATCGGCGCCGTCGTCGCGGCGACGAGCCTGCCGCGGCTCCTGCTCGCGCCGGTGGCGGGCGTGCTCGTCGACCGTTGGCCCGCGCGCCGCGTGATGGCCGCGGCCGACCTCGCGCGCGCCGCCCTGCTCGTGCCGCTCCTGGTGATCGCCGCGACCGGACCCGTGCCCGTGGTGATCGGGACGGTCATCGCCACCCAGTTCCTCATCGGCTGCGCGTCCCAGCTCTTCGACCCGGCGCGCGCCGCCCTCGTGCAGGTGGTCGTGCCCGCGGACCGCCGCGCCGCCGCCGCCGGCCGGTCGCTGCTCGCGAGCACGGGCGTGGGGATCCTCTCGGCCATGGCGGGCCCGGCCGTCTATGCGGCACTGGGGCCGGAGCCCGCCATCGTGATGGACGCCGCCTCGTTCCTCGTGTCGGCGGCGCTGGTGCTCGCGGTGCGGGAGCGCGGGGCCGTGGCGGCGGTCGGCGATCCGGCGGGAGCGGGTGCGGGAGCGGGCGGCGGCGGCACGCACGGCGCAGTCGCGAACGCCCGCGCGCGGTTCCGCGGGGAGCTGGCCGCCGGGATCCGGATCGTGAAGGCCTCGCCGCGCCTCCGGATCCTCGTGGCCGGCCTCGCCGCGTACGGCGTGACCCTCGGGGTCAACAACGCGACCCTCGCCCTCGTCGCCCTCACCACGATGGGGCTGACGGCCGCCGAGTACGGCGTGGTGACGGGGATGTTCGCGGTCGGCGGCCTCGTCGGATCCCTCACGGCGCCCGTGCTCGTGGCCCGCCTCCGTCCCGAGCGCGCGCTGCCGGCCGCGCTCGTCGCCCTCGGCCTCACCTACGCGGCCTACTCGACCGTGCGCGCGTTCCTGCCCGCGGCGATCCTCATGGGCGTCGCGGGCCTCGTCTTCGCCGTGTTCCTCGTCTCCCAGGGCCCGATCCTCCAGGCGGAGGCGCCCGTCGGCACCATGGGCCGGGTCTCGTCGCTCACGTCGACGGTGCTGGCCGCCTCCTCGCTCCTCGCGACCGTCGTGACGGCGCAGGTGCTCGCCCTCCTCCCGCCGGACGCCCAGCCCGCCGCATACCCGGTCGCGATGGCCGCGGCGGCCGTGGTGATGGGCGGCGCCGGGCTCGGGCTGGTGGCGAGCGGCCTCAGTCGAGGAACAGGATCCGCAGCCGCCGCGTCGTGAAGACCAGGCCGATCGCCGTCATCACCGCGAAGTAGAGCACGTGGCCGACGACCGCGAACGAGATCGCGCCCGTCGTGAAGCCGCGCACGAGCTCCACCGCGTGCCAGAGCGGCAGCGCCTGGATCACCGTCTGGATCCACGCCGGGTAGACCGACAGCGGGTAGAAGGTCGCCGAGAACAGGAACATGGGCAGCAGGATGAAGTTGATCCAGTCCATCTGCTGGAACGTCTTCATGTAGCTCGTCACCGCCATGCCGAAGCTCGCGAACGCCAGCGCGACGAGCACGACCGACGGGAGCGCGAGGATCGCCCACCACGAGAGATTCAAGCCGAGCACCTGCATCACGACGAGGAAGCCCGACGAGTAGACGACGCCGCGGAGGAGCGCCAGCCCGATCTCGCCGAAGGCCACGTCGAGCGGGCCGAGCGAGGTCGCGAGCATGCCCTGGTACAGCTTCGAGTGGTTCATCTTGAAGAAGACGTTCCAGGTGGAGTCGTAGACGGCGCCGTTCATGGCCGAGACGGCGAGGAGCGCGGGCGCGATGTAGGCGGCGTACGGCACCGGCTGGCCCGTGCTGGTGGTCACGTCGCCCACGAGCGAGCCGAGGCCGATGCCCATGGCGAGCAGGTAGAAGACGGGCTCGAAGAAGCCGGAGAGGACGACGGTCCAGTTGGTGCTGCGCGTGGCGAGCAGGCCGCGGGACAGCACCGAGCGGGCGTTGCCGGCGTAGAGCGCGCGGGGGCCGCCGCGGCTCCGGCGGGCGGCCGGTGCGGGGGCGGGCGCGGGGGCGTCCGCGGGCATCGTGGATCCGGTCATGCGCGCAGCCTCCTCGTCGCGACGCGGCGGGCCAGGGCCCAGCCCACCGCGAGCCAGAGCAGCAGGTACGCGACGTGCGCGAGCGTCAGCCAGAGCGGCTCCTGCATCCCGTAGGTGGCGACCCGCCCGAGCTCGGTGCCGTGCCAGAGCGGCGAGATCCAGCCGATCCACTGCAGCCAGATCGGGAACTGCGTGAGCGGGAAGAACGTGCCCGAGAACAGCGACAGCGGCGTGATGACGAAGCGCATCACCATGGCGATCTGGCCGGTGTCCTGCGTGAGGGTCGCGACGTAGGCCATGAGCATCACGCCGATCGCCATGCCGGTGAGCACGGCGGCGCCGATCGCGAGGACGCCCGTGCCGAGCGGCACCGCGCCGAAGAGCAGCATGAACGCGAAGTAAGCGATGCAGGTGGGCGCCATGCGGATCGCCACGCCGATCACCTGGCCGTCGACGATCTGGGCCGGCGTGAGCGGCGACGCGTTCATGGCGTGGAACACGGGGTTCCACTTGAAGCCGCCGAAGATCGGGTAGCTGAACTCCTCGCTCGCGACCGTCATGGCGCTCGTCGCGAGGAGCGCGGGCGCGACGAACACCAGGAAGCTGACGCCGAGCGCCTGGTTCGCGCCCGTGCCGCGGTCGACGACCGTGGCGAGGCCGACGCCGAGCGCGTAGAGGTAGACGTACGGGCTCGCGATGCCGGTGGCGAGGGCCGTGCCGAGGTAGGCGCGGATCCCGAGCAGGCGGTGCTCGGCGGCGTACCAGCCGCCGAAGCGGCGCGGGCGGACGCCGCCGGCGAGGGCGCGCGCCCGGTCGTCGGCGCCGTCGCGGGGCCCGTCGGCGGCCGCTCCCCCGGCGGCGGCGCTGCGGTCGACGACGCTCACTCGACCAGGCTCCGTCCCGTGAGGCGGAGGAAGACGTCCTCGAGGCTGGAGCGGCGCACGAGAGTGGTGATGGGCTTCAGGCCCTGCTCGAGGATCCGGCTGAGCACGGCCTCGCCGTCGGACGCGTAGACGAGCACGCGGTCGGGCAGCACCTCCACGCGGTCGCCGTACCCGGCGATCTCGCGCGACGCGGACTCGTTGCGATCGGAGCCGAAGCGCACCTCGAGCACCTCGCGGCTGGAGTGGTCGCGGATGAGGGACGCGGGCGAGCCCTCGGCCATGATCCGGCCCTCGTCGACCACGACGATCCGGTCGCACAGCTGCTCGGCCTCGTCCATGTAGTGCGTCGTGAGCACGAGCGTCGTGCCCTGCTCCTTGAGGCGGAAGAGGCGGTCCCAGAGGATGTGGCGGGCCTGCGGGTCGAGGCCCGTGGTCGGCTCGTCGAGCAGCAGGATCCGCGGGTCGCTGATGAGGGCGCGCGCGATGGTGAGGCGCCGCTTCATGCCGCCGGAGAGGTCGTCGACCTTGGCGCCCGCGCGGTCGCTCAGCTGCGCGAACTCGAGCAGCTCGTCGGCGCGCGCGGCGACCTGCTTGCGCGGCAGCCCGAAGTAGCGGCCGTAGACGATGAGGTTGTCGCGCGCCTTGAGCTCCAGGTCGAGGTTGTCGGCCTGCGGCACGACGCCCAGCTGCGAGCGGATCTCGGGGCCGTGCGTGTCGGGGTCGAGCCCGAGGATGTCGAGTGTGCCGCCCGTGCGCGAGGAGACCGCGCCGATCATGCGCATGGTCGTGGACTTGCCGGCGCCGTTCGGGCCGAGGAGCCCGAAGGACTCGCCGGGCGCGACCTCGAAGGAGAGGCCGTCCACGGCGACGTGGTCGCCGTACTTCTTCACGAGGCGGTCGGCGGTGATGACGGGGGTGGGCACGATCAGCAAGCCTAGGGAGCCGAGCGCTTTTCCACCATGGGCGGGAATGCGCGGCGCGCGTCCGCCCCCGCCCGGCGGACCCCCGGCACGCGGCGCGTAGAGTCCTGGAGGCGGTGCGACGCGCCCGATCCCGGGCCCCCGGCCCCGCCGACGACGCCCTGCGGGAGACCGCGGCCGCCCGCCTCGACCACGCTCACCACCCCCGGAGAACACGCATGAGCACCGCCCGCCCCTCCACCGCCGCCCCGCGCGCCCGGTCCCGCAACCCGTTCGCGCGCCGCGACTCCGCCGACGACGGGCCCCGCGCGCGCTTCTCGGAGCTGCTGCCCTACATCCTCGAGCAGCGCGGGCTGATGGCCTTCGTCATCGTGCTCAGCGTGCTCGGCGCGGCCGCCAGCCTCGGCCAGCCGCTCCTCGTGCAGCGCGTGGTGGGCGTCGTGCAGGCGGGCGGCGCGCTCGGCGCCCTCGTGTGGGCGCTCGTCGGCCTCGTCGTCGTGTCCGGGCTCCTCTCCGGCTACCAGCACTACCTGCTGCAGCGGATGGGCGAGGGCATCGTCCTCTCGTCGCGCCGCACGCTCGTGCGCCGCATCCTCCGCCTCCCCATCTCCGAGTTCGACACGCGCCGCACGGGCGACCTGGTCTCCCGCGTCGGCTCCGACACCACGCTCCTCCGCGCGGTCCTCACGCAGGGACTCGTCGAGGCGATCGGCGGCGCCGTCACGTTCCTCGGCGCGATCATCGCGATGTTCATCATCGACCCGGTGCTCCTCGGCCTCACCGTGCTGGTCGTCGCCGTCTCGGTCGTCGCGGTCGTGGGCCTCTCCGGCCGGATCCGCGTCGCCAGCCAGCGCGCGCAGCGCAAGGTCGGCGACCTGGCCGCGAGCGTGGAGCGGGCCATCGGTGCGATCCGCACCGTGCGCGCGAGCAACGCCACCGACCGCGAGATCCGCACCATCGAGCAGGACGCCGAGGGCGCGTGGGAGATGGGCATCAAGGTCGCGAAGGCGTCGGCCGTGGTGGTGCCGATCGCGGGCATCGCCCTGCAGGCGTCGTTCCTCGTGGTGGTCGGCGTGGGCGGGTTCCGCGTCGCGTCGGGTGCCATCGCGGTGGGCGACCTCGTGGCGTTCATCCTCTTCCTGTTCCTCATGATCATGCCGCTCGGCCAGGCGTTCGGCGCCGTGACCGCCGTGAACCAGGCGCTCGGCGCGCTCGGCCGGATCCAGGAGATCGTGAAGCTGCCCGTCGAGACCGACGGCGACGCGGAGCTCGCCGGCCGCCTCCGCGACGACGCGCCCGCCGCGGACGACCGCGCCGACGCGCCCGCCGTGGAGCTCGTGGACGTGCGGTTCGCCTATCCGGTGGCGGCCTCGGCCGACGACGAGGACGGCGAGGACGGCGCATCCTCCGCGAGCGGATCCGGCGCCGACGACGACGCCGCACCCGGCGCCGACCGCACCGGCGGCGGCGTCCTCCAGGGCATCAGCTTCCGTGCCGAGCGGGGCACGCGGATCGCGCTCGTCGGCCCGTCAGGCGCGGGCAAGAGCACGATCCTCGCGCTCATCGAGCGCTTCTACGACCCGACCTCCGGCGTCGTGCGCGTCGGCGGCCGCGACATCCGGGCTCTCGACCGCGAGGACCTGCGCCGCCAGATCGGCTACGTCGAGCAGGACGCCCCCGTGCTCGCCGGCACGCTGCGCGAGAACCTCACGCTCACCGCGTTCGACGCGACCGACGAGGACTGCGTGAAGGTCCTGCATGCCGTCAACCTCACGGAGGTGCTCGCCCGCAACGAGCTCGGCCTCGACGCGCCCGTCGGCGAGGACGGCATCATGCTCTCCGGCGGCGAGCGCCAGCGCCTCGCGATCGCGCGCACCCTGCTCTCCGCGCCGCCGATCCTGCTGCTCGACGAGTCGACCTCCAGCCTCGACGGCCTCAACGAGCAGCTGCTCCGCAAGGCGATCGACGCGGTCGCCGAGCACCGCACCCTCATCGTGATCGCGCACCGGCTCTCGACCGTCGTCGACAGCGACCTCATCGTCGTGGTCGAGAAGGGCCGTGTGGTGGGCACGGGCACGCACGCGGAGCTCGTCGTCTCGACGCCCCTCTACCGCGACCTCGCGAAGCACCAGCTGCTGGTGTAGCGCTCAGGTCGTCTCCGGGCCTCCCGCCGCGGCCAGGTGCATCTCCCGCGCCGCGAGGAACACGGGCAGCGCGACGGCGAACGCCACGAGCGGCGCGAGCAGCACGTAGATCCACACCCGCCGCATCCGGAGCCGGCGCCCCTCCACGATGATGAAGGTGACGCTCGCGACCGCGGCGATCAGCAGGTCCCACGACAGCGACGACACGGCCGGGCCGCCCGCGCCGAGGTCGGCGAGGAAGTCGCGGCCCTCCGTCATCACGCGGATGTTCGCCGACCAGGTGAGCACGAGGCCGGCCGCCGCGAGGACGAGGTAGACGACGGCGAGGCGCGTGGGGCGGCGGCGTGAGGATCGTGCGGGCATCGGGACCTCCTGGTGGCTGACGCCAGGCTAGGCGCTGGCCGGGGGCGCCGTGAGCGCGTACAGCGCCACCGCGCTGGCGGCGGCGACGTTCAGCGAGTCGATGCCGTGCGCCATCGGGATCCGGACGACCGTGTCGGCCGACGCGATCGCCTCCGCCGAGAGCCCCGGCCCCTCCGAGCCGAGCACGATGGCGAGCCGCTCGTGCGAGTCGGCGCGGAAGTCCCGCAGCGAGACCGCATCCGGCGTGAGGGCGAGCGCGGCGACGTGGAAGCCGGCGTCGGCGAGCGCCTGGCGCGTCTCCGGCCACTCCCCCGCGCGGGTCCACGGCACCTGCAGCACGGTGCCCATGCTCACGCGGATGGCCCGGCGGTAGAAGGGATCCGTGCAGCGCGGCGTCACGAGCACGGCGTCCGCCCCGATCGCGCCGACCGAACGGAAGATGGCGCCGACGTTCGTGGGATCCACGACGTCCTCGAGCACGACGACCCGCCGTGCGTCCGCGAGCAGCGACGCGACCGACCGCAGGGGCGGCCGGTCGAGCGACGCGACGACCCCGCGATGGAGCACGTACCCGGTGAGCTCCGCGAGCAGCTCCCCCGGTCCCGTGAACACGGGCACGTCCCGGTCGCCCACGAGCGCCAGGGCCTCGTCGACCGTGCCGCCGAGCGCGAGCACGGACCGCGGCGCGTGCCCCGCCCGCAGCGCCCGCTCGAGCACGAGCGCCGACTCCGCCAGGTAGATCCCGTGGCCCGCGCCCTCCGCCTTCCGGAGTGCGACGTCGGTGCGGTGGCTGTAGTCGGCGAGCCGCGGATCCGCGAGGTCCGTGACCTCGACGACGTGCGCCACTAGCCGGCGAACGGGTCGGGCGTGAGCGTGTACTTCGTGTCCAGGTACTCGTGGATGCCCTCGAGCCCGCCCTCGCGGCCGAGCCCGGACTGCTTCACGCCGCCGAACGGCGCCGCCGCGTTGGAGATGACGCCCATGTTGAGGCCCGTCATGCCCGTCTCGAGCCGCTCGATCATCCGCTGGCCGCGCGCGAGGTCCCGCGTGAAGACGTACGAGACGAGGCCGAACTCGGTGTCGTTGGCGAGGCGCACGGCGTCGTCCTCGTCGTCGAACGGCACGATCGCGACGACCGGGCCGAAGATCTCCTCGCGCAGGATGTCGCTGCCCTCGACGACCCCGGTGAGGAGCGTCGGCGGGTAGAAGTGCCCGGCGCCGTCGCGGGGCTCGCCGCCCGCGCGCACGTCCGCCCCGCGCTCCACGGCGTCGCGCACGAGCCGGTCGGCCTTGTCGACGGCGCGGCCGTCGATGAGCGGCCCCACGGTCACGCCCTCCTCGGTGCCGCGCCCGATCCGCATCGCGTCGATGCGCTCCCGGAGGCGGTCGGCGAACGCGTCGGCGATCGAGGCCTGCACGATGAAGCGGTTGGCGGCGGTGCACGCCTGCCCGACGTTGCGGAACTTGGCCGCCATGGCGCCCTCCACGGCCTTGTCGAGGTCCGCGTCCTCGAACACCACGAACGGCGCGTTGCCGCCGAGCTCGAGCGACACCCGCAGCACGTTCTCGGCCGCCTGCGCGCCGAGCTGGCGCCCGACGGGCGTCGATCCCGTGAAGCTCAGCTTGCGCAGCCGCGGGTCGGCGATGAGCGGGCCGGTGACGCCCGCGGCGTCCGTGGTGGGGATCACGTTGAGCACGCCCGCCGGCAGCCCCGCCTCGGCGAGCAGCTCGGCGAAGCGCAGCGTGGTGAGCGGCGTGAGGTCGGCCGGCTTGATCACCACGGTGCAGCCCGCGGCGAGCGCCGGCGCGATCTTGCGGGTCGCCATGGCGAGCGGGAAGTTCCACGGGGTGATGAGGAGGACCGGGCCGACCGGGTGCTGCGACACGATCATGCGACCGGTGCCCTCGGGGTTGACGCCGTAGCGGCCCGTGATGCGCACGGCCTCCTCGGAGAACCAGCGGAGGAACTCGCCGCCGTACGTCACCTCGCCGAGCGACTCGGCGAGCGGCTTGCCCATCTCCAGCGTCATGAGGAGGGCGAACTCGTCCTTGCGCTCCTGCAGGAGGTCGAAGGCCCGGCGCAGGATCTCGCCCCGTACGCGCGGCGCGGTCGCGGCCCACTCCCGCGCGGCGTCCACCGCGGCGTCGAGCGCGCGCATGCCGTCGGCCGGACGGGCGTCGGCGACCCGGGCGATGACCTCGTCGGTGGCGGGATCCCGCACATCGAACCTCGCGCCGCCCTCGGCGTCGACGCGGTCGCCGCCGATCAGCAGCGCGGTGGGCGTGCCGGCCAGGAGGTCGGTCTCGGACGGGGTGGATGCGGTCATGCTGTCCTCGCTTCTGCGTCGTGCGTGTGCGTGTGCGTGTGCTGCTGCCTGTGCGTGCGGCCGCCCGTGCGTGCGTGCGTGCCCGTGCGCGCGTGCCCGTCAGTCGGCGGGACCGGACACGATCTCCGCGCCCGCGTCGCGCAGGCGCTCGAGAGCCGCGGTGCTCGTGGCCGGGGCGACGCCCGCGACCAGGTCCGCGAGCACGCGCACCCGCTTCCCCTGGTGCACGGCGTCGAGCGCCGAGGCGAGCACGCAGTAGTCGGTCGCGATGCCCGCCACGTCGATGTCGGTCACGTCGTGGAGCACGAGGAGGTCCGCGAGCGGCACGCCGTCCTCCGTGGTGCCCTCGAAGATCGAGTAGGCGGGAGCCCCCTGCCCCTTGCGGAGGTGGAAGTCGACCGCCGTCACGTCGAGATCCGGGTGGTACTCCGCGCCCGTCGTGCCCTGCACGCAGTGCTCCGGCCAGGTGGTCGAGAAGTCGGGCACCGTGCCCGCGGCCGCGAAGTGCCCGCCGTTGCCGCCCGTGGCCTCATGCCAGTCGCGCGACGCGAAGACGTGGTCGTACCGGTACGGCTCGTCGGCGAGGAGGCGGGTGATCCCGCGGGCGACGTCGCCGCCGCCGTCGACGCCCAGGGCGCCGCCCTCCGTGAAGTCGTTCTGCACGTCGATGATGAAGAGCGCTCGGCTCATGCGCCGCTCCTTCCCCGGGCGATGCCCGATGCCGTGGATCCGCCGCCCGGGACCGGGCCGCGCGTCACTCGTCCCCCAGGTCCGCTCCGCAGCGGTACGCGCCGGCCGCGAGCGCGTCGAGCGCGACCTTCGCGTTCCCCGTCACGTTCCCGATCGCGTAGAAGGCGAAGGTGAGCTTGGTGCCGTCGACCGCGTCGATGATGCCCGCGAGCGTGTAGCCCGTGTCGATCCAGCCGGTCTTGGCGACGATGTGCCCGCGCGCGACGGCGCTGTCCCCGGTGAAGCGGCTGGCCAGGGTGCCCGTCTTGCCCGCGACCGGCAGCCCGTCGTGCAGGTAGCCGAGCGCCTTCTGCCGCTGGTCGACCTGGATCATGAGCTGGGCCAGCAGGGACGGGGGCACGCGGTTGTCGGGGCTGAGGCCCTGCCCGTCGACGATGGTGAGGCTCGACGTGTCGAGGCCGTACGCCTGCAGCGCCTTCGGGATGCCCTGGGCCAGCGACTGCTGCGTGCTCCCGGCGCCCACCTCGATGGACACGAGGCGCGCGAGCGACTCGGCGAGGACGTTGTCCGAGTTGATGAGGGCGGTCTGGATGAGCGACGACACCGGCTGCGACTCGACCTTGCCGAGCACCGCGGCGCCCGCGGGGGCGGTGCCCTGGGTGACCTGCGCGGATCCGCCCAGCATGGAGCGGAACGTGCTGCCGACGCGCGCCAGCGGATCCTCGCTGCGGGCGGACACCACGGCCCCCGGGTCGGCGCGGTCGGCGTCGAGCTGGAGCGGCGTCATGAAGCTGGAGTAGCCGGCCTGCCGTTCGGTCGCGGCCCACGAGGGAGCCCAGGTCTCGCCGGAGAACAGGGACGTGTCCAGCACGATGCGGGTGATGGGGGTGCCGGCAGTGGCGGGATCCGCCGCCCACGCCGTGCGGACCTGCTGCGCGAGGTCGCTGAGGCGGGGCGCGCCGGGGTAGACGGAGCTGCCGCTCGTGAGGCGCGACAGCGTGGGGTCGCCGCCGCCGACCAGCACGACGGTGCCGGGCTCGGCGCCTCGCACGACCTTGGTGGTGATGCGCCGATCCGGTCCGAGGGCGGCGAGGGCGGCGGCCGAGGTGATGACCTTCATGACGCTCGCGGTGCGCTCCGGCGTGCCGCCGTTCCGGTCGAACAGGACGCGGCCGGTCGCGGCGTCGCGGACCTGGCCTTCGAAGGTGGCGAGCCGCGGGTCCTGCGCGAGGGAGGAGAGGGAGCACATGCGGAGGTCGCGGGCGGCGGGCGGGCTCGCCGGTGCCGGCCGCGCGGGGGCGACCGAGGGCGTGGGGCTCGGCGTGGGCGTGGGATCCGCGGTGGCCGCGGTGTCCGCGGTGTCCGCGACGCTCGCCGAGGCGCTGCCCGCCCGGCCGGTGGCCGCTCCCGCGCCCACGGCGCCCGCCGCGAGGAGCGCGACGACGGCCACGACGGCCGTCACCCGACCGGTGCGCCGGCGGCCGGGACGGAGCGCGGCACGCCGCGAGGTGGGAGCCGTCGCGCCGCGGTCCGCGCGCGGGGCGTCGGGGCCGTCGGCTTCGGATCGCATGGGGCCATGTTAGACGGCGCCGTGGTGGGCTCCCCCTGCGTCCGCCCTGCGCCGCGGAACCGGAGGTCCGCCTCCCTGGGGAGGGACGGCGAGGGAAGCCGCCGGATCGCGTGGACCCGGTGCCCGGCAGGATGCCGGTGCGGATCGCCGCCCGGCGGACGGTGCGGATGGGGCGCGGGTGCGCGATGACGCGCGTGGAGCCGCCTGTCAGAATCGAACTGACGACCTTCTCATTACGAGTGAGATGCTCTACCGACTGAGCTAAGGCGGCCCGGCCCGGACTCAGCGAGTACCGGGCACGAATAGAGAGCATACCGGATGCCGAGGGGCCTCCCGTCCACCGAGCGGCTCCGCCGTCACCCGCAGGTGGTGCCGTCCGCGGGCGGATCGCCGCCGAGCAGGTACCCGTCCACGGCCGCCACGATGCAGGGATCGCGCTCGTCGTAGGCGATGTGCCCCTCGCCGCGGTAGGTCAGGAGCACGCCCGACGACAGCTGGCCCGCGAGCGCCTGGGCCCAGGAGTACGGCGTGGCCGGGTCCCCCGTCGTGCCGACCACGACGATGGGCGCGGCGCCCTCGGCCGTCACGGGCGCCGTCGCCTGCCGGGCCGCGTACGGCCAGTTGGCGCAGATGGGATCCGGCTCGGCGTCGCGGGAGGTGTCGGGATCGGCGAGCTCGCCCTGCGCCGAGCGGATCTCGCGCGCCTCGGTCGCGAGCACCGACGGGTCGCGCTCGACGGGGTGGTCGACGCACTGGATGGCGAGGAAGGCCTCGAAGTAGTTGCCCCGGTAGGTGCCGTCCGGGTTCCGCCCGAAGTAGTTGTCGGCGAGCGCGAAGGCGGTCGACGGATCCCCCTGCATCGCCTGCGTGAACGCCGTCGTGAGGGCGGGCCACTGCCGCTCGCTGTACAGGGCCGAGTCGATGGCGCTGCGCATGACCGCACGGTCGAGCTGGCGCCCGTCGCGGGCGCGCACCGGGCTCTCGTCGAGCGTGGTGAGGAGCGACGCGACCATGCCGATGCCGTCGTCGACGGATCCGCTGAACGGGCAGCCGCTCCCGGCCAGGCAGGCCGCCATGTAGGCCTCGAAGGAGTCGCGGAAGCCCGTCGTCTGCGCGAGCACCACGTCGAAGGAGCTGGCGGCGGGATCCGTCGCCCCGTCGAGCACCATGCGTCCGACGTGCGCCGGGAAGTCCTGGGCGTACTGGGCGCCGATGCTCGTGCCGTACGAGTACCCGAGGTAGTTCAGCCGCGGATCGCCCACGAGCGCCCGCAGCATGTCGAGGTCGTGGGCCGTGCTGCGGGTGTCGATGAACTCGAGCAGGTCCCCGGAGCGTGACGCGCAGGAGGCGGCGAAGTCCTTCGACGCCTGGGTCAGCTCGTCGTCGGCCTGCGGGCTGCCGGGGGCGGCGTCCGTCTCCTGGTAGAGCAGGGCGTCGAGCTGGGGGTCGTCCACGCAGTCGACCGCGGTGGAGGCGCCGACGCCGCGCGGATCCCAGCCGACGATGTCGTAGCCGTCCTGCAGAGCGCGCGAGGTGGCGGAGTCGACGCCCGACTTCACGAAGTCGACGCCGGACGCGCCGGGGCCGCCGGGGTTGACGAACAGCGATCCGCGTGGCTCGCCCGATCCGCGCGCCGTGTGCCGCACGAGCGCGAGCTGGATGTCCTTCGCGGGGTCGGGAGCCGACCAGTCGAGGGGCGCCGTGGCCGTCGTGCACTGGGCGCCGTCCTCGCACGGCGACCACTGCAGCGTCTGGTCGTAGTACCTCGCGAGATCGGGGGCGACCTCCTCTGCCGTGGGGCTGGAGGTGGCGCTGCGGGGCGCGGGGATGCCGAAGGCGCCGCAGCCGCTGAGGACGAGGACGCCGATCACGAGGGCGGCGACCGCGGTGGCAGCGCGACGCGCGGTCCGACGCCGACCCGGGGCGCGGGCTCCCCGGTCGCGGGGCCCGATCGGACGCGGGCGCCGCATCATGACCGGCCCGCCGTCCGCGTGCGCGTGAGGGAGACCAGCATCGCCTCCAGCGCGAGTGCCGGCGAGACGTTGCCGTCGATGCGCCGTCGGGCGACCGCGACCGCGTCGAGCACGGCGAGGGAGGCGGCGGCGGATCCGGCGGCGGCCGCCTCGGCGATGCGCGGTGCGATCGCCTCGTTCACGGCCGGCAGGTCGGCGCCGAGCTGGTGGAGCAGCACGTCGCGGTGGAGGGACATGAGGTCGACGAGGATCCGGTCGATGCCGTCGCGGAGGCTCCGCGTGGCGCGCCGCTTCTGGTCCTCCTCGAGCTGCCGGATCTGCGAGCGCAGCTGCGGGGGGATCGACCCGCCCTCCTGCACGCCGAGCGAGCGCAGCGCGCGCTCGCGCTCGTCGGCATCGCGCTGGACGGTGAACGCCTTCGCGTCCTGACCGGCCAGCTCCAGCAGGGCGCCGGCGGCCCGCACGGCGTCGCCGACGGTGCGGATCCCCAGGGCGAGCTCCAGAGTGCGGCTGCGGCGCTCGCGCGCCTCGGCGTCGGTGGCGAGGCGGTGCGCCATCCCGATGTGGCTCTGCGCCTCGCGGGCTGCCCGGGTGGCCGTCGCCCGGTCGACGCCGTCCCGGCGCTGGATGAGCGCGGCGACGTCCTCGACGGACGGGATCCGCAGCCGCACGCTGCGCACGCGCGAGCGGATCGTGGGGATGAGGTCGGCCTCGCTGGGGGCGCAGAGGATCCAGATGGTGCGCTCCGGCGGCTCCTCGAGCGCCTTGAGCAGGAGGTTGGAGGTGCGCTCTGTCATGCGGTCGGCGTCCTCGACGACCATGACGCGGTAGCGGCCGACCGACGGCGAGTACTGCGACGACGTGACCAGGGCGCGCACCTCGTCGATGGCGATGATGACCCGCTCCGTCGCGAGGACGCCGAGGTCGGGGTGGCTGCGCGCGGCGACCTGGCGGGCCGTCGCCGCGTCGCCCTCGGGCGTGCCGTCGCTGAGCAGCGCGGTGGCGAAGGCGTAGGCGAGGTTCGACCGGCCGGACCCGGGCGGCCCGGTGATGAGCCAGGAGTGCGCCAGCGCGGTGCCGGCGGCGTCGCGGGCGGTGGCGCGGGGGCTGCTCGCGGCGGCGAGGAGGGCCACCGCCTCGGACTGCCCGGTGAGGTCGTCCCAGATGGCGCGCCCGTCGGGTGCGGTGACGACGACGCTCACGCGGGGGCCCCCGCACGGAGCAGCACGGCGACCCGTGCGCGGATGCGCTCGGCGATCTCCTCGCGAGGCGACGACGCGTCGACGACGAGGAACCGGTCGGGCTCGGCGTCGGCGAGGGCGAGGAACGCGTGGCGCACGCGCTCGTGGAAGTCGGCCCGCTCGGACTCGAGCCGGTCGAACCGCGTGCGGGCGGCATCGAGACGCGCGCGTGCGGACGCCTGGTCGAGGTCGAGGAGCACGGTCAGGTCCGGGAGGAGGCCCTCGGCCGCCCAGAGCGACAGGCTCCGGACCTCCCGGGCGTCGAGGACGCGGCCCGCGCCCTGGTAAGCCACGGACGAATCGAGGTACCGGTCCTGCAGCACCACGGCCCCGCGCTCGAGCGCGGGGCGCACGACCGCGTCGACGTGGTGCGCGCGGTCGGCCGCGTAGAGGAGCGTTTCCGCTCGCGGGGCGATGTGGCCCCGCCGATGGAGGACGATCTCCCGGATCTCGGCCCCCAGCTCCGTGCCGCCCGGCTCGCGCGTGGGGACGACCTCCTGGCCCTGCTCCTCCAGCCACGTGCGCAGGAGCGCCGACTGCGTGGACTTGCCCACGCCGTCGCCGCCCTCCAGGGTGATGAAGACGCCGGTCACGTCGCGTCGGATGCCGCCGCGGCGGCCGCGGCCCTGTTCGCGGCCCGGGTGGCAGCAGCCTTGGTGGCGGCAGCCGATCGGGTCGCCGACGTCGTCTTGGCGGCGGTGGTCGACTTCGCGGCCGTGGTCGACTTCGCGGCCGTGGTCGACTTCGCGGCCGTGGTCGACTTCGCGGCCGTGGTCGACTTCGCGGCTGCCGGTGCCTTGGCCTTCGCGGGAGCCTTCGCCTTGGCCTTGGCGGGCGCCTTGGCCTTCGCCTTGGGCTTGGCCGGCCCCTTCGCCCGCTTGTCCGCGAGCAGCTCGACCGCCCGGTCGAAGTCGATGTCCTCGACGGACTCGCTCTTCGGGATGGTGGCGTTGGTCTCGCCGTCGGTGACGTAGGGCCCGAAGCGGCCGTCCTTGACCTTGATGCCCTTGCCGCTCACCGGGTCCGCGTCGAACTCCTTCAGCGCGCTCGACGGTCGGCGTGCGCCGTACTTGGGCTGCGCGAAGACCTCGAGGGCACCCGGGAGGTCGATCTCGAAGATCTGCTCCTCGCTCGTGAGCGACCGCGAGTCCGTGCCCTTCTTGAGGTACGGGCCGTACTTCCCGTTCTGGGCAGTGATGGGCGTCGCGGTCTCCGGGTCCTCCCCGACGACGCGCGGCAGGTCGAGGAGCCGGAGCGCCGTCTCGAGGTCGACGGTCGCGAGGTCCATGGACTTGAAGATGGACGCCGTGCGCGGCTTGACCGCGGCTGCCTTCTTCGCGGCGGGCTTCTTGGCGGGCGCCTTCGTGGCGGGCGTCGCCGCGGTCGTCGCGGCAGCTGTCTCGAGCACCTCGCCCGTCGCCGGGTCGACGCCGTCGACGGGAGCCGCCGGAGTCTCCTCGGGCTCGGGATCGAGCTCGGTCACGTAGGGGCCGTAGCGACCGTCCTTCGCGACGACCTGCTTCCCGTTCGCCGGATTGATGCCGATGACGCGGTCGTTGACGACCGGCGCGTCGATGAGCTCGCGCGCCTTGGCGGACGTGAGCTCGTCGGGAGCGAGGTCCTCGGGGAGGTTGACGCGACGAGGCGTCGCGTCGGGCGCCGCGCCCTCCTCGTGCACCTCCAGGTACGGGCCGTACTTGCCGATGCGTAGCGTGATGTCGTCGGCGATGCGCAGGGAGTTGATCTCCCGGGCGTCGATCTCGCCGAGGTTGTCGATGGTGGGACGGAGGCCCTTGTGGGAGTCGTTCCCGTAGTAGAAGCCCTTCAGCCAGTCGACGCGCTCGGCCGAGCCGTCCGCGATGCGGTCCAGGTCGCTCTCCATGCCCGCGGTGAAGTCGTACTGCACCAGCTCGGTGAAGAACTCCTCGAGCAGCCGCACCACCGAGAAGGCGATCCAGTTGGGCACGAGCGCCGTGCCGCGAGGGGTCACGTATCCGCGGTCCACGATGGTGGAGATGATGGCCGCGTACGTGGACGGGCGCCCGATGCCGAGCTCCTCGAGCGTCTTCACGAGGCTCGCCTCCGTGTAGCGCGGCGGCGGGCTGGTCTCGTGGCCCTTGGCGTCGACGTCGACGAGACGGAGGTCCTGCCCCTTCTTCAGGTCGGGCAGCTTCGCCTCGCGCGGCTCGGCGGTGCCGTGCCGATCCTCGTCGCGACCCTCCTCGTAGGCGGCGAGGAAGCCGCGGAAGGTGATGACGGTGCCCGACGCGGCGAACTCGGCGACCTCGCCCGCGGACGTGGGGCCCGCCGCGATGACGACCGACGCGGTCGATCCCTTCGCGTCCGCCATCTGCGACGCGATGGTGCGCTTCCAGATGAGGTCGTAGAGCTTGTGGTCGTTGCCGCGGAGCGTCGACGCGAGCTGCTGCGGCGTCCGGAAAGTCTCCCCCGCCGGGCGCACGGCCTCGTGGGCCTCCTGCGCGTTCTTGCTCTTGCCCGCGTAGAGGCGCGGCTTGTCCGGCACCGTCTCGGGGCCGTAGAGCTCCGCGGCCTGCTTGCGCGCCGCATTGATCGCCTGCTGCGAGAGCGAGGGCGAGTCGGTGCGCATGTAGGTGATGTACCCGTTCTCGTAGAGCGACTGGGCGACGCTCATCGTCTGGCGAGCGGAGAAGCGGAGCTTGCGGGCGGCCTCCTGCTGGAGCGTGGACGTGGTGAAGGGCGCCGCGGGCCGTCGCGTGTACGGCTTCGACTCGACGCTCTGCACCCGCAGGGGGACGGACGGGTCGCGCAGCGCCTCGGCGAGCGCCTCCGCGGTCGCGGCATCGAGCGGCCGGGAGTCGTTCTTCAGCGCGCCCTTGTCGTCGAAGTCGCGACCGGTGGCGATGCGGGCGCCGTCGATGCGGACGAGCCGGGCGTCGAACGGGAGCTCCTGCTGGAGCGGCGACAGCGACGCGGTCAGGTCCCAGTAGGCGGCGGTGACGAAGGCGAGGCGCTCGCGCTCGCGGTCGACGACGAGGCGCGTGGCCGCGGACTGCACGCGTCCCGCCGACAGCCCCGGGCCGACCTTGCGCCACAGCACGGGCGACACCTCGTAGCCGTAGAGGCGATCGAGGATGCGCCGGGTCTCCTGGGCGTCGACGAGCGCCGTGTCGATGTCGCGCGTGCTGTCGCGGGCGCGCTCGATGGCCTCCTTGGTGATCTCGTGGAACACCATCCGCTTCACGGGCACCTTGGGCTTGAGGACCTGCAGGAGGTGCCAGGCGATGGCCTCCCCCTCGCGGTCCTCATCCGTCGCGAGGAAGAGCTCGTCGGCGTCCTTCAGGGCGCGCTTGAGGTCGGCCACGGTCTTCTTCTTCTGGTCGCTCACGACGTAGTACGGCTCGAAGCCGTTCTCGACGTCGACGGAGAACTTGCCGAGCGTGCCCTTCTTGAGCTCGGGCGGCAGGTTCTTCGGCTCGATGAGGTCGCGGATGTGGCCGACGGACGCCTGCACCTCGTAGCCGCTGCCCAGGTACTGGCCGATGGTCTTGGCCTTGGCCGGCGACTCGACGATGACCAACTTCTTCGTGCCGGGCACGTGACTCCTTATATATGCGTTCGCGGGGGCCGGTCTCCGGCCCGGGTTGCGGGATGCGTGCCGGCACGGGATGCGCTCCGGGCGACGTGCGGCGGGGTCCCCGACAAGGCACACCATACACACGAGCACCGACCGTGCACCTAATCCCGGAGACGGTCGGACACGGCGTCCGCCGGGCCCCGCACGGACCCTCGGGCGCTTGCCATGCAGCCGTGGGACCGGTCCTCGGGGTGTTCGCGCTGGTGCTCCTCGCGGGTGCGTTCGGCGCCGTGCTGGTGCGGCGGTTCCGTGATGGCGCGGACGGTCGCTGAGGCGCGCGGGGACGGTCACGGCGTCGCCCCGGGCACGCCGGCCGCATCGCCCTCGGGCTGCCCCGCCCTCGCCCGGGCGCTGATCGGCACCCCGAACGGAGGGTGCGGGATGCGCACCCGCACGTCGGCCGTCGTCCCGTCCACCGCGCATCCGACGAGCTCGGCTCCCAGCGGGGCCATGAGCTCCCCCGCGGCGTCGCAGGGCGGGCCGCTGACGTACCCCGCGGCCGCGTCCGCCGCAGCGAGCGCGGCGGAGTCCGCCGCGCCCGATGCGATCGCCCGGTCGACCAGGAGCGCCGAGACGGACACCGCGGCGAGCGCGAGAGCCGTCACCGCCCCGAGCAGGCCGACCGCGAGCACGGAGCCGGACCCCGAGTCCTCGTCACTCCTCATCGAGGTCCTCCGACCGCGCGCACCCCCACGCGTGCACGGCGATGCCGGCCGCGGCCGCGGGAGCGAATCGGCTGGGCGCCGACAGGTCGACGCAGACGTCGTGCCCCGGATGCTCGACCTCGAAGGAGGCGCCGGACGCGGCTCCCTCGATGCGCGCGGCCGCGGTACCCGAGGACTCGCCCCGGCCGAGGCTCCGCGCCGCCTCCTCGGCAGCCGAGGTGAGCGCCACCTGCTGACCCACCGTCTGCACCGCTCCGAGGCACAGGCCCAGGACGAGCACGACAGCGGGGAGCACCACCGCGAGCTCCGCGGCCGCGGCTCCGATGTCCCCGTCCGCGCCGGCGCGCGTCGGCCCGATCGGGTATCGAGGACACGCGACCCGGCTCATCGGTCGTACGTGAGGGCACGCCGGACGAGGTCGAGGAGCATCCCCCGCACCTCGTCGCTCTGCAGGATGACCACGAGCAGCCCGGCGAACGCGACGGCGGCCATGGTCGCGATGGCGTACTCCGCCGTCGCCGCACCGCCGTCCTCGCTGACGCACGCGCGCACGACACGCCGCGCCGCGCGCACCACGCGCATCGCCCCCCGCGACGAGGCGGAAGGGCCTGATGCGCCCCTGCACGTGCGGCAGGCGGATGCGCCGCCAGCGCCGCCCGACGCCCGCCCCGACGGCCCCGGGCCCGTGGACAAGCCCGAGGCCGCGGACGCTGACCCCGATGCCGCCGACGTCGCCGCCAGCGGCCAGACGGCACGCTCCCCGTCCCCCGTCGCCCCCGCCTCCATGCGCTCCCCGCGCCCCACGACCACCGCTCCACCGCACTCCTCGATCCGAGACATGTCCTTCGCCCTCCCCTGCCCGAGCTCCCGCTCGCGCCGTCCTGATGACGACCGTCCGTCGGCCGCGTGGTCACCATGCCCCGGCGAGGCGGGCGCTGATCCGCGTGCCCGCGGACGGTGGAGTCCGTCACCGCCGTCCGAGTGTTGAGGACACCACCGCCATGAGCATCGGGACGACGCCCACCGCCAGGAAGGCGGGCAGGATGCAGGCTCCGAGGGGGAGCATCAGCCGTGCTCCCAACCGCGCGGCCGCCCGTTCCGCCCACGTGGACGCGTCGCGGCGCGCGCGGTCCGCCTCGCCGCGGAGGAGCACCGCGACGGGCGCTCCCGTCCGGACCGCTGCGGCCGCGACCGTGCGGACGCGCTCGATGTCCGACCCGACGGGCAGGCCGTTCCGTTCGCATGCGATGCGGACCACCGACGTGGCACGTGGGACCGACGAGCCTCCGGCCATGGCCGTCGCCACGAGGTCGAGCACCAGGCCGGGCGCGGGATCGCCGGGCACGGCCGCCCGGACCAGCTTGCCGTTCCAGCGCCAGCCCACGACCACCAGCGAAACGCCGACCACGAGGCAGGCGGCACCGGGCACGGTCGTGAGGAGGATGCGCAGGGGATCGAACCCGAGCCCGGCGGCGAGCAGGAGCCCCGCCGCCGGAAGGAGCAGCACCGTCCGCGCCGTCGCGACGGGTCCGGCGAGCGCCGTGCCCGCGTCCCGCCGCACGCGCCCGACGGCCACCAGGGCGTCCGCGAGCCGCGTGAGCGCCGCGGCGAGGGGAGCACCCGTGCGGTCCGCCACCTCGAGCGCCGTCGCGAGCGCCCGCCAGGACCGGGCGGTGTCGGCATGCCCGGCTGCCTCGTCGCGGGACGCGGCGCAGGCGATGCGCTCCGCCAGGCAGAGGGACCGCGACCCGACCGCGACCTCGCGCACGACCGCCTGCACCAGGCCGTCGGACCGCCTCGGCCGTGGACCGGGCGGCGCGAGCTGCTGCCACGCGCGCTCGGGATGCAGGCCGGCGCGGAGGAGCACGGCCAGGCGACGCACCGTCGCGGCGATCTCCTCGACCTCCTCCACGGCGGCGCCGCCCGCAGCGGCCCGGCTCCGCCGCACCCGCCGCGCGAGGGCGGCCCCGATCACGGCGCGCCTCCGCCCGCCGCGTCGTGACCCGCCGCGACGGCCGGACGAGCGGCGCCGCCCTCCCAGCGGACCGGCATGACGCGGAGCCGCCCGTCATGATCCGTCGTGAGCCGACCGGCACCGACCACACGGCGTCCGGACGGCGTGCGCGCCAGGTGCACCACGAGCCCGATCGCGCTGACCGCCTGCCGGGCGACCGCGACCGCATCCATGCCGGCCAGTGCGCCGAGGGCCTCCAACCGCGACGGCACGTCGACGATGCCGTTGGCGTGCAGGGTCCCCGCCCCGCCGTCGTGCCCCGTGTTGAGGGCGCCGAGGAGCTCCCGGATCTCGCCGCCGCGGCACTCCCCCACCACGAGGCGGTCCGGCCGCATCCGCAATGCCTCCCGCACGAGGCGGGGCAGCGGGAGCTCGCCGGCACCCTCGATGTTCGCCTGGCGCGCCTCGAGCGACACCACGTGGGGATGTCGGATCCGGAGCTCCGCGACGTCCTCGACGAGCACGATGCGCTCCCGCGGGTCCGCACGCGCGAGCAGCGCGCCGAGCAGCGTCGTCTTCCCGCTGCCGCCGGCACCCGTGATGAGGAGGTTGGTGCGCCGGCGCACGGCCTCCTCCAGGAGCGCGCGACAGCCGGGCGGGAACGCGTCCGCGGCGTCGAGCGCGTCCATGCTCGGGCGCGCACGGGCCGGGAGGCGGATGGACAGCAGCGTGCCGCGCGTGGACACCGGCGGCAGGACGGCGTGGACGCGCATGCCGTCGCCGATGCGCACGTCGACGCAGGGCGCCGCCTCGTCGAGGTGCCGACCGCCCTCGGAGGCGAGGCGGACGGCCAGCGCCCGCACGGCGGGCTCGCCTCCGAGGTCGACGGCCGGGAGGCGCTCGGCGCCGGAACCGCGGTCGACCCACACCTCTCCGTCCCCGTTGACGAAGACGTCGGTCGTGCGGGGGTCCCGGATGAGGCGGGCCAGCGCGCCGAAGGCGTCCGGCGCATGACGCGACCCCACCGCCGCGATCGCTCCGGGCGGGCGGTCGGGCACGAGCGCGCTCGGCCCCGCCCCGGCATCCGGTCCGGTGCGCGCGCCCGGACGGTACAGCGCGGCACCGGGAGCGGTGCCGTCGGGCGGGACCCGCCTGGGTCGCGGGATGAAGGCCGCGGCCGTCGTCTCCCCGAGCCCGGACGCCGCCCCGCATCCGGACACCGCCTCGGCTGCCGGCCCGCCCGGCGGACCTGCACGCCGTCCCCGCCGCACCGCGACCCCGCCGACGCCCCTCGATCCCCGCTGCTCATCCATGCGCGGAGGCTAGGCACCTGCACCGCGCGGCCTGCGGCGGTCCTGCGTCCCTCGGGACACCGGCACGCGTCCGCGCCTGGGGAGGGAGAGGCCTGGGGAGGGAGAGGCCAGGGGAGGGAGAGGCCAGGGGAGGGAGAGTAGAGGGGCGGCGCCCATCGGGGGAACGGGCGCCGCCACGTGACGACGGATCGGGGGAATCCTGCAGTCGTCACACGTCGGACTTGGCCCGACTTCCCCGATCATACGCCGGGCGCCTCCCGCCACGGGAGGGTTGTGCGTGTTCTGGCCGTTCCCACACCGGTCTCCCGGGCAAGGCGCTCCCCCGGAACCCGCCGGCACCGGCTCGAGCACCGCTAACGTGGTGCGCGGAGAGGATGACGATGTCCACGAACCCCGAATCGACCGAGCCCGGATACCCGGCGACCGCCGCGCGCGAACAGGACGAGGAGGGGACGAGGTCGCCCGCCCGTCCTCCTGAGGTCCCCGAGCCCGGCCCGGTGCACCCGCCCACCGAGGCGTTCCGCGCCACGCGCGTCGCCGACGAGTCGCTCGCCGAGGCCGCGGCCGCGGACCGGCTCGGCTTCTGGGCCGACCGCGCCCGCGAGCTCGTGACCTGGGAGACGCCGTTCGACACGGTGCTCGACTGGTCGGACGCCCCCGTCGCGCGGTGGTTCCCCGAGGGCCGGCTCAACGTCGCCTACAACTGCCTCGACCGGCATGTGCTCGCCGGGCACGGCGACCGCGTCGCCCTGCACTGGGAGGGCGAGCCGGGCGACACCCGCGACCTCACCTACGCCGACCTCACCGCCGAGGTCAAGCGCGCGGCGAACGCCCTGCTCGGCCTCGGCGTCACGGCCGGCGACCGGGTCGCCATCTACCTCCCGATGACCCCGGAGGCCGTGGTCGCGATGCTCGCCGTGGCGCGCATCGGCGCCGTGCATTCCGTCGTCTTCGGCGGGTTCAGCGCGGAGAGCCTCCGCGCGCGCATCGACGACGCCGCCGCCCGCGTCGTCATCACGGCCGACGGCGGCTGGCGCAAGGGCAAGGTCTTCCCGCTCAAGCCCGCCGTGGACGCCGCGCTCGTGGGATCCGCCGGATCCGTGGAGCACGTCCTCGTCGTGAAGCGCGGCGAGAACGAGGTGGACTGGGACGACGCCCGCGACCTCTGGTGGCACGAGCGCGTCGCCGCCGCCGACCCGGAGCACGAGGCGGAGGCGTTCGAGGCCGAGCACCCCCTCTTCATCCTCTACACGAGCGGCACCACGGGGAAGCCGAAGGGCATCCTGCACACGTCCGGCGGCTACCTGACGCAGGCCGCCTACACGCACCGCAACGTCTTCGACCTGCACCCCGAGTCGGACGTCTACTGGTGCACGGCCGACGTCGGCTGGATCACCGGCCACAGCTACGTCGTCTACGGCCCGCTCGCGAACGGGGCCACGCAGGTCGTCTACGAGGGCACCCCCGACACCCCGGAGCCGGGTCGCTGGTGGGACATCGTGGAGAAGCACGGCGTCACGATCCTGTACGCGGCGCCCACCGCCATCCGCTCCTTCATGAAGGCGGGCCGCGCCATCCCGGACGCCCGGGACCTCTCCTCCATCCGCCTGCTCGGCTCGGTGGGCGAGCCCATCAACCCGGAGGCCTGGCGCTGGTACCGCGACGTGATCGGCGGCGGCGACGTGCCCGTGGTCGACACGTGGTGGCAGACGGAGACCGGCGGCATCATGATCTCGCCGCTCCCGGGCATCACCGCCACCAAGCCCGGCTCCGCGCAGACGCCCCTCCCGGGCATCTCCATCGCCGTGGTCGACGACGCCGGCGAGCCCGTCGGCCCCGGCGAGAGCGGCCTGCTCGTGGTGACCGAGCCGTGGCCCGGCATGCTCCGCGGCATCTGGGGCGATCCGGAGCGGTACCGCGAGACGTACTGGGACCGCTTCGGCGACCGGTACTTCGCGGGCGACGGCGCCCGGCTCGACGAGGACGGCGACGTGTGGCTCCTCGGCCGGGTGGACGACGTGATGAACGTCTCGGGCCACCGCCTGTCGACCGCGGAGATCGAGTCGTCGCTGGTCGCGCACCCCTACGTGGCAGAGGCCGCGGTGGTGGGCGCCTCCGACGAGGCGACGGGACAGGCGGTCGTCGCGTTCGTGATCCTCCGCACGGCCTCGGCGAGCGCGCTCGGCGACGAGGACCCGAACGAGGTGCTCCGCACGCACGTGGCCGACCAGATCGGCGCCATCGCGAAGCCGCGGCGCGTGTTCGTGGTGCAGGAGCTGCCGAAGACGCGCTCCGGCAAGATCATGCGCCGGCTCCTCCGCGACGTGGCCGAGGGACGCGCGGTCGGCGACACGACCACGCTCGCGGACACGCAGGTGATGCAGGTCATCAGCGAGCGCATGGCAGCGGGCTGACGCCGGGACGTCGCAGGACGCGAGGAGGGCAGGGTGCGCGCACCCTGCCCTCCTCGCGTCCGTCGGCGCAGCGGCTACTCGACGAGCGCCACCACGAGCTCGACCTCGACGGGCGCTCCGAGCGGCAGCTCGGCGACGCCCACGGCGGAGCGCGCGTGGATCCCCGCGTCGCCGAGGATCTCCCCCAGCACCTCGCTCGCGCCGTTGATCACGCCCGGCTGGCCGGTGAAGCCCTCGGCCGATGCGACGAAGCCCGTGACCTTGACGATGCGCGCGATGCGGTCCAGGCCGCCGGCGGCATCGGCCGCGGCCGCGAGCCCGTTCAGCGCGCAGGTGCGGGCGTGCGCCTTCGCGTCCTCGGCCGACACCCCGGCGCCGACCTTGCCGGTCGCGGCGAGCGCGCCGTCGACGAAGGGCAGCTGGCCGCTCGTGTAGACGAGGCCGCCGTGCACGACGGCGGGGACGTACGCGGCGACGGGCGCCGCGACGGCGGGCAGCTCGATGCCGAGCTCGGCCAGCCGGTCGGCGATGGCGCCCATCAGGCGCCGTGCTCGGCGCCGGCGACCGGACGCTTCATGTACGCGACGAGGCCGCCCTCGGGGCCGGTGACGACCTGCACGAGCTCCCAGCCCTGCGAGCCCCAGGTGTTGAGGATGGCGGCGGTGTTGTGGATCATCAGCGGCGTGGTGAGGTACTCCCACTGCCCGGGCGTTGCGGTCATCTCGGCTCCTTGCCGGTCGGGTCTGGATGCATGACGGGACGGGCGCGGGCGGCCGGCGCACAGGTCTCACGGGTTCCCATACACCCTTCCCGTACTCTGGAGTCTATGTCTGCTTCCAAGAACACGCCCGGCCGCGTCGCCGCCGCGCTCACGGGCGTCCTCGGCATGAGCGTCGTCGCCGGCGTCCTGGTCGCCGCGATGGTCACCCCCGCCATCGCCGTCACGAGCCTCGCCGCCAACGACACCATCGGCATCTTCGACGACCTGCCGGACTACCTGCAGATCGACAACCTCGCCCAGAAGACCGAGCTCTACGCCACGCAGGGCGGCCAGCCGGTCAAGTTCGCCGAGTTCTACGCGCAGAACCGCCAGGAGGTGGGCTGGGACGAGGTCTCCGACAACGCCAAGGCGGCCGCGATCGACACCGAGGATCCCCGCTTCTACGAGCATGCGGGCGTCGACGTGAAGTCGACCTTCCGCGCCCTCGCCCAGAACGTGATCGGCGGCGGCGTCGAGTCGGGCGCCAGCACCATCACCATGCAGTACGTGAAGAACGTGCTCGTGCAGAAGGCGGAGGCGCTCGCCGAGACGGATCCGGACGCCGGCAAGAAGGCCTACAAGGAGGCGACCCAGGAGTCGACCGCCCGCAAGCTCAAGGAGATGCGGCTCGCGATCGGCCTGGAGAAGAAGTTCTCGAAGAACGACATCCTGCTCGGATACCTCAACATCGCCACCTTCGGCGGCAACGTCTACGGCGTCCAGTCCGCGGCGAGGTACTACTACGGCGTCGACGCCAAGGACCTGAGCATCGCCCAGGCCGCCAGCCTCATCGCCACGGTGAACTACCCGACCGCCCTCCGCATCGACAAGCCCGAGAACGTCAAGGCGAACCAGGCGCGACGCGACGTCCTGATCGACAACATGCTGAAGCACCACAGCATCACGCAAGCCCAGCACGACGAGGCGATCGCCACGCCCGTGAAGCCGGTCATCACGCCGTCGGTCAGCGGCTGCAACGCCGCCCAGCCCTCCAGCGCCGCGTACTTCTGCGACGCGGTCAAGTACACGGTCGAGAACTCGAAGGAGTTCGGCGCCAGCGCCGACGAGGCCCGCCGCAACCTCAACCGCAACGGCTACAAGATCTACACGACGCTCAACCTCGACCTGCAGGCCAAGGCCACGGACGACATGCGCAAGCAGATCCCCACCACCATGAACAGCATCAACGTCGGATCCGCCATGACCAGCGTCGAGGCCAAGACCGGCCGCGTGATCGCCATGGTGCAGAACACCGACTACGGCAACGGCGACCAGCGCGGCGTGACGAGCGTCAACTACAACACCGACAAGAACTACGGCGGCTCCGGCGGCTTCCAGGTGGGATCGACGTACAAGCTCGTCACCCTGCTCGAGTGGCTGAAGGAGGGCCACTCGGTCAACGAGGTCGTCCGCTCCTCGAACGGCACCTGGGCGGGCAAGGACTTCCGCGACTCGTGCACGGGCGGCACGCTCGGCTCGCCGCCGTTGACCGTCACCAACGACGGCGCCGCCCCCGGGTCGAACCGGACCGTCATGTCCGGCACGGCGAACTCCACCAACACGGCGTTCATGGCCATGGCCTCCGAGCTCGACATGTGCGGCATCGCGCAGACGGCGAAGGACATCGGCATCCACCAGGCCGATCCCAAGAAGCAGCTGTCGAACTTCGTCTCGGACATCATCGGCTCGGGCGGCAACAACATCGCCCCGCTCACCATGGCGTCGGCCTATGCCACGGTCGCCAACAACGGCACCACCTGCACGCCCGTGATGATCGACAAGGTCGTCCTCCCCGACGACACCGAGGTGGCCCCGCCGCCCGCGAACTGCCGTGAGACAGTGAGCCCCGACGTGGCCCACACCGCCGCGTACGCCCTCGCCGGCGTCATGAGCGCCACGGGCGCCGCGGGCAACACCAACGACGGCACGCCGCTCATCGGCAAGACGGGAACCACCGACAAGGCGAAGGACACCTGGTTCGTGGGCTCGAGCACCGAGGTCACCACGGCCATCTGGGTGGGCAGCTCCTCGGGGCAGCAGATCCAGCAGCGCAAGACCAACCTGCCGAACGGGCAGCTCATGTCCACCGCGCGCTTCGCCGTGTGGAAGCCGTTCATGCAGGCCGTCAACGGCGTCTACAAGGGCTCCGCGTTCCCCGGCCCGGCAGCGGACCTCACCCGCACCCCGACGGTGCAGGTACCGGACGTCGCGGGAATGTCGCCCGCCGACGCGCAGTCCGCCATCGAGGGCGCGGGCCTGTCCTTCGCCCAGGGCGGCGCGCGCGCCTCCGCGAACGTGCCCGCCGGTCAGGTCGCCGGGTCCGACCCGGGCGCCGGCGCCAACGCCGCGCGCGGATCCACCGTCACGGTGTTCACCAGCAGCGGGCCCGACCAGAGCCAGCCGCAGGGCACCCCGGGCACCGTCCCGGACGTGCGTGGGCAGGACGTGACGGCCGCGCGCCAGACCCTGCGCTCGGCCGGCTTCAACGTGACCGTGGCGCAGGAGCAGGTGCAGGACAGCTCCCAGGTCAACAAGGCGACCCGCACGGATCCCGCGGCCGGACAGCAGAGCGGCGGTCCCGTGACGCTCTTCGTCGGGCGCACCTGATGAGCGTCGTCGGCACGATCGCCCGCACGGCCGGCGGCGTCGTCGCGGCCGGCGCCGCGGTCTTCGCCTACGCCTCGTTCTACGAGCGCCGCCGCTTCACGCTGCGGGAGGTGACGGTGCCGGTCCTGCCGGTGGGCGCCGACCCCATCCGCGTGCTGCACCTCTCGGACATGCACATGGCGCCGTGGCAGCACAAGAAGCAGCGCTGGGTGCGCGAGCTCGCGGAGCTCAAGCCCGACCTCGTCGTCGACACGGGCGACAACACGGGCCACGAGCAGGGCATCGTCGCGGTCGAGGAGACGCTCGAGGCGTTCCGCGGCGTCCCCGGGGTCTTCGTGCACGGATCGAACGACTACTACGGGCCGATGATGAAGAACCCGCTGAAGTACTTCACGGCCAACACGCACGCCACGCAGCGGCCGGCGGACCTCGACCTCCCCCGGCTCGAGCGCCTCTACGCCTCGCTCGGCTGGCTCGACCTCAACAACGCCGCGGGCGCCGTCGAGGTCAACGGCACGCTGCTCGAGTTCTTCGGCGTCGACGACCCGCACCGCGACTTCGACCACCTGGAGGCGATCCCCGGGGCGCTCGACGAGCTCCGCGAGGACGGCGAGGCGTACCAGGGATCCTCCGACGCTCCGGTGGTCTCCATCGGCGTCGCGCACGCGCCCTACCGCCGCGTGCTCGACTCGTTCGTCACCAACGGCGCCCGCATGGTCTTCGCCGGGCACACGCACGGCGGCCAGGTGTGCGTGCCCGGCTACGGCGCGCTCGTCACCAACTGCGACATCCCGCGCCGCCAGGTGAAGGGCCTGAGCGTCTGGCCGCACGCCGACCGCGCCGCGTTCCTGCACGTGAGCGCGGGCCTCGGCACCTCGATCTACGCGCCCGTGCGGTTCGCGTGCTTCCCCGAGGCGACGCTGCTCACGCTCACGGCGGTCTGACCGCCCGCCGCGCGCTGCCCAGGCGTACGCGGGAGCCCGGAACATCGGGTATCGTAGAACCCGGTCCTCGGGCCATCGGGGTGTGGCGCAGTTTGGTAGCGCGCTTCGTTCGGGACGAAGAGGTCGCAGGTTCAAATCCTGTTACCCCGACACACCGCCTCCTCCGGAGGCACCGCATTAACAGCAGCACGACGAAGGGCCGCTCCTCCGGGAGCGGCCCTTCGTCGTCCGAGCAGGCGATGCGGTCGCGGGTCACCGCCCTCCGGGCTTCAGCCGCAGCGCCGGCCGCTCGATGGCGTAGTACGTCGCCGCCGAGAGCACGAGCGTCACCGCCCCCACCACGAGCGTGTTCAGGGCGAAGCCGGCGAGCGTGTCCGGCAGCACGAGGCCCGCGCGACGGAGGAACCGGATCACCGGTAGGTGCCACAGGTAGACGCTGAACGAGATCGTGCCGAGCCAGGCGATCCACCGGAGCTCGAGGACCCGCGTCACCGGGCCTAGGGATCCCCCGCGCCGCGGCAGCGCCACGAGGAGCAGCAGCGTGGCGCAGGAGGCCGCCACGACGCTCTCCTCGAACGCCTCGACGGGCGCCTCGGACGCGACCACGATGAGCACCGCCGCCAGGATCCCGACCGGAACGCGCCAGCGGGCGACACGGTCGCGCAGGCTCTCGTCGGCGGACAGGGCGAGCAGGATCACGGCCGCCGCCATGCCGTAGGCGAAGAGGTCCGCGTGCACGAGGATGCTGCGGTTCACCACCGCCGCCCACGTCACTCCCCACTCGCTCGCGAGCCGGCCGCGGTGCCCGAGCGGCGCCTGCGCGGCCATCGACCAGATCTTGCCGGCCACGCCGACCAGCAGGAGCGCCGCCGCCGGCGCGAGAGCGCGGATCCACGTCGCGCGTCCTCGGAGCAGCCGCGCGGCGAGGAGCGCCACCACCGGCAGGACGACGTAGAAGGACACCTCGACCGCCAGCGTCCACGCGACCTCGATGCCGCTCCGGAGCGTGCGCGGGCTGTACCCCTGGAGCAGCAGCGCGTTGAGGACCGAGTCGACCGGGCCCAGCGTGCCCAGCGAGATGCCGTCGTCGCGCGTCTCCCGCGGCAGGATCGCGACGCGCAGCACGAGGCTCACGAGCAGCAGCACGACGACGTACCCGGGGAGCACGCGGAGCGCGCGGTTGGCGGCGTAGCGGGAGAGCCGCGGCATCGGCCCGCCGTCGACGAGCGCACGTGCGAACGGCAGGAACAGCAGGAAGCCGCTCAGCACGAAGAACAGCGTCACGCCGTGGCTGAAGAAGGCGACCTCGCCGACGAGCGGCACGTCGGTCGTCGGCCGGGCCAGCTGGCGCTGCACGTGGTACAGCAGCACGGCGACCGCGGCGACGCCGCGCAGACCCTCGATGCCCGGCAGGAGCGTGCGCAGGCGTGCGGGTGCGGACGTCGGGGTCCCGGTCATGAGGGCCTTCCCGGGTCGGTGGATCGGCGGTCGTCCAGTCTACGAGGCGCTCGATCCGGGGCCGGCGGCCGCACAGCACGACGGCCGCCGCCCGGAGGCGACGGCCGTCGGCGCGCGCTCCCCATCGAGCGCGGGCTCATTCCCCCGCGGGCGGGGCGGGCGGCGCCGGAGGCGCCTCGGGCGCGGCCGACTGGGTGGGCTGGGGCTTCGGCGCGACATAGGGCCGCTTCGTCAACGTGCTGCTCGGCGAGGGGAAGCCCTCGGCCGGGTAGCGGTCGTCGATGAAGGTCTGCAGCGGCTTGAAGATCCGGTGACGCGCGCTGTCCGCGGCCGACCCGTTGAGGACGTTGCGGCGCATGGACGCGAAGCCCTCCACGTTGCCGACCCACACGGCCGTCGTGACCTCGGTCGAGGATCCGACGAACCAGGTGTCCTTCGATCGGTCGGTCGTGCCCGTCTTGCCCATGATCTCGGTGCCGTCGCGCGGGTTCGACGCCGCACCGGTGCCGCCCATCACGGCCTTGAGCGTGAAGGCGGCCGTGTTGGCGACCTCGGGGCTCATGGCCTGCGCGCACTCGCTCTTCGGGGTCACGAGCTCGGACTCGTCCGGGAGGACGACCTTGTCGATCGCGACCGGCGGGCACATGGTGCCCTGGTTCGCGACGGAGCCGAAGGCGGTCGCCATCTGGAGCGGGGCCACGTTGTTGGCGCCGGATCCCACCACGTCGGACGGGACGCTCGAGAGCTCGCGACCGTCGGCGTTGTAGATCCCCATGTCCCGCGCGGTCTGGCTGATGTCGCACAGATCGAGCTGGCTCGCCATCGCGATGAAGGCCGAGTTCACCGAGGCCACGGTCGCCGCGAGGACGGTCTGGTTCGAGGTGGGACCGGTGTTCGTGTCGTTGGTGACCTGGTAGGCCTTGCCGGCCAGCGGGCCCCCGCACGCGGTGAACTCGTTCTGCGACCAGAGCGTCTTGGACGCGTTGACCGTCTGGTAGATCGACTTCCCGCTCTTCAGCCAGTCGACGAGCGTGAAGATCTTGTAGGTCGAGCCCACCTGGAAGCCGGCGGAGCCGCCGTGGGCCTTGTCGGCCGAGTAGTTGATCTCGGTGACACCGGGCTGGTCGGCCGCGACGCCGTAGTCGGTGTTCTGCGCCATCGCGATGATGCGACCCGTCTTCACCTCGCGGGAGACCACGGATCCGCCGATCTTCGTGAAGCGCGCCGTCGCCGGCACCTGCTTGCGCATCTGCTCCGCGGCGTTGCCCTGGATGTCGAGGTCGAGCGTCGTGTAGACCTGCATGCCACCGCGCTTGAGCACCGCGTCGCGCTCGGCCGCCGTGTCGCCGAACTCCTTGTTCGTGAGGATCTCGTTCTTCACGTAGTCGCAGAAGTACGCGGCGGAGATGGGGTCGGCCTGGATGCAGCCGCTCGTGGAGGGCGTGATCTTCGGCGTGATCGGCGTGGCCTCGGCCGCGTCGTACTGCTCCTGCGTGATCTTCTGCTCCTTGAGCATGTTCCGCAGCAGGAGGTCGCGGCGGGCCTTGTTGCGCTCGAGGTTCGCCGGGTTGTCGATCTTGTAGATCTCCGGCGCGTTGACGGTCGCGATGAGGGTCGCGGCCTGGTCGAGCGTGAGGTCGGCGGCCGAGACGTCGAAGTAGTAGCGCGCCGCGGACTCGATGCCGTACACGCGGCTGCCGAAGTTCGCGATGTTGAGGTAGGCGAGGAGGATCTCGTTCTTGGAGTACTTCTTCTCCACCCCGATCGCCATCCGCATCTCCTTGAGCTTGCGGGGCATGTCGGGCTGGGTGGCCTCCTGGAACGCCTTGCGGCCCGCGGCCTGCGTCGCCTTGTCGGAGGAGTCGACCATGTTCTGGGCCTTCTGGACCAGGACGTTGCGGACGTACTGCATGGTGATCGTCGAGGCGCCGGACTGCACCTCGTCGTTGAGGACGTTCTGCGCGAGCGCGCGGGCGGCCGACAGCACGTCGACGCCGCCGTGCTCGTAGTAGCGGGGGTCCTCGGTCGCGATGGCCGCGTCCTTCGCGTACGGGGAGACGGCCTCCCACGGGACCTCCTCGCGGTCCTGCGAGAAGAACTCGGCGAAGGGCACCTGCTGGTCGCCCTTCTTGGCGAACAGCACCGTCTTCTGCGCGAGGTTGTCGATCTGCAGGTTGTCGGGGATGTCCTCGAACACGCCGATGGTGCTGTTGGCGGCGATGCCCGAGACGGCGATCGCGGGGGTCACCATCGCGGCGACGAGCACCCCGGCGATCGTGCTCATGCCGACGAGTCCGAGGAACGCGCCCAACCGGGTCGAGATGGTCAGGTCAGTTTTCCTCATGCTCTGAATCTAACCTGCGCGCCGAGGCCGGACATCCGCCTCAGGTAGGGTCCCAGCTCCCCGTGGCCGAAATGTGATGAGTGCACGTACGAGCCGAATGCGACGGGGGACGGAGGATGCGTGCAGGCGGCGTCCCCGGCCCCAGGAGGCGTTGCTAGTCTGCCGCCACATGGATCCCGCCGCCCCCGCTCCCCCACGCCGGTCGGCGGATGGCGGAGCCACGCCGTCGCCCTGGGGCGTGGAGCGGGAACGACGGCTGATGCGCCGGCGGCACCGCCAGGCGGGCGCGCTCCTCGCGCTCTACGTGGGCCTCGTGGCGCTCGTGACGCTGACGCCGGACAGCGTCGACCGCGGGATCTACCCGCTCCTCATGCGGGGGGTGCGCTTCGTGCAATTCCACGGCGTGCCGGCCTTCCGCTACTCGATGATCGAGGAGGGCGCCAACGTCGCCCTGTTCGTGCCGCTGGGGATGCTCGGGGTGCTCGCGTTCGGGATGCGGCGCTGGTGGGCGGTCGCCCTCGCGGGCACCGCGCTGTCGGCGTGCGTCGAGCTCGCGCAGGGGGCGTTCCTCCCCGCGCGGGTGGCCTCCCTCTCGGACGTCGCCGAGAACGGGGCGGGCGCCGTCATCGGCGCGGCCCTTGCGGCGGCCATCGCGGTGCGGACGCGCCGACGCCGGCGGCCCCGGTCGTGATCGGGGCCGCCCGCATCGGGGGTCGGATGCGGTCGCGCCTCAGGAGGCGCGACGTCGGCGCGACGCGGCGATGCCGGCCGCCGCGGCGCCGGCGAGGAGCAGGCCGCCGGCCGTGACCGCGAGCCCGGTCGGCAGCGTGCCGCCCGTGATGGGGAGCGAGCCGGTCGAGGCGGTGGCGGTGCTGCCGGGGACGACCGAGACGAGTCCGCACCAGTGCGAGCCGGATGCCGCGTCCTCGTTGGCGCGCCAGGTGCCGGTCGCGGTGGCCGGGACCGTCAGGCTGCCGATGACGGAGCCGTCGGCCGCCGCGCTGACGGAGACGGCGGGGTCCCCTGCCGCGGCGGGTGCGCCGGGGGTGGCGGAGAGGCGGAGGGCGACGGTCTCGCCGGCGGCGAACGATCCGGCCGCGCCGCTGATCGTCACGGCCTCGCCGGGTGCGACGGCCGCCGGGGTGACGGACATGCCGCCGCACGAGAGCAGCGAGTCCGTGGGCACGTAGTTCTCGGCCTGGGCGGCGAGGGGAGCGGAAACGGTGATGACGAGCGCGACGAACGCGCCCGCCAGGGTCTTGGCGAGCATCTCGGGTGGCCTTCTCGGGTACGTCCGAGGCGGACGTGCGGGGGCACGACGGGTATCGCCTCGGGGCGGTGGTGTCCGCGGCGCGCGATTTCGGGTCGGCGCCGTCAGGCAGACAGCGGGTCGGGTAAACCCACGATCGATATGCTATCCGCGTCCGGTCCACGCGACCGCTCCCCGGGACGGGATGGGCCCCGGACTGGGGGTGGGCGCCCGGAGACGGCGGAAGGCCCCGAGGCTATGCCTCGGGGCCTTCCATCGCACTGCTCCGTGGAGTCAGGCGATGTGTGTCGTGATGTGGATCAGACCGTTCCACGCTGGCGACGGACCGTGGTCAGCACGACCACGAGCGCGGCGCCGAGGAGCAGCAGGCCGCCGCCGGTCCAGATGAGGACGACGGGGAGCTGGCCGCCGGTGACGGGCAGGCCCGAGGCGGAGCCGGTGCCGTTGGAGGTGCCGGTGCCGGCTGCCGCGACGACCGAGATCGACGTGGAGACGGTGTTGCCCTGGGCGTCCGTGCCGACGAGCGTGTAGGAGCCCGAGGCGGAACCGGCCGGCAGGGTGACGGTGACGCGGAGGCCGCCGGCGTTGCTCGACGTCTTGGTGATGGAGTTCGACGTGACGGCCATCGGGGCCGTGCGGAACGAGGCGAGCGTGGCGTTGGCCGCGTCCTCACCGGTGATGGTGACGGTGACGGGGCTGTTCGGCGCGAAGGAGCCGTCCGCGAAGGTGAGGACGGTGCTCTGGCCGGGAGCGACGGTCGCGTCGCTGACGGTGACGCCGCCCTCGGGCGTGTACGGGTCCGCGTTGGCAGCGGTGGAGACGGTGAACGTGGCGGCGAGCGCGATGGCCGCCCCGGCAAGGATCTTCTTGAGCATGTGTGGTTCCCCCTGGGTGAGATTGCGCGGTGCAAGGGGGCACTCGACGGACTCGGGTCCGCCGTCGGTCAATCCCCCACTCGCCACACTACCGGGATCCGTCGCAGGAGAGCGAGCGGAATTGCGTTTCCGTGGCGTCGATCACCGGCGTCGTCACGATCGAGAGCGGCGTGTCGGTCTTTTTGTCCCCCAGGGTGTCCACCGAAATGCGGACCTCCTGACCGGGCGCGAGCGTCACCTCGACCTGCGCCACGGCGCGCCCGCCCACGATCTCGGGCTGGAAGCCCGTCTCCTGGTCGTCGATGCGCACGCTCAAGGGGATCGTGCCCGGGGGCCCGTAGACGGCCACGCGCGTCTTGACGTCGCCCGGTGGGACACCGTACTGCCCGCCGCCGGTGACGACGTACGGGAGCGATGCCGCGTCCGCGGGAGCCGTGGAGCGGAGCGTGACCTCGGTGCGGTAGTTCGGGCGGCCGTCGTCGCGGCACATCGCCATGCCCTGCGACGTCGCGAGCTTGAGGAAGTAGTCCATCTTGGCGCCGGTCGCGTCGTTGAGGAACACGCCGAAGACCGTCGACTCGCTGTTGTCGGCCGGCAGCGAGCCCTGCAGCGTGGTGCCGTCCAGCGTCGCCTGCTCGTCCGGTCGCGCGTTCCAGATGAGGATGCGGCGCTCCTCGGCGGCGCGGGTGAGCGCGGAGACGAGGGCGGCCGGCTTCACGTCGCCGGAGGAGACCTTCGAGAAGACCGCCTCCGCGACGCTCGCGAACACCGCGTCCTGCACGTCGGCATTCGGATAGCGGAGGTAGACGTCGTGGAGCAGCAGGTCGACGGCGTCGTCCGAGCGCAGGACGTCCCCGGTCGGCAGCGTGATCGGCCCCGTCGCCTCGAGCAGGTAGGACAGCGCGACCGGGTCGATGCTGATGACGCCGTCGACCGGCTCGCGGTGCTTGAGGCGCCACATCTCCGCGGCGAGCGGGGCGGCCTGGGTGAAGTCGGGCGTGAGGGTGACGTCCTGCATGTACCGACCCGTGATGGTGCCGTAGAGGCCCGCGGTCTGCGTATCCAGCGGGAGCGCGGGCTCGGCGAGGCGGGGGAACGCGCGGGCGGAGTCCTGCGTGCCGAGCGAGAACGCGCCGTCTCCGGTCTTCAGGAGCGCGAGAGCCCCGGGGATGCCGCCCGTCGAGCGCACCTCCGCGTTGTTCTGGAACATGAGGAGGTAGTCGCGGTTCCCGTCCGCGCCGAGCATGGCCGGCGCCAGGTCCGCGACGTGGCGCACGATGGCGAGCGTCTCGGCGGCGGACGTCACCGTCTTGCGCAGGCGGGTCACGGCGTCGGTGACGGGCGCGACGGTCGACCCCGTGTCGATCGCCGTCACGTCCTGGAGTGCGGTGTCGAGCGCGTCGTCCGCCTGCCGCACCGGCTCCTGCGCCGCGATGATGGGGTCCAGGTCGATGCGCCCGTCCTTCGGCGTGAGGCTGCCGAGGTCGAGGGTGCCGGCGATGCCCACCACGGGCTGGAGGGCCTCGCCGCCGATGTGGTCGACGACCGCGGCGACCGACCGGAAGGCGCGGAGGTTCGGGCCCACGCCCGGGACGACCTCCGTGGCGGCCCAGACGGGATCCGACGTGAGGGCGACGGCGCGCGACGAGTGCTCGCGCAGCTTCGCCACGCCGGCCGCCGCGCCGGCGGGGTCGCCGGCCAGGAGGTCGCGCTGCACCGACGACGCGAGCGGCACCGCCTGCTCGAGCTCGGCGCGGGCGAGCAGGGCGCGGGCCGCGATCCAGGCGATCCAGAGGACGACGAGCAGAGCGAGGCCAGCGGCGACGGCCGCGAGGATCCGGCGGCGCGTCCAGGGACGTCGGGAGCGGCGGACGTGGCGGGAGCGGATCGTGGAGGAGGTCACCAGGTGCCCCCGCCGTCGGTGGAGACGCTCACGGCGTCCCCCGTCAGGAGCCACACGTCGCGCCCCGCGGCCGAGAGGGCCACCGCCCCGCTCGCGGGGACGGCGGAGGCGCAGCCGGCGACGCTGACGGCGCCGGACGCCGGCACGATTCGACCGACGCTCGTGCCGCGGCAGGAGTCGGAGGTGCCCGCCGTGAGGATGCCGTCCGGGCCGAGCGCGAGCGCGAGGACGCCGGGCGCGTCCACGCGCCGGAAGTCGCCGCCGCCCGAGCGCACGTGGACGGCGCCCGATGCGCAGAGGACCGCGGCGGCCTGGCCGCTGTCGACGACCTGGACCGCGTCGCCGCACGGGGCGTCCCGCTGGCCCTGGGCGAGGTGCACGATGCCCGGCTGGGCGGGGTCGACGTAGGCCGTCGTGGTCGTCAGCGCCGGCGCGTCGCGCCAGAACTCGCCGCCCGTGAAGCTCTGCAGCGCCGTGCGGGAGCAGGCGGCCTTCACATCGGCGACGATGCTGCCCACGTCGGGGCCCGTGACCGAGAGCGCGAGCACGCGCCGTGCGTCGAAGGTGTCCGTCGTGCGGGTGTCCCAGGTGCGACCCCGGTCGATGGTGGTCTGGATCCGCGCGGCCTCGCCGGTGCAGGAACCGGCCGTGGCGCGCCAGGCGACGTCGGCGTTCCCCGCGGCGAGGAACACGGTCGGGGCGGCGACGGATGCGACGGGTGCCGCGGACGGAGAGGCGGACGACGAGGGTGCGGGTGCGGGAACGGCGGTCTCCGGCGCGGACTCGGTCGTCGCGGCGGCCTCCGGGGTCGGCGCGGCGGCGCCGGTGGCCGCGCCGCTGCCGCCGCCGGTGCGGGTGACGGCGGCCGAGACCAGGATCAGGTCGATGACCAGGAAGGCGACCACGGCCGTCACCCCGACCCCGGGGAGCAGGCGGGACAGCGACCGAGGGCGGCGGGAGGGACGGCCGGTGACCGCCATCGGCTTCCGGCTGTCGGACGAGGGCCTAGCCACGGACGGCTCCCTCGGATCGGCGGGCGCAGGGGTCGGAGGAGCGTCCTCCTGGGCGGCGCGTCGGCGCCTCGGCCTGAGCCGACATGGTGTCTCCCGGTGTCGCGGGCATCGAGCGGACGGCGGATGCGGCCTCGCGTGAGGTCGACCCCCGACCGCGTCCGGACGGGGATCCGCGGTCCGACCCCGGTGGGGAGCTCGGACGCGGATTCCGCGCAGCGGGAGATGCGGAATGGAGCGGTGGTGTCATGCGGATGGTACAGGCCCGCACCGGGCTGCTCCCGACGACACGGGCTCGGCCGTCGCGCCCGGAGGCGGACGGCCGGCCGGTCACGCGGGGGCGGGGGCGGTGCCGTCCGCGCCCTCGGGGCGGACGTACGAGTACCCGTACTGGCCGTAGCCGTACGCGTCCGGGCCCTTCGTGGGCAGCATGGTGAGGACGACGCCCAGCACCTCAGCGCCGACGCTGTTGAGCGACTCGATTGCGGCGTGCACCTGGCCGCGGTGCGCGCGACCCGAGGAGACGACGAGGATCGCGCCGCCGGCGCTCTTGGAGAGCACCGCGCTGTCGGTGACGGGCAGGAGCGGCGGCGCGTCGATGAGGACGGTGTCGAACTCCGCCTCGAGCTCCTTGAGCAGCGTGACCATGGTGCGCGATCCGAGCAGCTCGCTCGGGTTCGGCGGGATCTGGCCGGCGGGCAGGACGAACATGTTGCGGTTGCCCCAGGGCTGAAGCACGTCCGCGAGCGTCGCGCGGCCGATCAGCACGTCGGTGAGCCCGACCGCTCCCTCGAGCCCGAGGTAGGACGCGAGCTTCGGACGGCGGAGGTCGGCGTCGATCACGGCGACGCGGGCACCGGCGTCGCTGAGGGCGATGGCCAGGTTGGCGGTGGTCGTCGACTTGCCCTCGGACTCGACCGCGCTCGTGATCACGAAGCTGCGCGCGCGTCCGCCGAAGTCGAGGAACTGGAGGTTCGTGCGGAGGCTGCGGAAGGACTCGGCCCGGGGGCTCCGCGGGTCCGACTGCACGATGAGGGGACGCTCCTTCGCCTTCGGGTCGAAGGCGATGCCGCCGAGCACGGGCGCGTGCGTGACCAGCCGCAGGTCCCGCTCGCCGCGGATGCGCGTGTCCAGGGTGGAGCGGAGCACCGAGACGGCGATGCCGAGCGCGAGGCCCACGAGCGCGCCCAGCGCGAGGTTGAGCGGCACGCGCGGCGACACGGGGGCGGCGGGGATCCGCGCCTCCTGCAGGGTGGTGACCTTCACCTGCGACTGCCCGCCGGTGTTCTCCGCGGTGAGCTGCCCGACGACGTCGGAGAAGCTCTTCGCGACCGCGTTGGCGATGGACGCGGCGGACTCCGCCTGCTGGTCCTCGGCCGCGATCTCGATGATGACGGTGTCGGCCGCGGCGGAAGCCGAGATGCGCGGCGCCAGCGTCTCGGCGGTCTCGTCCAGCCCCAGCTGCGCGATGACCGGCTCCAGCACGACGGGCGTGGACACGACGTCGGCGTAGCTCTTCACCGCCTGCTGCGTGAACGCGTTGCCCTGGCTGAGGTCCGTCACGGAGCCCGCGGACTGCGTCGACACGAAGACCTTCGCGGATGCCCGGTACTCCGGCGTCTGCGCGAGCGAGTAGCCGGCAGCGGCCCCCACCCCCAGCAGCAGCGCCAGAAGGATGAGGATCCACGAACGTCGCAGTATCCGGATGTATTCACGCAGTTCCACAGGCGCTCCCCCTCGTCGGTGCGGTGCCCCCCGACGGCACCTCCGCCCATGCTCCCACAGCCGGGAGCCGTCGTCCGACCTCCTCGGGTGCCGATGTCGTCCATCGCCTCGTGCCCCGTCTTCTGGGGCGGGGCAGCCGCGGGGAGGGAGGCTAGCGTGGACGGCGAGGGCCGGACCACCCACCCGCGCCCCGCTCGACCGAACGCTCACCCGAAGAGAAGGTCCGGATCCCGATGCCCGACGTCTGCGCTGCCCTGGTCCCGTTGGCCACCCTGCTCATCACCGGCGTGCTCACGGCATGCGGGCTGCGCTACCTGCGCGACTGACCGCGGCGCGGCGTCCGGCCGGAGCGGTCCCCGATCAGGTGAAGTCGGCGTCCGGTCCCGCCGCGTAGCCGAAGCCCGCCGGCGCGGCCTCGACCGGACGGCCGCTCGACAGCGCTCCCCCGCTCTCGGCCAGGTAGCACGCGCCGCAGAGCGACATGTAGGTCACGTCCTCGCCGTCGATCGCGACCTGGTCGCCGGCGAAGATGAAGCGCTCGCCCACCTGGCGGGCGTTGAACACGGCCTTGCGTCCGCAGCGGCAGATGGTCTTCATCTCCTCCAGGCTGTGCGCGATCTCCAGCAGGCGACGGCTCCCCGGGAACGCGACGGTCTGGAAGTCGGTGCGGATCCCGTAGGCGATGACCGGCACGTCCTGCAGGATCGCGATGCGCAGCAGGTCGTCGACCTGCGATTCGCGGAGGAACTGGGCCTCGTCGACGAGCAGGCACGCGGTGGGGCCGCCGAGCTCCTGCAGCACGCGATCGCGGTGGATCCCGAACTCCTGCCAGACGTCCGCGTCGGGCTCGAGCAGGAAGTCGACCGGACGCCGGACGCCGAGGCGGGAGACGATGTCGCGGTCGCCCTTGGTGTCGATGACGGGCTTCGTGAGCAGGACGTGCTGTCCGCGCTCCTCGTAGTTGTACGCGGCCTGCAGCATCGAGGTGCTCTTGCCGCTGTTCATCGCGCCGAATCGGAAGTAGAGCTTGGCCATCTACCGAAGGTAGCCGTCCTCGGCGGCCCGTTCGATCAGGTCCGCCCGGCGCCCGGCAGCGCGGCCCACGAGACGGTACTTGGCCCGGGCCCGCCGGAGGTAGGTCTTCGCGGTCTCGTACTGCACGTTCATCTGGGCGGCCACGTCGAGCGTCGAACGGCCCGTGACGTAGAGGCGGAGCGCCTGCTCCTCGCCCTGGCTGAGGCGCGGGCTCGTGAACGCGGGCGCCGGCTCCGGCGCGGGGACGGCGGTGCGGGCGGCCGCGACCACGGAGCGCACGGCGGCGACGATGTCCCGGGCGGGCACGGGGCCGGCGAGGAGCGCCGCGGCACCGGAGTCGAGCACCCGGCGACGCACCTCCGGGCTCCCGGAACGGGAGAGGACGACGACGCTCGCCCCGGCGGCCCGGCAGGACCGCACGCGCCCCTCGAGGCTGACCGCGTCGGCGAGCTCGTAGTCGAGCACGACCACCTCGGTCGGGAAGCGCGGCGACTGGACGAGCTGCAGCCAGCCCGTGGTGCCGACGACCACGTCGACCTCGGGGGCGCGCTCGCGGAGGATCGAGCACACCTCGTCGAGCGCCGGCACCTGGCCCATGAGCACGGCGACGCGGACGGGCTGCGCGATCCCCCGCCCGTCGGCGGACCTCGGCCCCGCCCCGGGGAGCCGCAGGGTGGTCATGGGAGAACTGTAGCCAGCGCGCACGGCTCGGCGGCGGCCCGGACCCTCCGCGGACACCGCTGCCGCCGCCCGCCCCTGCCGCGGATGCCGCCGCTCAGAAGAGGGTGGCCTGCGTGCCCGCGGGCCCGGCGGGGAGCGCGGCCGCGACCAGGGGCCCCGGCGCCGGCGCGAGGGCGGCTCCGGTCGCCCAGCTCCCGCGCCCTCGGGACGTGGTGGCACGGCTGTCCGCGCCCTCCTGGCTCCACCCCGGTCGCGCGGCTCCGGGCCGGGCGACCTGGCCCTCGATGCCGGGGACGTCGGCCCGGGAGAGCACGCCGCCCGTGCGCGGGTCCACCCGGCCGCCGCCGAGCCCGTGCCGCCGGACCAGCGGGTCCATGCGGGCCTTCAGCCACGACCGGTACGCCTGCGGGGCGTAGGCGCCGCGCGCGTACAGGTCCAGGTAGCGGCCCACCAGGTCCGGGCGCTCGCGCTCGAGCCACTCCAGGTACCACTCCTTCACGCCGGGCTTGAGGTACAGCGCCGAGTAGAGGACGCGCGTGCCGCCGGCCTCGCGGATGCGCGTGAGCGCGTGGTCGAGGTGCTCGACCGAGTCGGTGAGCATCGGCAGGATCGGCATCATGAAGACCGTGCAATCCAGACCCGCCTCGCGGATCGCGGTGACGGTCGCGAGACGCGCCGCGGTCGTGGGCGTGCCCGGCTCGACGGACTGCTGCAGGTCGTCGTCGAGCACGGCGATGCTCATCGCCAGGTCGACGGGGACGGTCGCCGACGCCTCGGCCAGCAGCGGGAGGTCACGACGGAGGAGCGTGCCCTTGGTGAGGATCGACAGCGGCGTGCCGGAGGACGCGAGCGCCGCGATGATGCCGGGCATGAGCGCGTAGCGGCCCTCGGCGCGCTGGTAGGGGTCGGTGTTGGTGCCGAGCGCGACGGCGTCACGGGTCCAGGTGGGCTTCGCGAGCTCGCGGGCGAGGACCTCCGCGACGTTGACCTTCACGACGATCTGGTCGTCGAAGTCGCGGCCGCCGTCGAGGTCGAGGTAGGCGTGCGTCGGGCGCGCGAAGCAGTAGACGCAGGCGTGGGTGCAGCCGCGGTACGGGTTGATGGTCCACCCGTACGGCATGACCTTCGACTCCCCCGGCACGCGGTTCAACGCCGACTTGGCGAGCACCTCGTGGAACGTCACGCCCTGGAACTCCGGGGTGCGGACGCTCTGCACGAAATTGCTCAACCGCACGAGGCCGGGCAGTGCATCCGCGCTCGCGTCCGACAGCTTCTGCGCGCTCCATCTCATGCGCCCATTCGAACACACTTTCGAACGCGATGCGGACGGAGGCGGGAGAGGGCGGCCGCACGCGGCGCGACCGCCCCCTGCTCAGTGCTGGAGCTCGAGGACCTCGGTGGTCTCCTGGATGATCTTCGGCGTCTTCTTCGGGTCTGACGCGACGAGCGTGCCGTAGTTCGGGATCATGCGCTTCAGCGGCTTGCGCCACCCGTCCATGCGCTCCGGGAAGCAGCGCTCCAGCACGTCGAGCATGATCGGGACCGCCGTGGAGGCGCCGGGCGACGCGCCGAGGAGGCCCGCGATGCTGCCGTCGGCCGCCGCCACGACCTCGGTGCCGAACTGGAGCACGCCGCCCTTCTGCGCGTCCTTCTTCATGACCTGCACGCGCTGGCCGGCCGTGACCTGGTACCAGTCCTTCGGGTCGGCCGTGGGCATGAACTCCCGGAGCGCGTCGAACTTCGTCTCCTTCGAGGCGATGAGCTGGCTCACGAGGTACTTGATGAGGCCCAGGTTGTCCTTAGCGACGGCGAGCATCGGGATGATGTTGTGCGGCCGGATGGAGGCGAAGAGGTCGAGCAGCGAGCCCTTCTTGAGGAAGCGCGGGCTGAAGCCGGCGTAGGGCCCGAAGAGGAGCGAGGTCTCGCCTCCCACGACGCGCGTGTCGAGGTGCGGGACCGACATGGGCGGGGAGCCGATGGCGGCCTTGCCGTAGACCTTGGCCCGGTGCTTGGCGACGATCTCCGGGTCGTCCGTGCGGTACCACTCGCCGCTGATGGGGAAGCCGCCGAAGCCCTTGATCTCGGGGATGCCCGACTTCTGCAGGAGGGGCAGCGCTCCCCCGCCCGCGCCGATGAAGACGAACTTGGCGTGCACCTGCACGGTCGACCGGCCGACGTCGTTGCGGATGCGGAGGCGCCAGCTGCCGTCCGGGTCCTGCGACAGGCTGCGGACCTCGTGGTTGAGGTGCAGGGCCGCGCCGTGCTCGGTGAGGTAGTCGACGAGCTTGTTCGTGAGGGCGCCGAAGTCGACGTCGGTTCCGCCCTCGAAGCGCGTGGCCGCGATGACCTCGTCCTTGTCGCGCTGCAGCACGAGGAGCGGGGCCCAGGAGTGGATGACGGCCGGGTCCTCGGTGTACTCCATGGCCTCGAAGAGGGGGTGCGCGCGCAGGGCGTCGAAGCGGCGGCGCAGGTACTCCGCGTTCTCCTTGCCGCGCACGAAGGTCATGTGCGGGGTGGGGTTGATGAACTCCTTGGGCTCCGGCACGGCGCCCGCGGTGACGAGGTGGGCCCAGAACTGGCGGGAGAGCTGGAACTGCTCGTTGATGCGGGTCGCCGCCCCGATCTCGATCTTCCCGTCCTTCTCCGGCGTGTAGTTCAGCTCGCAGAGCGCCGCGTGGCCGGTGCCCGCGTTGTTCCACGGGTTGCTGGACTCCATGGCGACCTCGCCGAGGCGCTCGAAGATCTGGATGGTCCAGTCCGGTTCGAGCTGCTTGATGAGGGTGCCGAGCGTGGCGCTCATGATGCCCCCGCCGACGAGGACGACGTCTACCGGTTCCGCTGTATCGCTCACCGGATCAGTGTACGCCCGCCTTCTCGGGCCCCCTCGGGGGCCCCGGGGAGTGGTACGGCGACCCTCACGAGCGCGGCTGGGGAGGGATCAGCGGTGTGCCGCGACGACCTCGGCGATCTGGACGGCGTTGAGCGCGGCGCCCTTGCGGAGGTTGTCGTTGCTGATGAAGAGGGCGAGTCCACGGCCCTCGGGCGCGCCCTCGTCCGCGCGGATCCGGCCGACGTAGCTGGGGTCGGTGCCGGCGGCCTGGAGAGGCGTGGGGATGTCGGACAGCTCGACGCCGGGCGCCGTCGACAGCAGCTCGGTGGCGCGCGCGACGCTGAGGGGCGACGAGAACTCGGCGTTGACCGACAGCGAGTGGCCGGTGAAGACGGGGACGCGCACGCACGTGCCGCTGACGAGCAGGTCGGGGAGCCCCAGGATCTTGCGGCTCTCATTGCGGAGCTTCTTCTCCTCGTCGGTCTCGAACAGGCCGTCGTCGACGATGCTGCCGGCGAGCGGGATGACGTCGAAGGCGATGGGGCGCTGGTAGACGGCGGGCTCGGGCAGCTCGACCGCACGGCCGTCGTGGACGAGGCGGCGGAGCGCATCCGGGCCGGCGGCGACCGCGGCTTCGGCCTGGCCCGCGAGCTCCTCGGCGCCGACGAGGCCGGATCCGGAGACGGCCTGGTAGGTGCTCACCACGAGGCGGGTGAGGCCGGCCTCCTCGTGCAGGACCTTGAGGACGGGCATCGCGGCCATGGTGGTGCAGTTGGGGTTCGCGATGATGCCGCGGCGCGCGTCCGCGATGGCCTCCGGGTTGACCTCGGAGACGACGAGCGGGACGTCCGGGTCCATGCGCCAGGCGCTCGAGTTGTCGATGACGAGCACGCCCGCCTCGGCGAAGCGCGGCGCCTGCGCCCGGGACGTGGTGGCGCCCGCGGAGAACAGCGCGATGTCGAGGCCCGTGGGATCCGCGGTCGCCGCGTCCTCCACGACCACCTCGCGGCCCGCGAACGGCAGCGTGGTGCCGGCCGAGCGCGCCGAGGCGAAGAAGCGGATCTCGGCGACCGGGAACGCGCGCTCCTCGAGCAGGCGCCGCATCACGGCACCGACCTGGCCGGTGGCGCCGACGACGCCGACGCGGAGGCCGGCGGTCTCGGCGGCGGGGGCGGATCCGGTGGGGGTGGTCTCGGTCACGGGTGTCTCCTCCTGCAGTGCGCGGGCGTGCGGGTCAGCGGCCGGTGCCGGCGTGGACGACGGCGACGTCGTCCGCGTCGAGCCCGAAGGCGTGGTGGACCACGCGCACGGCCTCGTCGATGGTGTCGGCGCGCGTGACGACCGAGATGCGGATCTCGCTGGTGGAGATCATCTCGATGTTGATGCCCGCGTCGGACAGCGCCGTGAAGAGCTGCGCCGAGACGCCCGCGTTGGTGCGCATGCCCGCGCCCACGAGCGCGAGCTTGCCGATCTGGTCGTCGTGCTGGAGGCCCGTGAACCCGACGGCGTCCTTCTCGGCCGCGAGCACCGTCAGCACGCGCTGGGCGTCGGACTTCGGGAGGGTGAACGAGATGTCCGTGAGGCTCGTGGCGGCGGCCGACACGTTCTGCACGATCATGTCGATGTTGGCGCCGGTCTTGGCGACGATGGTGAAGATCTGCGCGGCCTTGCCCGGTACGTCGGGGACGCCGACCACCGTGACCTTGGCCTCGCTGAGGTCGGCGGCGACGCCGACGATGACGGGCTCTTCCACATTCTCTCCATCCGTGGGGTTGTAGACGATGGTGCCCTCGTTGTGCGTGAACGAGGAGCGGACGTGCAGCAGGACGCCGTGCCGGCGGGCGTACTCGACGGCGCGGATGTAGAGGACCTTCGCGCCGGACGCCGCGAGCTCGAGCATCTCCTCGCTCGTGATGCGGTCGATCTTGCGGGCGAGCGGCACCACGCGCGGGTCGGCCGTGAAGATGCCGTCGACGTCGGTGTAGATCTCGCAGACGTCGGCGCCGAGGGCCGCCGCGAGCGCGACCGCCGTGGTGTCGGATCCGCCGCGGCCCAGGGTGGTGATGTCGCCCGTGCCGCGGTTGAAGCCCTGGAAGCCCGCGACGATGGCGATGGCGCCCTCGCCGAGCGCGTCGCGGACGCGGCCGGGCGTGACGTCGACGATGCGGGCGGCCCCGTGCTGCGCGTCGGTGATCATGCCCGCCTGGCTGCCCGTGAAGGAGCGCGCGTCGTAGCCCATGCTCTTGATGGCCATCGCGAGGAGCGCCATGGAGATGCGCTCGCCCGCGGTGAGGAGCATGTCGAGCTCGCGCGGAGCGGGGATGGGGGTGACCTCGTGGGCCAGGTCGAGCAGCTCGTCCGTCGAGTCGCCCATCGCGGAGACGGCGACGACCACGTCGTTGCCGGCCTTCCGCGCGGCGACGATGCGCTTCGCGACGCGCTTGATGCTCTCGGCATCGGCGACCGACGATCCGCCGAACTTCTGCACGATGAGGCTCACGGGCGACTCCTGGGGCTCGGGTGGGCGCGGGCGGCCCGGATCACGATCATATGGGGGCGGCATCGGCGGATCCGCCGTATGACGCAGGGGCGCCGGGTCACTCCCCCACGAGGCGCCGGCCCTCGAAGGCACGGCCGAGGGTGACCTCGTCGGCGTACTCGAGGTCGCCGCCGACAGGGAGGCCGGAGGCGAGGCGGGTGACGCGGATGTCGAAGGTGGAGAGCAGCCGCGAGAGGTAGGTGGCGGTCGCCTCGCCCTCCAGGTTCGGGTCGGTGGCGATGATGACCTCGGTGACGGTGGCGTCGGCGAGGCGCTGCATGAGCTGGCGGATGCGGAGGTCGTCCGGTCCGATGCCGTCGATGGGGCTGATGGCCCCGCCGAGGACATGGTAGAGCCCGCGGAACTCGCGCGTGCGCTCGATGGCGACCACGTCCTTGGCCTCCTCCACGACGCAGATGGTGGCGGGGCTGCGGCGGGGGTCGCGGCAGATGCCGCACGTCTCCTCCTCGCTGACGTTGCCGCAGATGGCGCAGAAGCGCACCTTGTCGCGGACCACCGTGAGCACCTCGGCCAGGCGCGACACGTCGAACGTCTCCGTCTGGAGGATGTGGAACGCGATGCGCTGGGCGGACTTCGGGCCGATGCCCGGCAGGCGGCCGAGCTCGTCGATCAGCTCCTGGACGATTCCCTCGTACATGCGGCGCTAGTCCTGACCTGTGGGGCGGATGGTGGGGCGGGCCTTGCGCTCGACGGGCTTCTCCTCGATGAAGCTCGCCTGGAGGATCTCGCGGACGACGGACTCGCCGTAGCGCTGCGGGGCGGTCTTCGCGGCGGGGGCGGATGCGGGACCGGTGGACTCCCTCGCGTCCGGCGCCGTCGTCGATGCGGACGGCGCTCGCGTCTGCGCGGGCGCCGACGGCGCGGCGACCGCCGGGGCCGGGCGCGACACCGGCGGGGCCGAGTCGGGCGAGCCGTCGCCGGTGGCCCAGCCGGGCTCCGCGGGGCCGAACTCGTCCGGCTCCGGCTCCTCGAAGTCGGGCACGTGCGCGTCCGGGACGACCGCGGATCCGCGACGAACAGGACCGGTCGTGGTCGCGGCGGCCGGGGAGGGGGGCGCGGGGGTCGCGGCGGCGGGTGCCGACGACGGCGTGGACGGCGTGGACGGCGTGGACGGCGTGGACGGCGCGGGCGGCACGGGGCGCTCCGGACGCGCCGCGGGGGCACGCCGGTCGGGAGCGGGATCGCTCGCGCCGGGGTCGGACGTGGGGATGGCGACGGTGGCCCATCCGCCGCCGGCCGGCGTGGTCTTCGCGGGAGGCGACGTCCTGGCGCGAGGGGCGTTGGCGGCTGCCGGCGGCGCCGACCTCGCCGCGGGGGTGGCCTCGCCGTCGCGCGCGGACGGTGCGGATGCGGCCGCCGCGGACCGGGGACCGGCTGCCGGCGCGGGTGCCGGGGTCGGGGTCGGTGCCGTGGGCCCGGCGGCCCCACCCGTCGGCGCCGGGGTGCCGGTCGGCGCCGGGGTGCCGGACGGTGCCGGGGTGCCGCCGTGGGGCTCGACGCGGGCGATGAACTTCACGCGGAGGCCGAGCACCTCGAGGATGGCGGTGCGGAGGATGTCGCTGACGCCCTGCCCCGGGACGCCGCGCTCCTTGAAGCGCTCGGCGTCGTTGGCGCTGACGAAGGACAGGGTGAGCACGTCGCCCGCCAGGGCACGGGGCGTGGCCGTGACGGCGACGAGCCACGCGCTGCGCTTCGCCTTCTCCACCGCCTCGACGACCGACGGCCACGCGTCGCGGAGCTGCTCGAACGTGATGGGGCCGACGGGCGCGGGCGTCGCGGGAGCGGATGCCGGCGGCGTGGTCGCGGGCGTCGCGGAAGAAGATGCCGGCGGCGTGGAGGCGGCCGGCGCGGCGACGGCCTCGGTGGTCTCCCGGACCTGCGGGGTCGCGGGCGCCTCGTCCGCGGACGCCTCGTCCGCGGACGTGACGGGCTGCGCCGGCGCGGTGTCGACCGCCGGCACGGGATCCGCCGAGTGCGCCGGAGCCGGCGCCGGAGCTGGCACTGGAGCGGCAGCGGGAGCGGAGGCGACAGCGCGTGCGGGCGCAGCGGCAGCGGCAGCGGCAGCGGCAGCGGCAGCGGCCGGATCCGCCCCCGAGTCCGCGACGCCCACCCGGCGCTCGAGGCGCTCGACGCGGGCCAGGGCGCCGCGGTGCGTGTCGTCGCTGGCGGGGACGAGCACGCGCGCGACCAGCAGCTCGAGGTGCAGGCGCGGCGAGGTGGCGCCCGTCATCTCGGTGAGGGCGGCGTTGACCACGTCCGCGGCGCGCGACAGCTCGACGGCGCCGAACGCGACGGCCTGGGCGCGCATGCGCTCGAGCTCGTCCTCCGGGGTGCCGCGGAGCACCGCGGCCGCGCCCTCGACGGACGTGGCGCCCACGATGATGAGGTCGCGCAGGCGCTCGAGGAGGTCCTCGACGAAGCGGCGCGGATCCTGCCCGGTCTGGATGACCCGGTCGACTCCCGCGAAGGCGCCGGCCGCGTCGTGCCGGGCGACCGCGTCGATGACCTCGTCGAGCAGGGCCGCGTGCGTGTATCCGAGGAGCGCGACGGCGCGCTCGTACTCGACGCTCTCGTCCTCCGACCCCGCGATGAGCTGGTCGAGCAGGGACAGGGTGTCGCGCACCGATCCCCCGCCGGCGCGGACGACGAGCGGCAGCACGCCGGGCGCCACCTGCACGCTCTCCTCGCGGGACAGGTGCTCCACGTAGTCGAGCATCTGCGCGGGCGGCACGAGCCGGAACGGGTAGTGGTGCGTGCGGGAGCGGATGGTGCCGATGACCTTGTCGGGCTCCGTGGTGGCGAAGATGAACTTCACGTGCTCCGGCGGCTCCTCCACGATCTTCAGCAGCGCGTTGAAGCCCTGCGGCGTGACCATGTGCGCCTCGTCGAGGATGAAGATCTTGTAGCGGTCGCGCGCCGGCGCGAAGACCGCGCGCTCGCGGATGTCGCGTGCGTCGTCGACGCCATTGTGGCTCGCGGCGTCGATCTCGACCACGTCGAGCGAGCCGCTGCCGTCGCGGCTGAGCTCGACGCAGCTCGGGCAGACGCCGCACGGGGTGTCGGTGGGCCCCTCGGCGCAGTTGAGGCAGCGCGCCAGGATGCGGGCCGACGTGGTCTTGCCGCAGCCGCGCGGCCCGCTGAACAGGTACGCGTGGTTGACGCGGTTGGTGCGGAGGGCCGTGCGCAGCGGATCCGTCACCTGCGTCTGGCCGATGAGCTCGGCGAAGTTCTCTGGCCGGTAACGGCGATACAGGGCGGTGACCACGGTCCCGAGGATACCGGGCACCCCCGACCGTCCCGCCGCCCGCCGGTCAGGCCTCGGCCGGGGCCTCGACGGACGCGGCTGGGGAGGGAGCGGAGGCGCGACGCCCGTGCACGCCCCCGCGCTCGCGCATCCGCCGGGGCGTCCGCGACCGCCAGCGCCCGAGGAGCGCGAACCCCTCCCGCCAGGTCGCGTCGCGCACGAAGAGGAAGTCGAGCGCGATCATCGCGAGGGAGAACGGCCACAGGCCGAGCAGCACGCCGATCATCACGTGCATGCCCGTGATGACCACGAGCGCCACGATGCGCGTCGGCCGCCAGAGGATCAGCAGCGGGAACAGGCCCTGGAACGCCACCGCGGCGAGGCTCGCCAGCGCGATGCCGATGCTCGACTGCACGAGGAGGTCGTTGATCCACGGCCACGGACGGTACCCGTCGATGACGAGCGAGTAGTAGGTGGCCGAGCCGTCCCGCCACTCCTCCCCCTGCAGCTTGAGGAACGCGGAGTTCACGTAGATGAGCATGATCTGGTACGCCGACAGCACCAGCGCGGTGTTGTGCAGGAGCACCGGCACGAGCCGCGGGATCCGCGCCACGAGGCGACGCGTCGCGACCACGGCGGATGACGGGCGCCGGGCGCCCGGCTCGGCCTCGCGGCGGCGGCGCAGGGCGTCGAGCGAGAAGTGCCGCGACAGGTCGGCGAAGAGGGCGAAGAACAGCGTGAGCCGCAGCACGGTGTCGCCGCCGTTGCTGAGCAGCGTGCTGTTGGTGGAGAGGCTGATCCACAGCAGCAGGAGGAACGGCGTCACGATCCGCGAACGCCAGCCGAGGGTGAACAGCACCGCGAGCGCCGCCAGGGCGAGGTAGGCGAGGTCGAACAGCGTCGCGTCGGTCTTGGAGAAGATGCCCTCGAAGAACGGGGGCCACCCGCGGCGGCTCGCCTCGGGGTCGATGAACCGGGATCCGACGCCCCAGAGGTAGTGCCGGTCGGCGAAGCAGGTGACGAGCACCAGCAGGATCACGGAGCCGAGCGTGATGCGGAGCGCGGCGAAGCTGTACGTCGCGTGCTCCCGCTCGGTCATCCACATGGCGACGCCGCGGGGCCAGCCGCGCGGGTCGCGGAGCGCGCGCAGCAGCTCGCGGTCCTGCATCACCTGGCGGAACCGAGCGGCCGCCTGGGCGCGCGGGCCGGTGCGAGGGGCCGCGGGGACGGGACGGTCGGCGGGACGGGTGTCGTCCGTGCGGGTGCTCATCGTGCGTACCTCTCCACCACTGCCTGGTAGGCGCCGAGCGCCCGGGGGTCGATGACGTCGTCGACGTGGCGCCATCCGAAGGTGCGGACCGAGGGCGCGAACTGGCGCTCCTGGTCGAGCCGGTGCTCGAAGTCGTTGGGGCGCGTCGTGACGATGCGCCAGCGGACGCGCTCCACGTCGCGGCCGAAGTAGGCCGTGCCCCAGTAGGTCGCGAACTCCTTCATCACGTAGTCGTAGCGGAGGAACGAGACGACGCGACCGCTCGTGCCCTCGGTGAGGCCCGTGAGCTGCTGGACGAGCGAGGTCGGCGTCTTGGCCGCGAAGCCGTCGTCGGTGCGCCGGATGAAGGTGTCCCGCGCGACGGCCCGCTGCTCCTCGCTGAGGGCGAGGTAGCGTGCGCTGTAGGTCTTGAGGAGGTTCGCGCTCTGCTTGTTGGCGCGCGACGCCTGGACGTGCCCGTCGCCCGACTCGTACTCGGCGTCCGTGATGTCCACCCACTCGCTCTTCACCAGCGCGCCCGAGCCGTCGCGCCACTGCGCCTGCATCTGGAGGTAGCGGTTCGTCTTCTGGATGGAGGGGGCGAACACGTTCCACTGCTGGCCGAAGTAGGGGCGGGCCGGGGCGGTGAGCGCGCGGGTCGTGGAGGTCTGCGGGACGACCATGAGGATCGTGGTCGCCACGTAGACGGCGACGACGAGCGCGGCGATCGCGGTGCCGATGCGGGCGCCGCGGGTGAGCGGCCGGCGGTCCCGGGCGTGCGCTCCGGGTGGGTCCGCGGCCGGCGGCGACGCGGTCGCGTCGGTGGCGGGGTCGGCCTCGGCGTCGGCCTCGAGGCCGTCCGCGTCCCGGGCGTCGTCGGTGCCGGTGTCGTGGTGGTGGGTCGTGTCGGTCATGCGCCGTCCCCCTCGTGCGTCGGGTGGGTCCTGTCGGCGGCGGGAGCGGGTGGATCCTGCCGAGCCGTCGTGCTGGTCGTGCGGTTCGTGCTGCGCCGGTCTCTCCGCGGGGCGGACGGCGGGAGCGGGAGGGCGGGCGACCCGGCTGTCGTGCCGGATCACCCGCCCGCCTGCGTCAGCGGTGCGTCACGCCTGGCGGCTGCGACGGCCGCGGTGCAGGGCACCGGCGCCCGTCAGCATCATCAGGAGCGCGATGCCGCCGAGGAAGAGCATCCCGTCGGCGTCGCCGCCCGTGACCGGGAGGATCCCGCCGCCGTAGCCGCCGGTCCCTCCGCGGATCGGGGTGCTCGGCAGACCGGCCGGGACCGTCTGGCCGATGACCGAGAACCGCGTGTTCGGCACGTCCACCGGGCCGGTCACGCTGCCCGAGATGGTGACCGAGTGCTGGCCGATCTCGAAGTCCTCGTGGATCGGGAAGGTGAAGGTCACCTGCCCGTTCGCGGGGGCGATCTGGTCCGGCAGCGGCATGGGCGTGGAGTTGACCGTGGCGGAGACCGTCTCACCGGGCATGAACCCGACGGCGGTCACCTCCTGGTCGATGCCCATGCCGCGCATGACCTCGAAGAAGCGGACCGAGGCGAGGGTGCGGAGCTCGCTGCCGTCGGGGCCGCCGTCGGCGGCGTCCGTGGCGTCGGTGGCGTCGGCGGCGTCAGCAGCATCCGTCGCGTCAGCAGCATCCGTCGCGTCAGCAGCATCCGTCGCGTCAGCAGCATCCGTCGCGTCGACCGCGTCGGCCACATCGCTGCCGCCGTCGTTGTCGGCGTCGTTGTCACCGTCGGCGTCGTTGTCGCCGTCAGCGTCGTTGTCGCCGTCAGCGTCGTTGTCGCCGTCAGCGTCGTTGTCGCCGTCAGCGTCGTTGTCGCCGTCAGCGTCGTTGTCGCCGTCAGCGTCGTTGTCGGCGTCGTTGTCACCATCGGCTGCGTCGACCGCGTCGGTTCCGTCAGCGTCGACCACATCGGCGACGTCCGCGGTGTCCGCGTCCGCCACGTCGAGGTCGAACGAGATGTCCGTCGAGTCGTCCGAGTCGTTGGCGTCGGAGTCGACGCCCTCGAGGTCGAGCACGTCACCGGCGTCGATCACGTCCGCGCTGTCCAGGTCGGCATCGACCGTGTCGGCATCCGTCCCGTCGAGATCCGTCGTGTCCACATCCAGCGCATCCACGACATCGACCACGTCGAGGTCCAGCGCGTCCAGGTCAGCAGCGTCCGTGTCGAGCACGTCCAGGCCGCCGTCGGCGTCGAGGACGTCACCGGCATCCAGGACATCGTCGCCGGCATCCACGATCACGTCCACCGTGTCGGCGTCCGTCCCGTCCAGGTCGGTCGTGTCCACGTCCAGGGCGTCGACCACGTCGACAACATCGAGGTCCACGGCGTCGAGGTCAGCGGCATCCGTGTCGAGCACGTCCAGGCCGCCGTCCACGTCGAGCACGTCGCCCGCATCCACGATCACGTCCACCGTGTCGGCGTCCGTCCCGTCGAGGTCCGTCGTGTCGACATCCAGCGCGTCCACGACATCGACCACGTCGACGTCGAGGGCGTCGAGGTCAGCGGCATCCGTGTCGAGCACGTCCAGGCCGCCGTCGACATCGAGCACGTCGCCCGCGTCCACGATCACGTCCACCGTGTCGGCGTCCGTCCCGTCGAGGTCGGTCGTGTCCACGTCCAGCGCGTCCACGACATCGACAACGTCGAGGTCCAGCGCGTCCAGGTCAGCGGCATCCGTGTCGAGCACGTCCAGACCGCCGTCCACGTCGAGCACGTCGCCCGCGTCGAGGACGTCCGCACCCGCATCGACGACGACATCGGCGACGTCGACGACATCGAGGACGTCAGCATCGGTGTCGACCGTGTCCGCGTCGGTCCCGTCGAGGTCCGTCGTGTCCACATCCAGGGCATCCACGACATCGACCACGTCGAGGTCCAGCGCGTCCAAGTCAGCGGCGTCCGTGTCGAGCACGTCCAGGCCGCCGTCTACATCGAGCACATCGCCCGCGTCCACGATCACGTCCACCGTGTCGGCGTCCGTCCCGTCGAGGTCCGTCGTGTCCACGTCCAGCGCGTCCACCACATCGACCACGTCGAGGTCCAGCGCGTCCAGGTCAGCAGCATCCGTGTCGAGGACATCGAGGCCGCCGTCGACGTCGAGCACATCGCCCGCGTCGATCACGTCAGCACCCGCATCCACGACCACATCCGCCACGTCGACGACATCCAACACGTCAGCATCCGTATCGACCGTGTCGACGTCCGTGCCGTCCAGGTCCGTCGTGTCCACGTCCAGCGCGTCCACCACATCGACCACGTCGACATCCAGGGCGTCGAGGTCAGCGGCATCCGTGTCGAGGACGTCCAGGCCGCCGTCGACATCGAGCACATCGCCCGCGTCGATCACGTCAGCACCCGCATCCACGACCACGTCCGCCACGTCCACGACATCCAACACGTCAGCATCCGTATCGACCGTGTCGACGTCCGTGCCGTCCAGGTCCGTCGTGTCCACGTCCAGCGCGTCCACCACATCGACCACGTCGACATCCAGGGCGTCGAGGTCAGCGGCATCCGTGTCGAGCACGTCCAGACCGCCGTCGACATCGAGCACATCGCCCGCGTCGATCACATCCGCACCCGCATCCACGACCACGTCCGCCACGTCCACGACATCCAGGACATCGGCATCGGTGTCGACCGTGTCCGCGTCCGTCCCGTCCAGGTCCGTCGTGTCCACGTCCAGCGCGTCCACCACATCGACCACGTCGAGGTCCAGCGCGTCCAGGTCAGCAGCATCCGTGTCGAGCACGTCCAGACCGCCGTCGACATCGAGCACATCGCCCGCGTCGATCACATCAGCACCCGCATCGACGACCACATCCGCCACGTCGACGACATCCAGGACATCGGCATCGGTGTCGATCGTGTCCGCGTCGGTCCCGTCGAGGTCCGTCGTGTCGACATCCAGGGCGTCCACGGCGTCGACCACGTCGAGGTCGAGAGCGTCCAGGTCAGCGGCATCCGCGTCGAGGAGGTCGAGGCCGTCGAGGTCGAGCACGTCGGCGTCCGCGGCATCCGCGTCGGCCGCGGGGGCCGCGATCGCGAAGGTCACCGACGTCGGGAGGCCCGTCTGCTCGCCGCCGACGCGCTGACGCGCGCTGGCGGTGAAGGTCCCGGAGGGCAGGTTCGCGAACAGCACGCGGTACCGCCCGGCTGTGGTGGCCGTGGTGGTCAGCGTCTGGTTCCCGACCGTCACGTCGACCTCGGCACCCGGCTCCGCCGTCCCCTCGACCGCGACCGTGGTGGTCCCGGCGGGGAAGGCCTGCGCGGGGTCCGGCGATGTGATGGCCACGGGCTGGACGGGTCCGACGACCGCGGCGTCCGCGCGGACGGTGGCCGACGCGAGGCTGACGGTCGGGCCGCCCGCGGTGGGCAGCAGCCCGATCCGCAGGGCGCTCACCGTGAACGAGCCGGCGTCGAGGCCGTCCGCGTCCGCGAAGTCGCCCGGCCGGTCCTGCGCGTTGACGGTCAGGCGGACTACGGAGTCGACCGCCGCGAGGACGGGGGCGACGGCGGTGAGCACGGCGCCGGTGGCGTTCGTCAGGCCGGTGACCACGCTCGTGCGGCTGACCGCGCCGCCGAGATCCGTGGCGAGCGCCGGGAGGAGCCCGGTCGTCAGGCCGGAGACGAGCGACTCCGTGAGCGCGGTCGTGAGGGTGAGGGGCGGCAGGAGGGCCGTGCCCGCGGTGCTGATGACCGGCGCCGAGTTGCCGGGACCGGTGGGGTTCACCAGGTTCGCGAGCGTGGTGTTCGTCGTGATCACGACGTCGCCGAGGTCCACGGCGGGCACGAGGACGCTGAGCCGCGGCGTCCCGATGTCGGTGCGGATCGTCAGCGCCACGGCGGTGGAGTCGAGCACCGCCTCGAGGAGGCGGTCGGGCAGCTGCCGCGTGAGGATGTCCGTCAGCGCGGCGTTCACGGCCTGCGTGAGCACCGCCGTAGTCAGCACGCGCGTGTCCGCCGGCTGGCCGTCGAGGGTCTGGATCGCGTCCAGGTCGAGCGTGAGCGTGCCCGTCCGGATGTCGATGGTCACCGCGCCGCTCGTGAGCGGCTGCGAGAGGACCGCGTCCACGGCCGCTTGCGCGTTGACCGTCGTGCGGAGGTCGGCCGTCGCGTTGGTCGTGTCGAGCAGCGGGACGCCGAGCGCCCGGGTGAGGATCCCGTCGAGCAGGCCCAGCGTCGCGGGCGAGACGACGGCGCGGGTCGAGAGGCCCGCGCTGACGCCGTCGACGGCGCCGACGAGGTTCGCGCGGAGGCCCTGGATGACCGGGCTGGTGATCGTCGCGTCCGCGGAGGCGATGCCGTACGAGCTCGTCGGCGTGGCGGCCCCGGTGTCCGTCGCGGTGGCCCCGAGCGCCCCGATCCGGAGGTCGAGGTCCGAGAGGACGCCGGCGACGCCCGCGGCCTGCAGCGTCGGCTGGAGGTCCAGCCGCGCCGCCTGGCCGGTGCCGCCGTTGACGGCGACGGCGCCCGAGTCCGTGACGGCGCCCGCGGCGGCGGTCGCGCCCGCGGTGCCGCTGGTGGACACCTGCCGGTCGGCGCCGGCGCGCACGCCGCTGAGGTCGAGGACGGAGCCGAGCGTGACGCCTGCCGAGACCTGCACCGCGGCGAGCTGCTGGAGGACGGATGCCGAGACCGGCCCGTCGAGGCTGGCGGGGTCGTTCGTCCCGCCGGGCGCGTACGCGGTGTACGCGCCGTCCAGGGCGACGGCCTGCGCGAGGCCGGTGAGCGTCACGAGACGCGCCTCCGCCTCGGACTGATCCCCCGCCGCCGCGCCAGCGGGCAGGACGCCCCCGAACGCGACGAGAGCCGCGGTGACCCCGAAGGCCGTCGCGGTCGCCAGCCTGCTTCTGCGGCTGGGCATGTGTAGAGCCATGTGCGTTCCCCTCGATTGCATGGCCGGCCGCGCTCGTGGGGCGCAGCCGTGCGTCCCGCGGGGCGGCCCCCACCACACCCACGGTCATCGAAGGTTCGCATCCGCCCCGGAGGGCGACAACACTGCTGTCTACTGATCTGCCCGGGGCCGGATGCGGTGCCGCTCCAGTAGTCGCCCCAGTGGCGCTACGGGGTGGCCGCCTGCGGGCGGGACGACGACGGGGCCCGTGATCCGGGCGGATCACGGGCCCCGTCGGGTGCCGGTGGGGAGGGCGGCGGGTCAGCCCGCGGTCGCCGCGAGCGACTGCCGGGCGATCTCGAGCTCCTCGTCGGTGGGGATCACGAGCACGGCGACGGGCGAGCCCTCGGGGCTCACGAAGCGGGCTTCCGAGCTGATGAGCTCGTTGCGGTCGTCGTCGATCCCGATGCCCATGAACTCCAGCCCCGCGAGCGACCGGCGGCGCACGAGCGGGTTGTTCTCGCCCACGCCCGCCGTGAAGACGACCGCGTCGACGCCGCCGAGCTGCGCCGCGTACGCGCCGACGTAGTGGCGGATCCGGTGCCGGTACACCCCGAGCGCCGTCTGCGCGGCCTCGTCGCCGTCGGCCGCGGCGCGCTGCACGTCGCGCATGTCGCCGAGCCCGGTGAGCCCGAGCAGGCCGCTCCTGCGGTTGAGCAGCGTCTCGAGGTCGTCGAGCCCGAGGTCGGTGTGGCGGGCGAGGTGGAAGAGGATCGCGGGGTCGAGGTCGCCGGAGCGCGTGCCCATCACGAGGCCCTCGAGCGGCGTGAGGCCCATGGACGTGTCGATGGAGCGGCCGCCCTGCACGGCGGCGGCGGAGGCGCCGTTGCCGAGGTGCAGCACGATGATCCGCGTCTCCTCGAGCGGCTTCCCGAGCAGCCGGGCGGCCGCCTCGGACACGTACTTGTGGCTCGTGCCGTGGAACCCGTAGCGGCGGATGCGGTGGGCGGCCGCGAGCTCCCGGTCGATCGCGTACGTGTACGCCTCGGCCGGCAGCGTCTGGTGGAACGCGGTGTCGAAGACGGCCACGTGCGGCACGTCCGGGAACGCGGTCTGCGCCGCCTCGATCCCCTGGAGCGCGCCCGGGTTGTGCAGGGGCGCGAGCGCCGAGAGGTCGTCGATGTCGGCCTTCACCCGGTCGGTGACCACGGTCGGCTCGACGAACACGTCGCCGCCGTGCACCACCCGGTGGCCCACCGCGACGGGCGGGCCCTCCTCGAGCGACGGGCCGTGCTCGCCGAACGCGTCCAGCATCGCCTGGAACCCGGCCGTGTGGTCGGCGATGGGCAGCTCGCGCTCCCATGAGTCGCCGCCGGCCCTGTGCCGAGTGGATCCGTTCCCCTCGCCGATGCGCTCCACCAGGCCGGACGCGAGCACGGTCTCGGAGCCCATCTCGATGAGCTGGTACTTGAAGGACGACGATCCGGAGTTGACGACGAGGACGACGGGCACGGGTTCTCCTGGGGTGCGGGCGGGACGGGAGGTCGGACGGAGCTGGCGGGACGGACGGGCGCTCAGCCCGCCTCGATCCCCTCGGCCTGGATGGCGGTGATGGCGACGGTGTTGACGATGTCCTGCACGAGCGCACCGCGGGACAGGTCGTTGATGGGCTTGCGGAGGCCCTGCAGCACGGGCCCGATGGCCACCGCGCCGGCCGAGCGCTGCACGGCCTTGTACGTGTTGTTGCCGGTGTTGAGGTCCGGGAAGATGAACACCGTCGCGCGGCCGGCGACCGCCGATCCCGGCATCTTCGTGGCGGCGACCGCCGCGTCCGCCGCCGCGTCGTACTGGATCGGGCCCTCGACCGCGAGGTCGGGCCGCAGCTCCCGCACGCGCGCGGTCGCCTGGCGAACCTTCTCCACGTCGGCACCGGCGCCCGACTCCCCCGTCGAGTACGAGAGCATCGCGATGCGCGGCTCGATGCCGAACTGCGCCGCGGTCGCGGCCGACGAGATGGCGATGTCGGCGAGCTGGTCGGCCGTCGGATCCGGGTTCACGGCGCAGTCGCCGTACACGAGAACGCGGTCGGCGAGCGCCATGAGGAACACGGACGAGACGACGGAGACGCCGGCGGTGGTCTTGATGATCTCGAAGCCCGGCCGGATCGTGTGCGCCGTCGTGTGCGCGGCCCCGGACACCATGCCGTCGGCGAGGCCGAGCTGCACCATCATCGTGCCGAAGTAGGAGACGTCGGTGACGGTCTCGCGCGCGATGTCGAGCACCATCCCCTTGTGCGCGCGGAGCTTCACGTACTCCTCGGCGAACCGCTCGCGGAGCACCGCGTCGAAGGGGCTGAGCACGGTCGCGCGGCCGATGTCGATGCCGAGGCCGATGGCGCGCGAGCGCACCTCGATCTCCTCGCCGAGGATCGTGACGTCGGCGATGCCGCGGCTGAGGATCGTGCCGGCGGCCCGCAGCACGCGGTCGTCGGTGCCCTCGGGCAGCACGATGCGCTTGCCGGCCTTCCGCGCGCGCTCGATGAGGCCGAACTCGAACATGAGCGGCGTGACGACGTCGGAGCGGCTGACGTCGAGGAGCTCGAGCAGCCGGGACGTGTCGACGTGCTGCTCGAACGCGGCGAGCGCCGTGTCCATCTTCCGGGCGGACTCGGGCGAGAGCCGGCCGCGGGTCTGCGTGATGCGCTTCGCCGTCTCGTAGGTGCCGAGCTCGGTGGAGATGATGGGCAGGGTCTGGTCGAGGCCGGACACGAGCGTCTCGATGGTGGGCGACAGCGCGAACCCTCCGTTGAGCACGATGCCCGCGATGGTGGGGAAGGTCTCGGAGGCGTGCGCGGTGAGCACGCCGAGGAGGACCTCGCTGCGGTCGCCGGGGATCACGACGATGGCGCCCTCGGTGAGGCGCGCGAGCACGTTCTCCATCGACATGGCCGAGACCACGACCCCGAGGGCCTCGCGGCGGAGGAGCGCGGGATCGCCCTTGACGAGCTCGCCGTCGACGGCGTCGAGGAGCTCGGCGACGGTGGGCGCCACGAGGAACGCGTCCTCGGGGATGGCCCACACGGGCACGTGCGGGGCCTGCGCGTGGAGGGAGGCGGGGATCGCCGCGGGGATGGCGGCCGTGATGGCCTCGAGCGCCTCCGGGTCGGCGCGGTTGACCACGATGCCGAGCAGCCCCGCGTGCGCGGTGACCAGCTCGGGGATCGCGAGGTCGGCGATCTGGCGCATCTCGTCGGGGCTGCGGCCGCCCGACTCGTCCGTGCGGCGGCCCGTGAGCACGAGCAGGACGGGCGCGCCGAGGTTCGCGGCGATGCGCGCGTTGAAGGACAGCTCGGTGGGGCTGCCGACGTCGGTGTAGTCGCTGCCGACGATGACGACCGCGTCGCACTTCGCCTCGACGGCCTTGTAGCGCTCGACGATGCGGGAGAGGGCGGCCTCGGGATCCGCGTGCACGTCGTCGTAGGTGACGCCCACGCACTCGTCGTACTCGAGGTCGACGCCGTCGTGCGCGAGCAGCGCCTCGAGCACGTAGTCGCGCTCGACGATGGAGCGCGCGATGGGCCGGAACACGCCCACCCGCTGGATCTGGTGGGTCAGGGTGTCGAGCACGCCCAGCGCGACCGTCGACTTGCCCGAGTGCCCTTCGGCGGACGTGATGTAGATGCTCCGAGCCATGCGGCAAGCCTATGGGCGTCGCCTGCGCGGACGCCCGCCCGTGTTAAAAGGAGAAGACCCCTCGCGCACCTGCCAGAGCCCGGCTGCCCTTGCTGCGTCTCCGCCCTGGGGGAGTTCACCTGGATGGCACCACGCGAGGAGCCGACACCGAGTGTACCCGACCCGGGGCGCCCGTCGGTCGGCGGCGGCCCGCCCAGGAGCCGGTCACGATCCGCGCGTAGCGTGGAGCGCATGCGCATAGTCATCGCCGGAGGACACGGCCAGATCGCCCGACTGCTCGAACGACGCCTCGCCGATGCGGGCCACCAGCCCGTCGGCATCGTCCGCAACCCGGATCACGCGTCCGACCTCGCCGACGCGGGCGCCGAGGCGCTCGTGCTCGACCTCGAGAAGAGCGACGTCGACCAGGTCGCCGAGGCGCTCCGGGGCGCCGACGCCGTGGTCTTCGCGGCCGGCGGCGGCCCCGACTCCGGCCCCGAGCGCAAGCTCACCATCGACCGCGACGGCGCGATCCTGCTCGCCGACGCCGCCGAGCGCGCGGGCGTCACCCGCTACGTCATGATCTCGGCCATGGCCGTCGACGGCTTCGACCCCGACAGCGACGACACCTACGAGATCTACCAGCGCGCGAAGTCCGAGGCCGACGCCGACCTCCGGGCGCGCGACATCGACTGGACCATCGTCCGCCCCGGCGGCCTCACCGACGACGCCGGCACCGGCCGCGTGCAGGTCGGAACGTCCACGGGGCGCGGCTCGATCCCCCGCGCGGACGTCGCCGAGATCGTCGCGACCGCGCTCATCGACGGCACGGGCGTCCGCGTCCAGTTCGAGGCGATCTCGGGCGAGGAGCCCGTCGCCGAGGCCATCGCGGGCCTCCGCTACTAGCGCGACCCGCACGGGCGCCCGGCGCCCATCCGGATGACGGCCCCCTCCTCCCCGGAGGGGGCCGTCATCCGCTTCCGGGCTTGCTGAGGCACCCGGGTCGTGCCGCACGCGACGCCACGGGTCGACGGCACCCGGAGCCGTCGTCCTCCCGCTGATCGCGCGCATGGTGCGCCGTGGCGCACCGTCCGGAGCATCCCCATGCCCGGACATGTGGAACACGTTAGGCACGCCGGACCGGGTCCCCCACAGTGCGGACTACTTATTTCCGCGGTCCGATCCATCAGTAAGGGCCGGTGTCCCTGGTCCGACCGCCGAGAACGGCGCAAGATGGGGGTCACACGGCCCGCTCCGCCTCGGGGGATGCAGCGCGGGCCACGCTTTCCGCGACGGGGGTCACATGAAGCAGATGACGCACAGCTACGGCAGGTCGAGCGCCCGCCCGGCGACGACGACGCCCGGGAAGGGAGGCCGCGCGCGCGACCTGGAGACGCTGGAGCGCTGGCTCGCCGCCGGCACCAGCGCCATCGTCACGGGCGCGGTCGGGTCCGGCCGCAGCCACGTCGCCGGCCGGGTCGCCGACGCCCTCACCCGCAACGGCCTCACGGTGATCCGGGCCCACGCCTCCACACCCGACCTCGCCGACGTCCTGCGCCGGGTCATCGAGCAGCTCCCCGGCCTCCGGGCGCCGCGGCCGCTGCCCGCCGCGCGTCCCGTGGTCGTGCTCGACGACGCCCACCTCCTCTCCCCGGAGATGCGCCAGGCGCTGGTGGAGGCGCGCGCCTCGGAGCGCTGCACGCTGCTCGTCACGATCGACGACACCGGCAGCGACGCGCGCCACCTCCGCGGATCCGCCGACGGCGCCGATCCGCTCGTCCGCACGGCGCAGGCCGCGCACGAGATCCTCGGCCTGTGGCGCACCGGATACGCCGAGCGGCTCGACCTCGCGCCCCTCGATGCGGCGGAGGTCGACGCGATGATCGACTCCCTCGCCGGCTCCGTCGCGCTCGACCAGGCGACGCGCGTGCAGATCCAGCGCCGCAGCGGCGGCCGCCCGTTCCTCGTGCGCGAGCTGACGTTCGAGGCGCTGGAGACGGGGGCCAGCGCGCGCTCCGTGAGCGGCTACGCGTTCCCGAGCGCGAACGCGCCCCGGGCGCGGATCCTCGAGCTCGTCTCCTCGAGGGTGGCCCCGCTCGGCGACGACGAGCGCGCGACGCTCGTGCTCCTGGCGCGCCTCGACGGCGTGCCCTACCAGCGCGCCGCGCGGCTGTTCGGCGAGACCGTCCTCCGCGTCCTCGGCGCGCGCGGCCTCGCCCGCGTGCAGGCGCAGGGCGACATGATCCTCCGCGCCGACCTGCTGGAGGCGGAGGCGGCGCTCGCCCGCACCGACCCCGGTGCGGTCGACGGCCTCACGCGCCGCGTCGTGCGGTCCCTCCTCCAGGAGGCCGCGCACGGCGTGCCGCTCAGCCCCAAGGAGAGCCTGCTCATCGCGCGCACGCTCTCCGAGGAGGACCGGGCCGCCGCGGTCGACCGCTTCGGCGCCGCCACGCTCGCGGCCGTGCACCTCGTCGCCGCGCGCCTGGCCAACGACGTGGGCATGACCCACGACGCGCTGGCCTTCGCGGCGATCGCGGCCGACGGCGGATCCGCCGCCTACGCCGCCTGCGAGACCTCGCGCGCCCTCACCGTCCTCGGGAACCCTGTGCGCGCCGTCGAGGTTCTCGACGCCGTGGGCACCGCGGGGCTGACCGCGCGCGAGGGAGTCGAGCTGCTGCACGTGCGCATCGTCGCCACGCACGCGGTGCTGCCGGGCACCGACCGGATGCGCTCCATCCTCGAGGCCGCCCACGCGGATCCCGACGCCGACGCCGACGTCCGCGCCGAGGCCGACGCCATCGCCGCCGCGATGGCGCTCGGCCTCATGGACTGGGAGGGCGCGCTCGCGCAGGCCCGCGCGGCGGCGGAGCGCGCCACGAGCACGCTCGTCCGCCTCCGGGCGCACCGCACCGTGGTCCTCGCGCTCGGGCACCTCGGACGCGGCGCCGATCTCGGGGAGGCCATCGACGCCGGCCTCGCCCTCCTGTCCGACCGGGAGGACCGGCGCGGCACGTACGACGACATCCTGCTCGAGGAGGCCCGACTGGAGCTGCTCTCGGCGAGCGCGTTCAGCCGCCGGCTCTGCCGCCTCGACCTGCCCGACCTCGAGCGCGAGCTCGACACGTGGGTCGAGTCGGCCATCGCGCAGGACGCGCAGTGGTTCATCCCCGTCCTCGGCGCGATCACGGGCGGCGTGGCCCTCGACCTCGGCCGGCTCGACCGCGCCGAGGCGGAGCTGACGCTCGCCGACGACCGCCTCATCGGCCCGGACATCGGCACGTGGCGGCTCTGGATCGGCATGCAGCGCGCCCGCGTGCTGGCGCTCCGCGGCCGCGCCGACGAGGCCGAGCGCATCGCCACGGACATCGCGCACCGGGCGGATCCGCGCTACCCGTACCAGCGCATGCTCACGGAGGGCGTGCGCGTGGAGATCCTCGCCGCCCGCGGCCGGTCGGACGAGGCGGCGACGCTGCTCCTCGACGTCGGCGACCTCAGCGGCGAGGCGCACGCGCTCCGAGCGGGCATGCTCTTCCGGGCCTGGGCGCTCGGATCCGAGGATCCGCGCCTGGTCGAGGGCGCGCGCCGCGTCCGCGACCGCACCGACGTGCCCGCCCTGCACGGCATGGCCGAGGTCGTCGAGGGCTCCCGCACGGGCGACCCGGAGCTGCTCGAGCAGGGCATGCGCACGCTCGAGGCGGCCGGCCTCGCGGTGCAGGCGCGGGCGGCGTGCGAGGACCTCGTGCGGATGCTCGCCGACGACGTGCCCGCCCTCTCCCACGCGCGCGCGGCGCTCGGCCGGATCCAGTCGCGCATCGACCGGGGCTCCCCCGCGGCGTCCGCGACGGCCGTCGCGCCCGTGCTCGACGTGAGCATGCTCACTCGGCGGGAGCTGGAGATCGGGGTGCTCGCGGCCCAGGGCCTCAGCAACCGGGAGATCGCGGGACGCCTGTTCCTGTCGGTGCGCACGGTCGAGTCGCACCTCTACCAGGCGCGCGCGAAGCTCGGCGCGCCCTCGCGTCGCGCCCTCGCCGGGCTGCTCGACACCCCGGGTGCATCGACCCTGCTCGCGGGCAGGTAGTATCGACGGGTGCCGCGACGTTCCTGACGCCTGCGGCACGCGTCATGGAGGATTCGCCTAGTGGCCTATGGCGCACGCTTGGAAAGCGTGTTGGGTGAAAGCCCTCAGGGGTTCGAATCCCCTATCCTCCGCCAGACACACGAGAGCCCCGACGGACCAGCGGTCCGGCGGGGCTCTCGTCGTACGGGAGCCTCCTCGAGGTCCTCGCTCGGCCAGCTACCGCTGGCCGTCCCCCCGCGCCCGACGCCTGCGTCGCGCGAACCAGGCCACCCACGACGCGGCCAGCACGACCTGCACGAAGAAGATCACCGGAGCGTCGCCGCTCGCGGTGGCGAGCGGGATGAACACGGCGACCGGCAGGATCACCAGCACCGCGAGCCCGATTCGGAAAATCCAGGTATCGCGCGTCATCTTGTCATCGGCCATTACCTCATCCACCTTTCAGGTCAATTGCACTGTTCACCGTCGTAAACGAACGGATTGAACGTACCGAAGTTCGAGAATAGAAATCCGACGCACTGGTTGTGATTGTCAGCGTACACAGCAGTCGCGCCGATGGCCGCTGCGGCGATACCACATGCAGCGATAGCCTCGGGCCCCGCGAGACCGCAAGCGCCCGTTGCACCACCGAGAGCGATGATTCCCGCCGTCGCAAGGTCATGAGTCTCGCTGTGGTTGAAGTAGATGGAGCAGTACCCGATACCGCAACCGGTTGACGGGTCCGCGACCACCGGGAACATCGCGTCACCTGTCTCGACATGCTGGATGAGCACGTTGCCCGAGATCGAGTAGGAGGTCTTAAGGGACCTTCCGGAGGCGTCTCGAGCCCAGGGTGCCTCCAGGAAGTTCAGGAAACGACCGGATGCGTCCGTGACGGCCACTCCTCCGTCGGGCTGGATTATGAGCCGATCGCCTCGCCCACCGATCTGAAAAGCAAAATCCTGGGGTGCGGCCGCGTCGCCTATAGCGATGAAGGCTGCCGCCGTTCCTCGCGTGTTCGCTCCGACGACCACTCCAAAGTCGTCTGCATCGAATGCCTTCGTATCGCCATCCATCACAGAGGGCGCACTGAGGCCGTTCATCTTGGGCACTATCGCGACCGGTTCTGCGCTCGCGGCCACAGTACCTGCCTGGCGTTGGACGCCCACGCCATGAAATTGCTCGTCAGCGTGACCGAGGACTCCGCGCCCGTCAACCACGGAGAATGCGTCGAACCTTTCTTCCGCATGTGCAGGAACACTCCCCGCGCTGAACATCGCGATCGCCGCGACGATCGCGAGAGCCGCCTTGGGCCCATTCCATTTAGACAAGCGCATAAATCCTCCACGAGAACTCGAGCGATGGCCGCCGCCGCCGCTGGCCGACGATTTTTCACAAAGTTAGCTCCCGCATGTCACACTTTGGGGGGACTTGCGAAGAGCTGGCACTGATGATGGGCGTATCGCACTCGTGGCCATCCGGAGCGCATGGGTGAGAGATCTCGGGGCTGACACCCGTTGTTCTCCGCCACCCCGCACGACGTAGGAGCCGGTTGGCAAAGCCACGTGCGCCTCTCCTTTGTGCGCCGTGCGCGGCGCCTGCGTCGCGAACCAGGCGAACCATGACGCGACCAGCACCATCGGCAGGAAGGAGAACGCCGCGGCGTCGCCGGTCGAGGAAGACAGCGGCAGGAACACGACGAACGGGAGGAGGAGCACGAGCACCACCACTCCCGTCCGGAAGATCCGGGTGTCACGCCTCATCTCGTCCCCCGCCATGCGCCACCCGTCTTCCGTCCTCTCGCAGTCTCTCTCGTCGCGGATGAGCGGGTCACTCGCGCTCCCCAGCCGTCGGCGTGGGCGCCGCTCCCGGATCGCGCCCGCGCCGCGCCACACGCCGCAGCCGCCGCGTGCACCCCAGCAGGCCGCCCGTGTCCCCCATAGGGCCGATGCCCGGCGCAGGCGCGCGCGCCTAGGCTTGACGGGACGCCCCGTCCGCGCATCCGCGGTCGCCCGCCCGCCGCGCGGCCGGGCACGGGGCGGGCGGACGCGGGGACGGCGTCGGACCAGGACCGGAGGCGACGTGCAGCACCGCGGGACGGACGAGGGCGAGCGCACCCTCACGCTCATCCGACCGCGTCGCGACCTGCTCCGGCAGCTCGGCTCCGCGACCCTCGCGCTGGTGGTGCCGCTCGGCGCCGCGCTCCTCGTGCTCGCCATCCGGTCGGGCAACGCCGCGGCCGTGCTCATCGGGATGGGCGCCGTGGCGCTGGTCGCGTCGGTGCTCGCGATCCTCTACCGGTCCTCCTACCTGCGCATCGACCCCGCGTCGGGCGACGTCGAGGCGCGATTCCTCGGACGACGCACGAGCGTGCGCGGGCGCGACGTGCACGAGGTCGTGGTGGTGCACGTCTACCAGGGCCTGACCCTCGACACGCAGCCGCGGCTCTTCGCCCTCGACGCGGACGGGCGCCTCCTCCTCCGGCTGGACGGGCGCGTGTACGACCTCTGCATGATGCACGCGATGGCCGCCGAGCTCGACCGGCCCCTCGTCGAGCAGACCAAGGTGGTGACCATGGCGCAGCTGCGCGCGACCCGGCGCGGGATCCTGCCCTGGTACGAGCGGTCGCGCGTCGCCCTCGCGGGGGCGCTCGTGCTGCTCGGCCTCGGCGTCGTCGCCGCGGTCGTCGGGATCATGGCGCTGACGGGCGTGCCCGTCGCCCTGCGGCTGTGACCGGCGCCGGGGAGCGCGCGTCCGCGGAGAGCGCGCTCGCGCCGTACCGCGCGCGGTGGCGGCTGGATCCGGACGGCGCGGTCGTCGTCACGCCGAGCAGCGTCCTCGCGCCCGTCCGCCGCGACGGCGCGCGCCTGATGCTCAAGGTGCCCCTCGTGGACGAGGAGCGCCGCGGCAGCCGGCTCCTCGCGGCGTGGTCGGGACGCGGGGCCGTGCGCGTGCACGCGGCGGACGACGGGGGTGCGGTGCTCATGTCGCGCGCCGAGGATCCCGGCCTGCTGGTGCGCGAGGCGTCGGCCGTCGGGCCGGACGCGGAGGCGCGCGACGAGCGGGCCACGCGGATCCTCGTGCGCACCGCCCGGCGCCTCCATTCCGTGGCCGTGCCCGACGGGGTGCGCGCGGAGGCGGTGCCGCTCGCGACGTGGGCGCGCGAGCTGCTCGAGCCCGAGCGCCCGCTCCCCCGCGCGTTCGACCGGGGACGCGACGTGCTGCGCGAGCTGCTCGGCGGATCGCCCGGGGAGGCGGTGCTCCACGGCGACGTGCACCACGGGAACGTCTTGCGCTTCGGCGACGGCGACGGCGACGGCGCGGACGGCGCGGACGGCTCGGATGGCGACGCGGCCGATGACGCCTGGCGCGCCATCGACCCGAAGGCCCTCCGCGGGGATCCCGGCTTCGACACCGCGAACGTCCTCTGCAATCCGACGCTCGCGATCGCCCTGCGCCCGGGGCGGCTCGCCCGACGGGCCGCCGTCATCGCCGAGGAGACGGGCCGCGACCTCGACGACGTGCTCGCGTGGGCAGAGGCCTGGTGCGCGCTGTCGGCGGCGTGGGACGTCGGCGATCCGTCGCGTCGCGAGCGCGTCGCGGCGCTGGGCCGGCTGGGCGCGGCCGCCCGGGCGCTGCGGCCCGCGCGCTCCTAGGCGGCCGGGTCGCGCTCGGCCGGCGACGGGACCCGGTCCGCCCCGGGCGTCGTCCGCCCGACCGCGTCGGAGGTCCGACCGGCGACCGCGCCGAGCGCGCGCTCGAGCGGCCCGCGGCCGAGGATCCGGGTCCACAGCAGGCAGAGCACGAGCGTCACGACGACGAACGCCAGGTAGGCGCCGTCGTCCGCGATGAGGTCGCCCTCCGGCGCCACGAGGTCGATGACGACGATGTGCACGGCGTACACCGTGAGCGCGAGCTGCCCCACCGCCTCCAGGGGCACGAGCACGACGGGCAGGAGGGCGGCGGCGCGCAGGCACAGGCCGATGACCGCGACGGCGACGCCGCCGGATCCCACGACCTCGAACGGCGACCCCTCGTGCGGCAGCGTCGAGAGGATGAACTCCCACCCCGGCGGCGGCGCGGGGAGCGCGGCCTCGAGGAGCGCCGACCCGCCGTAGGCCAGCACCGCGAGGCCCGCGCCGACCGTGACGAGCAGCAGCTGCACGCGCGGCGACCCGAGGGCCAGCCGGCCGATCCCGAGCCCCGCGATCGCGAACGCCACCCACGTGAGCGCCGGGTAGTGGCCGGTGACGAGCAGGATCACGAACGGGTCCGGCCGCATGAGGGCGGCGTCGAAGTGGATGGCGAGGGCCGTCGTCGCCACCGGCAGCACGACGGCGGCGCCCGCCGCGAGCGCGAGCAGCCGGGACGCGCGCCAGCGCAGGAGCGGCAGCAGCGCGACGAAGAGCACCGCGTACACCTCGAGGATCACGGCGACGTAGGTCTGCAGCGCGGCCAGCAGCCCGCCGAGCAGGAAGAGGCACGCGGCGCGCACGAGGATCCGCAGCCGCACCCGCGCGAGGCCGGCCCCGTCGACGGGGCGGTCGCGTCCGGACATGAGCGCGATGGAGACGCCCGCGAGCGTCGCGAAGAGGATGGACGAGCGGCCGTCCGCGATCGCCAGCCACGACGCCGGGTCGTCGAGCGCGAGCGTGCGCGGCAGGGCGACGTGCGCCGCCATCATCCCGAGCACGGCGAGACCCCGCGCCGCGTCGACCCCGCGGAGGCGGGCCGGATCGCGGGCGGCGCTCATGGCCTCACCCTACCCAGCGCTCCCGCCGACGCCCGGGCCTCAGTTCGTGAGCGCCGGCACCGTGCGCGGCTGCACGATGAGCCACATCGAGAGGATCGAGACCAGCGCGCACGCGCCCATCACCGACGCCATGGGCACGCCCGAGGTGATGCCGAGCACGCCGACGATGGGCGAGATCGCGCCCGCCAGGCCGAAGTTCACGGCGCCGAGCAGCGACGCCGCCGTGCCCGCCTCGTGCCCGTGGTTGACGAGCCCCAGCACCTGCACGCACGGGAAGCCGAAGCCGCAGGCGAGGATGAAGAAGAACAGCGGGATCAGCGTCCCGAGGAGCCCCGCGTCGGTGAAGGTGCCGAGCAGCACGATGGCCGCCGACGCCGCGAACTGCACGACGACCACGCCCGCGAGGATCCACTGCGGCCCCACGCGCTTCGTCATGCGCGCCGCCACCTGGTTGCCGATCACGATGCCGAGCGAGTTGACGCCGAAGAGGATCCCGAACTGCTGCGCGTCGAACCCGTACACGTCCTGGAACAGGAACGACGAGCTGGAGAGGTAGGAGAAGAGGCCGGCGAACTGCATGCCGCCGATGATCGCGACGCCCACGAACACGCGGTCCCTGAGCACGTTCCGGTAGCGGCGGAGCAGCGCGCCCTTCTCCTCGACCACGAGGTCCTCCCGCGGCAGCGTCTCGACGATGAGGAACACCACGGCGACCACGACGGCGATGCCGTAGGCGGCGAGCGCGTAGAAGACGCCGCGCCAGTCGACGATGCGGAGCAGCTGCGACCCGATGACCGGCGCGAGGATGGGCGCGAGCCCCGTCACGAGCGCCAGGCGCGACAGCATCCGGACGAGCGGGCGCCCGCCGAAGAGGTCGCGGACCATGGCCATGGCCACGACCGCGCCCGCCGCGGCGCCCGCGCCCTGGAGCACGCGGAAGACGAGCAGCATCGAGACGTCGGTGGACAGCGCCGCGCCGAGCGACGCGAGGATGTGGCCGATCGAGGCGACGATGAGCGGCAGGCGGCGTCCGACCCGGTCGCTCCAGGGGCCGACCACGAGCTGGCCGAGCGCGAAGCCGACGGTCGTGCCCGTCAGGGTGAGCTGGATCGCCGCGTCGGTGACGCCGAACTCGTCCTTCAGCACCGGGAAGGCCGGCAGGTAGAGGTCGATCGTGAAGGGCCCGAGGCCGACGAGGGCACCCAGCACGATGATGTAGACGATGCGCTCGCGGCGGGAGAGCGCGTCGCCGGGGTGGATGGCGGCAGACGACACGGGGCGTTCCTTCGGGAGGAGAGGGGGCGCGGGGCGCCGAGGACGGGGCGTGCGGCGTGGACCGCCTCGAGGTCCAACGGACCCCCGCCCGGCTTATTCCCAGCCGGAAGAATTGCGTTCCCGCTCCCGCCAGCCGCTCCCGCCGGCCGCCTCCCGCCGGCCGCCTCCCGCCGTCCCCGTCAGCGCCGCAGCGCCCGGACCACCCGCTCCACGTCGTCCTCGTCGTTCCAGAGGTGGAACGCGATGCGCGCCCGGCCCGCGCGACCGGAGGCGACGATCCCCGCGGCGCCCAGCCGCGAGAGGTCGGTCCCGTCCGCGTCCGGCCACGTCACGATCGCCTGCCCGCGCGGCTCGATGCCGAGGCCCGCGCTCACGAGGTCGCCGAGCTCGGCGTTCCTGCGGTGCACGGCGTCGAGGTCGAGGCGCGCGAAGAGGGCGATCGCCGGCGCCGCGCCCACCCACGCGCCGAACGCGGGCGACAGGTCGAACGCGCGCGCGTCCTCGGCGAGCGCCATCGCCGGTCCGTAGCAGGACGCCCACACGTCGGCGCCCGCGTACCAGTTGGCCTGCACGGGCACGAGGGTCCGGCGGTAGCGGTCGGACAGCGTGAGGAACGCGGCGCCGCGGGGAGCGCAGAGCCACTTGTAGGCGTGGCAGGCGGTCGCGTCGAAGAGGCTCGCGTCGACGGGCATCGCGCCGGCCGCCTGCGTCGTGTCGCAGAGCGTGAAGGCGTCGTGGATCCGCGCGGCCTCCCGGATCGCGGCGACGTCGGCGACCCGGCCGTCCGCGGACTGCACGAGCGAGAAGGCCACGAGGTGCGTGCGCGGCCCGATCTCCCCGGCCAGCTCCTCGAGCGGCACGTGCCGGACGACGACGCCGCGCGCCTCCGCCACCACGAACGGGTAGGTGAGCGAGCTGAAGTCGCCCGCGACGCACAGCACCTCGGCGCCCGCGGGGACGGCCGCCGCGAGCACGCTCACGAAGGCGGCGGTCTGCGAGCCGATGGCGACGGATCCGACGGGCACGCCCACGAGCCCCGCGTACGACGCGCGCACGCCCTCGACGACGCCGCCGTAGCCGTGCGCGGTGGATCCGCCGGCCGACCACTGCGTGAGGTCGTCGCGGAGGCGGGCGACCGTCTCCCGCGTGGGCAGGCCCATGGTGCAGGCGGAGAGGTAGCCGGGGCCGGCCTCGAACAGGTCGCGGTGGTCCGCGAGGTCCGGCATGGCGGCGGGGGCGGGGATGGCGGTCGGCATGCCTCCAGCGTGACGACCGCGCATCCGCCGAGCAAGCCCTCTGACGGCATGAGACGCATAAGCGCCGGTTATGCTCCCCGCATGACGGATGCCCCACCCACCGGTCGCGACCTCGACTCGGCCTCGCTGCAGGCCGTGCACGCGCTCGCGGTCCGCGGATCCGTGACCGCCGCCGCCGCGTCGCTCGGCGTGAGCCAGCCCGCCCTCTCGCAGACCCTCCGGCGGCTGGAGGCCCGCATCGGCACGGCCGTGACGGCCCGCTCCGGCCGCGGCGTCGTGCTCACCGAGGCGGGGCGCGTCCTCGCCCGGCACGCCGCGACCGTCGTGCACGCGATGGAGCGGGCCGCCGACGAGCTCGACGACCTGCGGGGGCTCCGCGCCGGCACCGTGCGCGTGGCCGCCTTCCCCTCCGCCTCCTCGACGGTCGTGCCGCGGCTGCTCGGCGGGCTCGCCGCCGCGCACCCCGGCCTCTCGTTCGGCTACCTCGAGGCCGAGCCGCCCGAGGCCGTCCAGGCCGTGCGGGCGCGCGAGGCCGACGTCGCCGTGACCTTCGCCTACCCGGACGACCCCGACGATCCGGCGGCCGGCGCCCTCGACGGGCTCGACGTGCGGCCGCTCTGGCGCGAGACGCTGTGGGCGGTGCTTCCCGAGGCGCGCGCCCTGCGGCACCGCGGGCCGCTCGCGCTCCGCGACCTCGCCGACGACCGGTGGATCGCCGGCTGCGTCCGCTGCCGCCGCCACCTCGTGAGCGCGTGCGCCCGCAGCGGCTTCGCGCCGGCGACGTCGTTCGAGACCGACAACGCGGCCGCCGCCGTCGGCATGGTGCACGCGGGCCTCGGGGTCGCGCTGCTGCCGTCGCTCGCGCTCGCCACCGCGCCGCTCCCCCGCGGCGTCGTGCGGCGGCGGATCTCGGGGGTCGGCGAGCGCACGACGCACGCGGTCACGGCGCCCGGCGGCCTCGGATCCACGGCCGTGCGCGCCGCCGTCGACGCGCTGGCCCGGCTCCGCGTGGGCGACTGGGAGCTCCGCCGAGCCTGATCCGGCCGGCTGCCACCACGGCCGCGCGAGCCCCGCCACTGGCGCGATGTCGGAGGGTGTCCGTAGTGTTCGTCGGGTATGCCTCCGGCGCCCGCCGGCGGCACCACGACATGAGGGACGAGAGCGCATGCCGGTCGAGCCGGGCGACGAGATGCAGGACGAGGTCCAGGCCTCCGGCGGATCCACGGAGCGGCCCAACCGTCACCTGCAGCGCAGCCACTCGGAGCAGGCCCGGTACCTCTCGGCGTACTTCGGCTGGAGCCTGCACGGCGACGCCATCCGCTGGCACGGCCTGCTCGTCTCCATGTACGTGGAGGACCTGGCCGACACCATGGTCGCGCTCGGGTGGCTCGACCCCTCCGGCATCCTCTGGGATGCGGTGCCGGTCGACGCTGACCGGGCCGTCGCCGCGGTGCGCGAGCACCAGGCCGCGCAGGGCTGGGTGCCGCCCGGCGCCCCCTGATGACGTCACCCTCCGTGCGCGCTGTGCGTGCGCCGACCCGCCGGGTCGCTCCTCCAGGACGCGAGTAGCGTCCGAGGGGATCAGGCCGTCGGGGGACGAGCTCCCGCGGGCGGCCAGGAGGACACATGACGGACCACGATGGAGCGCTGCTCGACCGCGACATGGGCCTGCTGCTCGCAGCGGCGTCCCGAGCGGTGATCTCGCTCTATCGGCCGCTCCTCAAGCCCTACCACCTCACGCATCCGCAGTACCTCGTGATGCTCGCCCTCCACGAGGAGGACCCCCGCCGCGCGGGCGACCTCAGCGAGGCCGTGCAGCTCACCCCGGGCACCCTGTCCCCGCTGTTCAAGCGGCTGGAGCTGCTCGGCTACATCACCCGCCAGCGCGATCAGGCCGACGAGCGCCGCCTCCTCATCGGGCTCACCGACCGGGGCCGCGAGATCCTGCCCGACCTGCTGCGCGTCGCCGCGACCGTGCACGACGTGGTGGTCGACCGCAGCGGCGCCGACTCGAGCGCCCAGGCGCGCCTGCGCAGCATGACGGACCTGCTGCTCGACGCCTGAAGGCCCGCGCGGCGGCCTCGGCGCGAGCGCTACCGGAGCGGTCAGCGCGCCCCGTCGACCACCCGCTGCCAGAGCGTGTGGTCGCTCCAGGTGCCGTCGACCCGCAGGTACCCGGCCGCCACCCCGATCGCGGCGAAGCCCGCGCGCCGCAGCACGTGCTCGGAGCCGACGTTGCCGACGAGCGTCGACGCCTCCACCCGGTGCAGCCCCGCCGCCCGGGCGATGCGCACGGCCTGCTCGGCCGCCGCGGTCGCGAGGCCCGCGCCCTGCCGGTCCCGGTGGATCCAGTAGCCGAGGCTCGCGCTCTGCGCGGCTCCGCGCTTCACGGCGAAGAGGTCGCAGCGGCCGATGACGCGGTCACCCTCCACGACGAGGTACGGCAGGCCGGATCCGGCGGCCCGCTCCGCCACCCGGCCCGCCAGCTGCGCGCGCTGGCCCGCGGCCGTGAAGAAGGCGTCCGTGCGGGCGGGTTCGAAGGGGCGGAGGTGCTCGCGGTTCTCCCGGTAGGCCTCGGCGAGCGCAGCGGCGTCGCCGATCCGCGCGGGCCGCATCACGATCCCGGGGGCCAGCGTCACGCGCTCGTCGGCGCCCGGCAGGGGCGCGCTCACGGGGCCGGTCGCACGTCCCGCTGCGGACGCGCGTCGGCAGCGGGGATGCGCCGGTCGGCGATCATCCGCGCGTACCAGAGCGCGCTGTCCTTGGGCGTCCGCTCCTGCGTGGCGTAGTCGACGTGCACGATCCCGAACCGCTTCGAGTACCCGAAGGCCCACTCGAAGTTGTCGAGGAGCGACCACACCTGGTATCCGCGGAGGTCGACGCCGCGGGCCATCGCCCGGTGCGCGGCCGCGAAGTGGCGCGTGAGGTAGTCGATGCGCTCGGGGTCGTGCACGGCGCGCACGCCGTCGTCGCCCACGGTCACCTCGTCGTCGAACGCGGCCCCGTTCTCCGTGACCATGAGCGGCAGGTCCGGGAACTCCCGGTGCAGCGACACGAGCAGGTCCTCGAGGCCCTGCGGCTCGATGTTCCAGCCCATCGCCGTGTACGGCCCGGGCTGCTCGAGGAAGTCGACGTCGTCGGTGCCGGGGAACGGCGACGCGGCGACGTCGCCGTGGATGGAGGTGCCGCCCGCCGCGGACGAGCCGTCGCGCATCCGCACCCGGCTGGTGTTGTAGTAGTTGACGCCCAGCAGGTCGAGCGGCTGGCGGATCAGCTCCGTGTCGCCCGGCCGCACGAACGACCAGTCGGTGATGGCCGCGGTCTCCGCCATCACGTCGGCCGGGTAGACCCCGTTCAGCAGCGGGTCGAGGAAGACGCGGTTGCCGACGCCGTCGACCCGGCGCACGGCCTCCGGGCCCGTGTCGCCCTCGCCGCGGATCACGTGCAGGTTGAGCGTGATGGAGAACCGGGCGTCGACCGGCACGACCTCCTTGAGGGCCGCGACCGCGAGCCCGTGCGCGAGGTTGAGGTGGTGCACCGCGCGGAACGACGCCTCCGCGTCCGTGCGCCCCGGCGCGTGCACGCCGGCCGCGTAGCCGAGGTACGCCGAGCACCACGGCTCGTTCAGCGTCGTCCAGGTGCCGATGCGGTCACCCAGCGCCTCGCCCATGATCCGGGCGTAGTCGGCGAAGGCGTACGCGGTCTCGCGGCTCGTCCAGCCGCCCTCCTCCTCGAGCGCCTGCGGGAGGTCCCAGTGGTAGAGCGTGGCGATGGGCGTGATCCCGCGCGCGACGAGCCCGTCCACGAGCCGCCCGTAGAACGCGAGCCCCTCCGGGTTCGCCGGCCCGCGGCCGGTGGGCTGGATGCGCGGCCACGCGATCGAGAACCGGTACGCCTCGAGGCCCAGCTCCTGCATCAGGTCGAGGTCGGACTCGAGCCGGTGGTAGTGGTCGTCGGCCACGTCGCCGGTGTCGCCGCCGAGCACCTTGCCGGGCGTGCGGCTGAAGACGTCCCAGATGGAGTCGCCGCGGCCGCCCTCGCGGACGGCGCCCTCGATCTGGTACGCGGCGGTGGCGGATCCGAACAGGAAGCCGGGCGGGAAGTCGAGGCCGGTGCCCCGGTCGTCGGGAGCCGGGGTGCCGGTCGCGGCGGGCGATGCGTGGGTCATGGGCTGCGGACCTCTCCGTCGGGGCGATGGGGCCGGCGGATGCGCGTGCGCGCGGTCGACGACGACCTCCCGCCATCCTGCCGGGACGCCTCCCGCGCGTCCACCCGACCCGCCCGCGCCGCCGCGCCCGCACCGCATCCGACCCGCCCGCGCCCTCGTGTCGACGTTGCGCGGCGCCCGTCCGCCGATTAGGTTGTAGCTAGCAACAAATCATCGACGACGCTGACAGGAGACACCATGGCGCTCACCCCCACCCGCGAGGACAAGTTCTCGTTCGGACTCTGGACCATCGGATACACCGGGGCCGACCCGTTCGGCGGCCCGACCCGCTCCGACCTCGACGTGGTCGAGGGCGTCGAGCGCATCTCGGAGCTGGGCGCCTACGGCCTCACCTTCCACGACGACGACCTCTTCGCCTTCGGATCCACCGACGCCGAGCGCCAGAAGCAGATCGACCGCCTGAAGGGCGCCCTCAGCGACACCGGCATCGTCGTCCCGATGGTCACCACCAACCTCTTCTCCGCGCCCGTCTTCAAGGACGGCGGCTTCACCTCGAACGACCGCGCCGTCCGCCGGTTCGCGATCCGCAAGGTCCTCCGCAACATCGACCTCGCCGCCGAGCTCGGCGCGCAGACGTTCGTGATGTGGGGCGGCCGCGAGGGCGCCGAGTACGACTCCGCCAAGGACGTCCGCGGCGCGCTCGAGCGCTACCGCGAGGCCGTCAACCTGCTCGGCGACTACGTCACCGACAAGGGCTACGACATCCGCTTCGCCATCGAGCCGAAGCCCAACGAGCCCCGCGGCGACATCCTGCTGCCGACGCTCGGCCACGCGCTCGCCTTCATCGAGACCCTCGAGCGCCCCGAGCTCGTCGGCGTGAACCCCGAGGTCGGCCACGAGCAGATGGCGGGCCTCAACTTCACCGCCGGCATCATGCAGGCGCTGTACCAGGGCAAGCTCTTCCACATCGACCTCAACGGCCAGCGCGGCATCAAGTACGACCAGGACCTCGTCTTCGGCCACGGCGACCTGCAGAACGCGTTCTCGCTCGTCGACCTGCTGGAGAACGGCGGCGTGGGTGGCGGCCGCTCCTACGACGGCCCCCGTCACTTCGACTACAAGCCCAGCCGCACCGAGGACATCACGGGCGTGTGGGACTCCGCCGCGGCGAACATGCGCATGTACCTGCTCCTCAAGGAGCGCGCGCAGGCCTTCCGCGCCGACCCCGAGGTGCAGGAGGCGCTCGCCGCCGCCAAGGTCCAGGACATCTACACGCCGACGCTGAACGAGGGCGAGTCCTACGACGACATCCTCGCGGACCGCTCCTCCTACGAGGACTTCGCGGCCGACGAGTACTTCGACGCTAAGGGCTTCGGCTTCGTCCGCCTCAACCAGCTGGCGCTGGAGCACCTGATGGGCGCGCGCTCCTAGCTCGCCCCTTCACCTGCGCGACCGGAGGGCCCGGCATCCACGTGGATGCCGGGCCCTCGGCCGTGGCGGGTCGGGCGGACCGGGCTCGGAACCCGCCCCTCAGCCGCGCGTCGCGGGCGGAGGGAAGAGCCGCTCGACCGGCGCCTCCACCTCCCGGGCGAGCGCCACCGCCAGGTCGACGGGCGGACGGTGCCACCTGGCCTCGATCGCCCGGATCGTGCGCGTGCTCACGCCGACGCGCTCGGCGAACTCGTCCTCCTCGAGGCGGAGGCGCATCCGGGGCTCCGCGAGCCGGCAGTCCCCCCTCCCCCGCGCTCCATCGCGCGACGGCCGGACGAGCGCCGGAACCCCTCGTCCACGAGCGCGGCGGGGAGCACCACGAGCAGGTCCCGGAAGACCGCGGCCGCGGCCCGGGCGGCGACGGCCCGCTCGACGCCGCCCGCAGCGTCGAGGACCTCGAGCCGGCGGGCATCACATAGTGCGAGTCTCCATCAGACCCAGGGTGCCTCGCAGATCGGCATCCGCGAGGAGATGCACGTCCCCGATGACCGCGAAGCCGCCAGCGAGCTCGGCAGGTGCGGTCGGGTTCTCCCCGCGATGCGCCGCACCGATGCGGTCTTCACGCCGATCCACGGACCCGCCCTGCTCACAGGCCGCACGCCCGCACATCATGAGGAGACGCATCTCAGGTGACGACACGCCACGACTGACGCCGACCGAGCGCGTCGAAGAAGGGCCCCTGGCGCAGCCGGGACGTGACCGTCAGCGGTGGCTCTGCGACGTCCTCCACATGTCGCTCGAGCTGGCACGCCCACTGCCTGTAGGGTGCAACGTCAACACGGCTATCCGGAGAGAGGCTGCTTTGCGATGGAGCTGGCAGAAGGACAGTGAACCCGATCACGTCTCGTCGAACGGGCGACGCACCGGAGCCGATCATCTCGGCCGTCTCGGCACGTGAGATCACCGCCCAGGAGTTGGCGGAGAGACACTCGGAGAGCGCCGACGGAACCCGTGGCGTGTGGTCGACTCCCGGACGCGTGAACCTCATCGGGGAGCACGTCGACTACGCCGGCGGGATGCGCGTGCCCGTGCTCCGCTCCGTGCAGGAGCGCGAGATCAGGCGAGTCTCATCAGCGGCCCTCGCTCCCACTTCGTCGATCGAGACGATCGCGACCGCGGTCCGGGCCCGGTTCGGTGAGGAGACCGACTGGGCATCGCCGGATCTCTCCATCGGGACCCCGTCCGACGGCGCCGGGCGGCACCTGTGACGCTCCTCGAGAGCCGCGAAGACGGCGTGCTGACATGCGAGCCGATCGAATGTCTGGAGATCACGGTCACTGCCGGTCAGCATCAGGTGACGCGAGTGCTCGATCTGGTCCGACGAGGCGGGCTGCTCACCGCGGAGTCCCCGCACGATCCCGACGAGGACGTCACGATCGCCGTCCGCAGCGGAGAGCCGGACGAATTGATCTTCGAGGTGACGACGATCTCGGACATGTCGGACCTCCGAATCTCCTACGTCACGCTCCTGGACAACTTCGACCGGGTGGTCTTCCCCGATACCGGGCGGTGGTTCATGAACAGCCTCAGCCCGATATCGGCATGGCGTTTCCGCGAGACGACAGCGATCCGCATCAACTCGTTCGCCACCCCGGCGTTCGTCTTCGAGAACCTCGGCGGCAACGCTGCGTTCGCCATCGGCCTGCTCACCGGCACGCGAGAGATGGATGTCCGCGTGCACGAGCCCGCGTCGAACCGAGCACTCAACGTCCAACACCGTCGCTTCCGAGTCGAATACGAGCTCGGGGCCGTCGGGCCAGCGCTCGGCACCACCCAGCGTTTCGGGTGGGTGAGCACCCGTGAAGAGGGACACACCGCGTGGTTCGACGCGCTGAGGAGGTTCAGCCGTCTCGAACAGGACCGGCTGGCGGTCGCATATCAGCCAGATGCAGCCGCACTCGCGACGTACTGGTGCAGTTGGGTGGATTGGAGCTCCGATCAGATGGACCGGAGGACCTTCACCGACAACGTCGCAGCGGGACTGGAACTCGGAGTGCGGCACTTCATCCTCGACGACGGCTGGTTCGGGCCAGGTCTCGACTCCGACTACGGCACCCCACTGAACATCGGCGATTGGCAGCCTGATCCCATCCGCTTCCCGGACATGCCGGAGATGCTCCGTGAGCTTCGCGCCGATGGAGCGAAGGTGCTCCTCTGGTGCGCCCCGCACGCGGTCGGGCCGGCTTCCCACTCATTCGGCGAGAACGCCTCCCTGCTCGTCGAGGACGACCGAGGCACGCCGATCGTCAACCCGACGTTGTTCTACTCCCTCTGCTTCCGGTCTCCGGAAGCACGCGCGAGGATGCTCGGCGTGGTCACCTCGCTGATCGACGCCTATGAGATCGACGGCTTCAAGTTCGACTTGTTCAACTGGCTCCCGGCAGAGGAGTGCGCCGGCGTCCACCACCTGCACGACACGGAGTCAGCGATGGAAGGACTCGTGCTGCACCTCGCCGAAGCCCGGCGCGCGATCGACGCCGTCGGACGACCGATGATCGTCGAACTCAAGCAGGACTACGCGTCACCTCAAGCCGCAGCGACGGGCACCGTGGTGCGGGCCGGTGATGCGCCGTACGCCTCGAAGACGAACCTCGAGCGCATGGTCTACATGCAAGCCCGCAACCTCCCCGCGTTGAACGACTACCAGACCTTCAGCCCGTCGGCCAGCGCGCAGGACGTCGCGCTGATCGGCTTGCGGATGATCGCCGGAGGCATCCCGTCATGGGGAAAGGACCTCAGGACGCTGACCTCTCCGCAACGCGCGACCATGAGTGCACTCCATCGTTGGTACGACTCCTTGCTAGCCCGTGGCCTCGGACACGGCCGCAGCTTCACGACCGACGGGACGGCGTCGATGGAGCTGGAAGACGGAACAGTCGTGATCCAGACCGAATCAAGCAGGGTCACCAGGTTGCCGCCGACGTGCGTCGCCCTGGTCAACTCGACGACCGACCACACGATCACGCTGTCCGCGGACACAGAACGGACGATCATCACCAGAATCGACGTGACCGACGGCTCGACCCGCTCCGTGGTCGAGGTGCTCGCAGCAGGCACGAGCGAGATCCCGCTGGCCACCGGCGAGGTTGCAGTGCTACGAGCACCCGAGGAACGATGAGGAAGCGACGACAGGTGATGCAGAACAGACGACTCCTGCGGGTAATGGCGATCTCCATCGGCGTCGTGCTCGGCGCGACCACGATGACAGGGTGCTCCGACGACGACGGGACGGTCGAGGTGACCGTCGGCTACCAGAGCAAGACGATCAACACCGTCACGGCAGGGACGCTCCTCAAGGCGCGCGGCTACTTCGAGAAGGCGCTCGCCGCCGAGACGGAGAAGACCGGAGTGCGCTACGACGTGAGGTGGGAGGACTACGACACCGGCGCTCCCATCACCGCGCAGATGCTCGCCGGCAAGATCGGCATCGGCTCGATGGGTGACTTCCCGCTGGTCCTGAACGCTTCGCGGACCTACCCGCAAGCCGATGCCCGCACCGAACTCATCGCGACGACCGCGTTCAACATGGCCGGAGGCTTGAACGGCATCGTCGTGCCGTCGGAAAGCACGATCGAGGACGTCGCGGGGCTCCGCGGAGCGACCGTCTCGACCTCGGTCGGATCAGCCGGCGACGGCTTGCTCGCTCAGACCATCGATGCAGCAGGCCTCCAGCCGACGGACATCGACAGACAGAACCAAGCGCCGAGCGTCGGAGCGACCTCCTTGAAGGCCGGCAGCGTGGCGGCCTACTCCCAGTTCGCGCCATGGCCCGCACAAGAGGTGTGGAACGGCGACGGGCGCCTCCTCGTCGACGGGGCCACGACCGCGAACCCCACCTTCCACGGCGTCGTCGTCGGCGAGCAGTTCGCGAGAACGCAGCCCGCGGTCGTCCAAGCATTCCTCCAGGGCATGAGCGAAGCGACGGACTACCTCCACGCCCAGCCGCTCGACGCGGCGAAAGAGGTCGCCGAAGCGACCGGCCTCCCGCTCGAGGTCGTCTACCTGTACAACGGACCCTTCGGCATCGCGAACTTCAACATGGCCCTCAAGCCTGCATTGGTGACCGCACTGCAGAAGGATTCCGATTACCTGCGCAAGACCGACGGCACGATCGACCCGCACCTCACGTCCTTCGCCGACGATTCCCATCTGAAGCGCTTGTTCGGTGAGGACTACGCGCAGATGCTCGACTCCGACATCAACCAAGCAGCACCTGGAACGGTCCAGGAGGGCTGCGGCGATTCGGCTGGTGAGAACGGTCCGCCGAGTGCGATCCTCTGGAAGGGCGAAGCGGGAGCATCGTTCTACGGCACCCCGGGATGCCTGCTCGCTGCCGCGACGAAGGCGGACGCGGAGATCCGCGCCGCCTACGTGTCAGATGGATTGACCGGGACGCGCTGGTTCGCGGAGAAGAGCATCTGGACATACGACCCGGCTGCACCGACGGACAAGCGATGGGCTGCGTTCGCGACTGCCGAGAACGCCTCGAAGTACGCAGCCGACAAGCCCGAGAGCCGTCAATACACTTTCGCCGGCGCCGAGGAGTTCTCGAGGGCGAGCGGATGAAGGCAGCATCACGAACGGCGATGATGCGACTGCCCGGCCGCACCGTTCCCACCCGTTCCCGCGCACGGTCGTCCAAGGACCTGCTGATCAGGGCCGCGACCGTCGTCGCCGCGCTGCTCATCTGGCAACTGCTGTCGGCTTCTGGCGTCAGGCTCTGGTTGTCGTTCGACAAACTCCCGACGCCGCTGACCGTCGCGGACGTACTGATCCGTCAGCTCGGGACAGCGTTGTTCTACCAGGACGTGGCCGCGAGCTTGGCCCGGATCACGCTCGGATTCCTGCTCGCATGCGCAGTCGGCGTCCCGCTCGGGATCATGCAGGGCCGCAGTTCGACCGCCGACCGGACCCTCGGCACCCTCGTCGAGATCGCGCGTCCCATTCCCGCGATCGCATTGGTGCCGATCGCGCTCCTGCTGTTCCCGACCAATGAGCAGGGGATCGTCGCGATCACCTTCGCAGCCGCCGTCTTCCCGATCGTCATCAGCGCACGAGCCGCAGTGCGGACGCTGCCGCTCTCCTGGGAGGAGGCAGTCCAGACCATGGGCGGCGGGCGGGCGACCGTGATCCTGCGAGTCGTGCTTCCCGGCGCATTGCCGGGCATCTTCGCCGGATTCTCCGTCGGGCTGGGCGTGTCCTGGGTCTGCGTCATCTCAGCCGAGATGATCTCCGGTCAATTCGGCGTCGGGTACCGGACCTGGCAGGCGTACACGCTCGTCGACTACCCATCGGTCGTCGCCGGCATGGTCGTCATCGGCGCACTCGGCATGATCACCACCGGATTGGTCGCTTTCGCCGGCCGACGATTGACCCATTGGGCAGAGCGCGAGGTCACATCATGAACGGAGCTGCGATCGAGCTGGAAGGGGCCACCGTCCGACTCGGTGGCCGGACCGTCCTCGACGACCTGTCAGCGACCTTCGAAGCCGGCCGCATCTCCATCGTCCTGGGGCCGTCTGGCTCGGGGAAGTCGACGATCCTGCGCGTCCTCGCGGGGCTGCAGCGTCTCACATCCGGCGACGTCAGGGTCGCCGACGAGCCGATCCTCGGACCGTCCGCGAGCCGGGGACTCGTCTTCCAACAGGACGGGTTGCTGCCATGGCTGAACGTCCGGCAGAACGTCGAGCTCCCGCTCAAGATCGCACGAGTGCCCAAGGCCCAGCGCACGGGACGAGTGGCTGAGATGCTCGCGGAGGTCGAATTGTCGGCGCACGGAGATCTGCTCCCCGGCTCGCTCTCGGGTGGGATGAGGCAGCGGGCGCAGATCGCGCGCACCCTCGTGACGCGTCCCAGTGTGCTGCTGCTCGACGAGCCCTTCAGCGCTCTCGACATCAGGACCCGGGCGGCCTGCCAACAGCTGCTTCTCCGAGTGCACGACGAACACCGTCCGACGGTCGTCTTCGTCACTCACGACCTGGAGGAGGCCGACGCCCTCGGCGGGAGGCAGCTCGTACTCACCGGGAAGCCGGCGAACGGGCTGGTCGAGATCCCGGACTCGCCGAGTCGTGCGACCGAGACGGGAACCGACGCGAACAGCGCCCATGTGCACCGTCTCAAGCTGCTCGCCCTCTTCGCTTCCGAGACAGGGGCCTCACGATGACCGACGCCGAATCGGAGAATCGAAGCGCGCAGCCCACCGCAGGGCTGCTCAGTGTCGTCGTCCCCGTCTTCGATGTGGAGTCGTACCTCCAGCAATGTCTCGAGTCGCTGGCCCGGCAGCGCGTTCCCCTGCAGGTGATCTTGGTCGACGACGGCTCCACGGATCGGAGCCAGGACATCGCCCGCCGATTCATCGCCGAGGACGACCGCTTCGAACTCGTGACAAGCGACCACCGCGGTCTCAGCCGAGCCCGCAACCTCGGTATCACGGCGGCGGCGGGCGAGTACCTCGCGTTCTGCGACGCCGACGATGTCGTACCCGAAGGGGCCTACGAACGCGCCATCTCACTCCTCGAGGGATCGGCGGCAGACTTCGTCTCCGGGAACGTGCTGCGATTCGACTCCCAGAAGGTGTGGCCGCACCCCCGGTACCGGGAGGTCTTCGGGACCGACCGACAGGCGGCCCACATCACCTCGGTCAGAGACCTCATCCTCGACAGGATGGCGTGGAACAAGGTCTTCCGGCGTAGCTTCTGGAACTCAGCCGGTCTCGCCTTCGAACTGTCGGAATACGAGGACGCGCCGGTGATGCTCGCGGCGCACCTCAAGGCGCGAGCAGTCGTCGTGACGACACAGGTCGCCTACCACTGGCGCGTGCGTGATCGCGGTCCGCGATCCATCACGCAACGTCTCCACGAACCGGGGAACGTCGAAGCACGAATGCGGATGGCCGTGGAGAGCGCGGCAGTCGTCCGCGAATACAGTCCGAGCCTGCTGCGCGAACTCGGACACGATATGACGCTCGGCGACTTCACCGTGCTGCTCGACGCGATCAGACAGGCGCCCGAGGCCGACTTCAGCGCCGCCTCGACGCTCGCCGCCGAGTTCGTCGCCGAGCTCGACGCCGAGACGATGCTCTCGATGCCCGCGGCGAACCGAGCTGTCCTCGACGGGTTGCGTGAACGAGGGGTCCTGACACGATCCGCCGACCCGGCCCCGTCTCGACCAGAGGCGCAGTGAGAGCCGCCGCCCCGCCGACGACGACCTGGGGCCTGCTCCGGCACAACGTCGACTATCGCCGTGTCTTCTTCGCGCAGGTCATCTGCCAGGGCGGTGACTGGTTCACGATGATCCCGCTCATCCTGCTGATGCAGAGGCTGACGGGCAGCGGCGCTCTCGGCGCCGTCCTCCTCAGCGTCGAGACCTTCGTCATCGCCGGCTTGTCGTTGGTGGCCGGCTCGCTGCTGGACCGGTTCGACCGCCGGAAGATCCTGATCGTCTGCCTTCTCGGGTCATCTCTGGCAATCGGGCTGCTCTTCCTCATCTCCTCTGCGGCGACAGCGCTGTTAGGCGTCGCCACCTATGCACTTCTCGCGGTCGGCAAGGCGTTCTTCACCCCGGCCGTGAACACGATCGTGCCCGACCTCGTCGAACGACACGGCCTGCTCGCAGCGACGACCGGTCTCGGATCCGTCTGGGGGGTGATGCTCGTGCTCGGCTCCACCCTCGGCGGCCTGGTCTCGAGCTTCGCTTCCCCGTACGTGTGCTTCGGCGTGACCTTCCTCGGCTACCTCATCGCCGGGTTGTCGTTGCTCAGGCTCCCGAAGCTCGGGCGCGCGGCGACCGACGTCCCTCGACTGCGGCTCTCCGCGTTCGTCAGCGACAGCCGTTCCGTGTTCCGGGCGGCGAAGACGAGTCGGATGATCGGTGCGCTGATCCTCGCCAAGCCCGGGACGAACATCGGCAACGGGATCCTCGCCGTCTTCCCCTCCATCGCCCTGATGCTCTCCAGCGGTGAGCCAGCTCTCATGGCGAGCTTCCTGTTCGCCGCCCGAGGCATCGGCGCTCTGATCGGTCCGATGCTCGCGAGACCGATCGTCCGCGCCGGCGTCCAGCCCAGGAGAGCGCTCTTGGCGACGATCACGCTCTTCGGCGTGGCCTACGCGCTCATGGCGATGCAGACGTCCGCCCCTCTCGCGATCATCCTCGTCATCGTCGCCCACATCGGGGGCAGTGCCACCGCATCCCTGAGCAACTACGGTCTGCAGCAGGAATCACCCGATGCTCTGCGGGGTCGGATCTTCGCCTTCGACAACATGTTCTCGATGCTCGCGATCGGGATCAGCCAACTCGTCGCCGCCGTCCTCATCGGAGTCCTTCCCGCCCCGACTCTCGTGCAGCTCTTCGGAGGCATCACCGTCGTGTACGGAATCGTCTGGTTCCTCTGCAGTCGGCGGGCCGAGAGCGAAGGAGGCGTCCGCGGCGCCGAGCCCGACCTGTCGCGGTCGCGAACCCGACCGACGTAGCTCCGCGATAGCGCTGAGCGAGACGACGCTCCGACTCGTCGGGGAGGGTATTGGCGAACCGGCGGCGAAGCCGTGTGAACGGAGCCCGGACGGCCGTGACCCACCTCGCCGAGTTCGAGGGCACGTTCCATGCTGGCCACGCAGCCGTCGATCAGCTGGCGGGAATCACATCGCGCGATGTCTCCATCGAATGCAGGGCGCTTCACGACCGCGAGGAGACCGCCCCACCCCGTGGACACCCGTCGATGACCCGGCTCATGTTCCATGGGGCTCTCGCGAGCACTCGCAAGCGCTCCGAGGTGACAAGGCGCACTCGTCTCGAGCGATCCGCCGCCATCTCCGGACCGAGGCATCCGCGCGGTCATCCCCGAGTCGGCCGATCAGCAAGGCCACCGACGTCGACGCGGCGCCAGAGGTGGGCGCCCATCCGCGTTCGACGCAGTCGACCACCGCGGCCGGAATGTCGCCGAACCCCGCTTCTGCCACATCACGCGATGGCGCGGCCTCGCCACCCGCTACGACGAGCACGCACTCCACCACCGAGCCGCGACCGTCCTGCACGGCATCATCGCCTGGACCCACGGATGGAGAGACACGCCCTAGGACGCGCACCGAGCACGACCGGGGGGCCCGGCATCCACGTGGATGCCGGGCCCTCCGTCTGCCTGTGCGCGGCGGTCAGGCCCTCGGCGGATGCGCCGGGAACAGGTCCTCCACGCGGACGCCGAGCTCGCGGGCGAGAGCCAGCGCGAGGTCGACGCCCGGCTCATGGCGGCCGTTCTCGATCGCGACGATCGTGCGATCGCTGACCCCCGTGGCCAGCGCGAGGTCCTCCGGCGCGAGCCCGGCCGCGGCCCGGTGGACAGCGAGGTCGTTCGTGCCCGGGCCGGGCCTCCCGCAGGCCCGAAGGCGTGCGATGTTCCGGAGGCCGTGGTCCGCGAGCGCGGCCACCAGCAGCAGGAGGAAGGTCGTGATCGGCGGCCGCTCGGGCTGCACCAGCTGGAGGAGCATGGCCGCCGGGATCCCGACGAGGAGGTCGCGGAAGACCGCCGCCTGGGTGGCGGACGCGATCGCCCGCTCCACGCCGCCGGGCGCGGCCGACCGCGAGCCCATCTCGCGCCGGCGGCGGATGACGAGGCCCACCGGACCGCTCGAGAGCACCACGAGGGCCGGGAGCACTGCGGCGACGGGGTCACGGCCATGCTGGACGGCGAGCACCACGGCGATCGTCGACACCCCCACGGCTGCTGCGATCCAGGGGATGACGATCCTCGGCATGCTCCGCTCCCTCGCGCCTCGACGGGCCGCGCGACACGGCAGACGACGCGGCGGCGGGTGAGCAGGATGCTACGCGGACGCCGCCGCGCGCGAACGCCCTTCCCCCAGCCCGCGGCGCCGGACGACGGAGGGCCCGGCATCCATGCGGATGCCGGGCCCCTCCGTGCGCGTCAGCGCGGGTGATGCGGGCGGATCAGGTCGCGGACTTGGACCCGCGGCTCTTGTTGAACACGTCGAACGCGACAGCCAGCAGGAGCACGAGGCCCTTGATGAGCTGCTGGTACTCCGTGCCGAGGCCGAGCAGCGACATGCCGTTGTTGAGCACGCCCATGATCAGACCACCGACCATCGCACCCGTCACGGTGCCGATGCCGCCCGTGACGGCCGCCCCGCCGATGAACACCGCGGCGATCGCGTCGAGCTCGAAGCCGTTGCCGGCCGCGGGGAGCGCCGAGTTGCTGCGCGCCGTGAAGGCGATGCCGGCGAGCGCCGCCAGGAAGCCCATGTTCACGAAGAGCAGGAAGTCCACGCGCTTCGTGTTGATGCCGGACAGCTGCGCCGCGTTGAGGTTGCCACCGCGGGCGTAGATGTGACGGCCGAAGATGCTCCGGCCCATCACCGCCGTGTACACGAGCACCAGCACCGCGAGGATCACGAGGACGATCGGCGTGCCGTTGTAGCTCGCGAGCAGGTACGTGATGCCGAGCACGAGCACCGCGATGGTGGCGAGCTTGGTGAGGAACCAGGCGAGCGGCTCGTCCTCGAGGTTGAGCTTCACGCGGGCACGACGCTCGCGCACCGCGGACAGCACGAGGAACAGCGCCGCGATGACGCCGAGCGCCACGGTGATCGGCTCCAGGATGGCCGCGCGGTTCGTGGGGTCGGGCAGGAAGCCGGAGCCGACGGCCACGTACTCGTCCGGGAACGGCGTGATCGGCCGGTTCTCCAGCACGATCTGGGCGAGGCCGCGGAACGTGAGCATGCCCGCCAGGGTCACGATGAACGCGGGGATGCCGACGTACGCCACCCAGAAGCCCTGCCAGGCGCCGATGAGGCCGCCGATCACGAGGCTGGCGAGGATGGACGCCCACCAGGGCCAGCCCCAGTTGACGGCGAACACGCCCGAGACGGCGCCGATGAGCGCCACCACGGACCCGACAGACAGGTCGATGTGCCCGGCGATGATGATCATCACCATGCCGATCGCGAGGATCAGGATGTAGGCGTTCTGGACGACGATGCTCGTGACGTTGCGGGGCTCGAGGAGCGTCCCGTCGGTGAGGATCTGGAACAGCACCACGATCGCGATCAGCGCGATGAAGATGCCGATCTGCCTGAGGCGGCTGACGAGGAAACCCGCCACATTGCTGAGACTGGACATGCTGACTATTCCTTTTCCTTGGTCATGTAGGTCATGAGGGTCTCGGGCGTCGCCTCGGAGATCGGCAGCTGGCCCGTGATGCGCCCGGCGGAGAGGGCGTAGATCCGGTCGCAGATGCCGAGGAGCTCGGGGAGCTCGCTGGAGATGACGATGACCGCCTTCCCCTGCGCGGCGAGCGCGTTGATGATCGTGTAGATCTCGTACTTGGCGCCCACGTCGATGCCGCGGGTGGGCTCGTCGAGGATGAGCACGTCCGGGTCGGAGAACATCCACTTCGAGAGGACGACCTTCTGCTGGTTCCCCCCGGAGAGCTTCCCGGTGATGGACCCGACGCTCGGCGCCTTGATGTTCATGGAGGTGCGGTAGCCGTCAGCCACCACGTACTCCCGGTTCGCGTCGACCCATCCCGCCTTCGACAGCTTCTCGAGCGCGGCGCCGGAGACGTTGCGCTTGATGTCGTCGATGAGGTTCAGGCCGTAGTGCTTGCGGTCCTCCGTGGCGTACGCGAGGCCGTTCTTGATCGCCTCGCCCACCGTGCGCGCCGTGATCTCCTTGCCGCGCTTGTAGAGCTTGCCGGAGATGTTGGCGCCGTAGGAGCGGCCGAAGACGCTCATCGCGAGCTCGGTGCGGCCCGCGCCCATGAGGCCGGCGATGCCGACCACCTCGCCCGCGCGGACGTTCAGGTTCGCGTGGTCGACGACCACGCGGGAGTGCTCCTGCGGGTGGTGGACCGTCCAGTCCTCGATGCGCAGCACCTCCTCGCCGATGTCGGGGGTGCGGTCGGGGTAGCGGCTCTGGAGGTCGCGGCCCACCATGCCCTTGATGATGCGCTCCTCGCTGATGGAGTCGCGCCCGAGGTCGAGGGTCTCGATCGTCTTGCCGTCGCGGATGATCGTGACGGCGTCGGCGATCGCCTTGATCTCGTTCAGCTTGTGGCTGATGATGATGCTCGTGATGCCCTGGCCCTTGAGGTGCTTGATCAGGTCGAGCAGGTGGGCGGAGTCCTCGTCGTTGAGCGCGGCGGTGGGCTCGTCGAGGATGAGGAGCTTCACCTCCTTGGACAGCGCCTTCGCGATCTCCACGAGCTGCTGCTTGCCCACGCCGATGTCGGCGATCTTCGTGGCCGGGTTGTCGCTCAGCCCGACGCGGGCGAGGAGCTTCGAGGCCTCCACGTTGGTGGCGTTCCAGTCGATGAAGCCGCCCTTGCTGATCTCGTTGCCGAGGAAGATGTTCTCCGCGATGGAGAGGTAGGGGCTCAGCGCGAGCTCCTGGTGGATGATCACCACGCCCGACTTCTCGCTGTCGCGGATGCTGGAGAACTTGACGACCTTGTCCTCGAGCACGATGTCGCCGTCGTAGGAGCCGGCCGGGTAGACGCCCGACAGCACCTTCATCAGGGTCGACTTGCCCGCGCCGTTCTCGCCGCAGATCGCGTGGCACGTGCCGCGCGTGACCTCGAGGGTGACGTCCTGCAGCGCCTTGACGCCGGGGAACGTCTTGGTGATGCCGCGCATCTCGAGAATGTGGTTGGCCATGGCCTGCCTCACTTGTGTGGATGGTGGTGCCGGGTGCCCGGCGGTGGTGCGGGGCGGCGCGCGATGCGCCACCCGGAGGCGGGCCGGCCGCGGTGCG